>JAEXCA010000210.1 GCA_023393755.1 Actinomycetes bacterium | reverse complement strand
CTGTCGGCTGTCCGGCCTACACTCAGAGACATGGCACCGGACACCGCAGCCTTGATCCGAGACGCTCTCGCGCTCGACGCCGATCAGCGCGCGCTCGTCGCGAATGCCCTGCTCGAAAGTCTCCATGACCCAGCGGACACGAGCGAGGTCGACGCAGTTTGGCGGACTGAAGCCACCCGGCGACTCGCTGACATCCGTGCCGGTGCAGTCGATTTGGTGGACGCTAACGAGCACTATGCCCGCCTGCGTGCCTCGGTCACCGAGAACCAGCCCGATTGGGCATCGTTCCGAGAGCTAGTCGCCGACCTTGCCACCGAAGCAGGCGGTCTGAGCGACGAAAATCGCGGTTGGGCCCGAGCTGCTCTCGGTCTCGTTGATTGACAAGGAGGTTTCAGCGGTTCTTCAGGCTGTCGAGCAGGTTACCCCGGCGCTGGCCGAGGATGAGGATCACCGAAACGGCCAGCGACGTGAACGCCGTCAGTAGGGACGTTCTGAGCAGGGTTACGGCGACCTCCGGCAGTGCGTAGCCGCTGAGCTGGGCGAGCAGGAGCGCCCAGGACGTCCCCATGGCCCAGGCGGCGGCATGCCCAACGCAGGCCTCGATCGCCAGCAGGGTTCGGAGTTCTCCAGGGCTCGTCCCGAAGGTGGCGTAGACCGCCAACTCGGTCCGCCGGGTTCGGGTGAGGAAGGCGAACGCCATGCCGCCGATCAGGCCGGCGATCGCCCACAGTCGCAGGTTCCGGAAGGCCTGCCACTGGCCGCTGGGCGACAGTAGTTGGGTGGACGCAGGCAAAGCCGGGGCGATCTGCGTCTCGGAGCCTCCGAAGGTGTGCGCCAGAAGCGCCTCGCCGGTGTCAAAGGTTGCGGTGGGCAGCATCCGAACCCAGCATTCGCTCAGCAGTTGGTCCGGGGTGCCCACGACAACCAGGTTCGAATCGAGCAGATCCGTCCCTGGGGCGGGTACCGTCGCAGCCACCCTCAGGAGGTGTCCGGTGGTGGCTTCCCGGAGTTCGGTGCCGATGGCGGCAATCCCCTGCCCGGCGTAGGCCGTGCCGAGCAGGACGCCCTGAGCAGCCGGGTGCTCGCTCCACACCCGCACGGCGTTGGGAGTGACGCGTAGCAGGGCGACGGGCTGCCCGGTGGTGGCCAGTACCAGCTGGTCCGGTGTGCCACGGCGGGCGCCACCCGCCGCCGCCACGCCGGTGACGCCGTTCAACGCCTCACAGGCTCGGCCGGGCAGGCTGTCGGTCTGGCTGCGCGCGACCCACACCAGTGAGCCGGCGTCCCGCAGAGCCTGTTCCTGAGCCAAGGTGCTGTTCAACGTCGTGACGTGAGCATGGTTCACCGCCAGAATCAGCACGCTCAGCATCAGCGTGTGCCCGATCTGACGAGCACCGATGTTTCCGACCGCTTCGCGAAGTAGCTCAACCGGACGCCACATCGCCAGCTCCCACCAGAACGCCTTCGGACAGCAATAGGGTTCGGTCGGCCAGCGCGGCAACCTTCGGGTCGTGGGTGGCGATCAGAATGGACGACCCGGACTCACTGGCCAACAGGGTTGCCGCGACCTCCAGCGCGGTGTGCGGATCGAGGTTAGCGGTGGGTTCGTCGGCCAACAGGATGCTGGGACGGCTGACCAGTGCCCGTGCGACGGCTATCCGTTGCGCCTCGCCACCCGACAGCAGCCGGGCAGGCCGTTCGGCGAGGTGGCCAAGGTGCAGGACGTCCAGCTGGGCAACGGCGCGATGGTTAGCTTCCCGACTGGGTAGCCCACCTGCCAGCAGCGGCAGCGCCACGTTGTGCACGGCGGTGTGCGCGGGCAGCAGGTTCACCGTCTGGAGCACCCACCCAACC
Organism: Actinomycetes bacterium; assembly: GCA_023393755.1. GTDB lineage: Bacteria > Actinomycetota > Actinomycetes > Propionibacteriales > Propionibacteriaceae > Propionicimonas. Next base: position 7,481 of record JAEXCA010000210.1, on the reverse strand, counting down.
GAGTGCCGCACGGCTCGGTCCGGGGCAATCCCGTCGTACTCGACGCTCCCGCTGGCCGGACGGATCAGGCCGCCGGCGATGGCCAGCAGGGTGGTCTTGCCCGTTCCGGAGGGAGCCATCACCGCGACGGACTCAGCGTTGGCCACGTACAGGTCAACACCGCGCAGAATGTCGTCCAGGCCAGTCGGGAAACGATGTTGGATCTGCCGCAGCTCTAGGGACACGACAGCTCCGGGAACGCCTGCACAGGGTTGGTCACGACGCCAGAGCCAAGCGGCAGATCGGTGTTGATCGCGGCCACGCCCAGATCCTCCACAACGACCTCGGCCGGCACCGCCTGTGGGCGATCCCCCATCATCGTCAGCACGCACGTCCCTGACTGGCCAGCCAGGAGCGCCGCAGGTGGCACCGTGATCAACGGCACGGGATCCTGCAGCCGGACGATCCCGGTCCGGGGTTCAGTATCGGTGAGCAGTTGCTGCCATGGGTCGGGGTCGTCCAGAACCCAGGAGCCGTCCTGGTACTGCAGTGGATAGGTCGCGCCATCCACGGCGAACACGTAGTTTCCGTCCGGCCCGGAGAATCCCGCCGCAGAGATGTTGACCCCGGTCAACTCCGTGGCGGTCTTGAAGACCGTGGTGCCTAGCGCGGGGAAAGGCACGCCAACCTGCAATGACAGCTCCGAGACAGTCACCTCTGGCTGTGGGATCCGCACCAGCCAACCTGGGTCGAAGATCCCGGTCGGCTTCTCGACGCCACGCTCGCGTTCCAGCGTCTTCACAGCAGCTGTGGTCTGCGTTCGGAACTCGCCGGTCTTGGGGAGCTTCGGCCCACCGAGACGGGGCGTGAGTCGCTGCAGCAGCGTGACATCCCAGCCCTTCGCCCCAAAGGAGAGCGGCCGGTAGAACGCCTGGCTGCTGTGATAGGCCGTCACCGCCAAACCGTCGACCTTGGCGATCACCGTGCCGGTCGTCACCGTGTCGCCCGGCGCAATCTCCAGCGAGGTAACGGTGCCCTCCGTGGTGCCCGCCGGCACCTCCACGGACGGCGACATTATGCCGGTGGCGATGGCCTCGGTATCGAAGTACACCTCCCGCTCGGCCAAGGGCTGGACCACGGGCGCATTGAGCTCAGCCTGCAGGTCCGAGTCCGGCGCGAGCGTGAGAAGCCCAGCTACCAACGCCAGCGGCCCTGCCGTACAGGCCGCGAGCACCGCCAGAGTCCACCGAGTGCTCATGCCGGAATGCTCTGGGGCCACAGTCCTTCGAACTGTTGACGGCACAGCTCCACCTTGGGGTAGACATCGCCTTCGACCCGGCTGAGCTTGGTCTCGATCGCCTCTTCGCTATCGGAAGCTTCCAGCGTGTCGACCCCAGCCTGCCGGGCACACGCCAGGAACTTCTCCATCACCGCCGCACGTTGTTCCGCCGGGACGATACGGCTGCGACGGTAGGCGTTCTCCAAGCCGCCAACATGCTCCTTCATGCATTCCTCGTAGGCGGTGTCCATGCGGGCATCGAACGCACTCCGCTCCGTGTCCGATGCCCCAGCCCCTAAACCACCGAGCGAGAAGGACCAACGCCAGCCGTTGGGTTCAAGCTGCAGTTCACCCACCTCGAACCCGGCCCGCCTCATGCACTGCGCGGCGGCGTCCACTGCCGAACGGTACTCCGCTTCTGAGATCTGGCTAGCGACCGGCTGCCCCGCCGTACTGCAGCCAACCAGCAGAACGGCAGCGGCCATCGCCCCAAGGCAGGTCAGTCGGGCCGCCTGAAAGGTGTTCTGATACCGAGTCATGTCGCCATTCTGGGCAGGCGTGGTTGCGATCTCGATCGGATGCGCCCTTGCTGAACCACTCGGTTCGCAGGTTGAGCCAGGTGGCTCAACACTGCGAGCTTGTGCACCTGGACTCGGCTTGTAGCAAGCCGTCTTGGATACCCTGAGGCCATGCGCAGGTACGTGGCCAACCTGGACTTGGCCCTCGTCGGTGTGCTGTTGGTGCTCTGCCTGATCTTGTTGGCCATGGGGGCTCAGCCAGGCGCGTTCGCTCTGGACCTGGTGACCTCTGCGGCCGTGATTCTCACCGCCTTGCGTCCGAAGTACGGCATCGTGTTGCTCGGTGTCTGTCTCGCCGGGTACCTGGTGACACCGATCGACTGGCAGACTCTCGGCCAGTACCTGCCATTGATCGCCATCGTCGGCGCAGGGCTGCGTGATCAACGTCGGGAACGCCTCGTGCTGACGGCTATCGCGGTGGTGTGGCTGCTAGCTCTGGTCTGGTATCGGGCAGAAGGCGCCGACGGAGTATCCATCCTCCGTAGCTGGGCGGCGTGGATGGGGCTGGTTGCCATTGCCTGGCTGATCGGCAACTCGTATGCAGCGGCCGTCCGAACTAGCGAGGAGAGCCGCAGAGCGGAAATCCTGGCAGATCGACAGGCGCTCGCCCGAGAACTCCACGACAGTGCGGCACGGACCCTCGCACTGACCTCACTACGTGCCCAGAGGCTGCAGTCCGCCCCGTCGGCAGCCGGCCTGGACGAGATCATCGATGGTATCGATCTGGCCAACCAGCAACTGCGCTGGACGCTGAACATGATGAAGGACCCCGAACCAGCGGCCGAGCCAGCAGCCAGCCACGTGCCCCTCGTAGAGACACTGCAGACCGGTGTCGACTTGCTGAGAACGCATGGCTACGAGGTCATTCTGACGGTTCACGGCAACCTTGCAGATCTTGATCCGGGACGCGCTGGGGCGCTCGCCGATGCCGCAAATGAGGCCGTCGCCAACATGGTGCGCCACGGTGATCCCTCCCGACCCAGCTCGATCATGGCCACGGTCGAGCCACAGTTTGTGGAGCTGGTCTTCCTCAATCACCCGGGCGGTCGGGACACCGGCTCCGGCAACTCGATGGGACTCGCAGCGGTTCAGGACCGCCTGCAGACCTTCGGTGGCCGACTCGACACCCAACAAGGTCCGAAAAGCTGGCTGACCAGGGTGGTCATGCCGCGGACGGAGTCTGGATCCCGGGTGCCGTCATGACGCCACCGGTCCGCGTCCTGCTGGTCGACGACGACCTGTTCGTCAGAACCGAGCTGGCCGAGTTGCTCGCCGGCCAGGACGGGCTGGAGCTGATCGGGGCCTGCGCTGATGGTCGGGCCGCCGTGCAGGCTGCCGAGACCCTGAAGCCGGATGTGATCTTGATGGACATTCAGCTGCCGCACCTGAACGGAGCCCAGGCGACCCGGGCGATCTGCCAACGGAACCCCGACCAGATCGTATTGGCCCTGACTTCCCTGGCGGGCGACCAGTTGGTCGATCTGATGCTTGACGCCGGAGCACGTGGCTATCTCGTGAAGAGCACCAGGGTGTCTGCGATGGCACACGCGATTCGCGCTGCCGCCGAGGGTCTCGCCGTCCTACCGGTCCGCAACCGGGAGGTCGGGCCGAATCACCCGGTGTTCGCTGACGCTGACTCCAGAATCATCCGCTTGATTGCGGAGGGCTACACCAACCGCCAGATCAGCGCCGAACTCTACGTCTCGATTTCGACCGTCAAGCGCCGGATCAACGGCATCATGAAGGCCCTGGGCGTCTCGTCCCGAGCTCAGATCGCCCACGCCGCACAACGGCTCAGCGGCTGAGCAGCCCGCTCAGCCGGCGGACGAAGCCGTGGTGATCCTGGCAGTCGTCCAGCAGTTCGATGATGTTGGCCGGCTCGTTCAGGACGCTGATCAACTCGTCCAGCACGTCCCGGAACACCGGCCTGCCCTCCGGGCTGACCGCGAACATCAGGACGAGGCGCACCGCGGACGGACCCCACGGGATCGGGGTGTCGCTGATCAGCACGGCGATGCCGGTCTTGGCGGCGTCCATGTACATCGAGTGCGGGATGGCGAACTGACCGCCGAAGGCGGTCGGCGAGCGCCGCTCCCGGTCCAGCACGTCGGCCAGGAAGCCCCGTCCGACATAGCCCTCCCGTTCCAGGGTGTCGCTCAACAGGGTGAGCGCGTCCAGCTTGCCGGCGACCTGGTCCCGGCGGTGGAAGAGGTTCGGATCCAGCAGCTGGATCAGGTCGGCGCGCAGCTTGGCCCGCGCCGCCCGCACCCGCTCGGCCCGGACCGCCGCGACCACCTTGTCGATGTCGGCGTCGGTGAGGAAGGGACTGATCCGCAGCACCGGCACAGTGTCGAGATCGAGATCCACCACCGAAACCACCAGGTCGCTGGTCAGGGTCGACCAGTCGTGGCTGAGGCTGGTCACCAGGTCCTCCACCACGGCATGCTCCTGCACCGCCCGTCCGAGCCGGTCGGCCAGCTGTTCGTGGAGGTCGCTGTACCGGGGTGCCACGCAGGTGATGGTGACCGGCGGGCCCTGCGTCATCTGGCGCTGCACCTGGTTGCCCAGGTGGAAGGCGAGGAAGTCGACCTCCCCGGCGCCGACCTCGATCCGGGTGCGGGCCTCGATCCGGTGGGCGAACTGCAACGCCAGCTCGTGGATCAACGGGTGCATGTTGCGGAAGTCGGGCCCCAGCGGGGTGTCCAGGCTCTCGCCGGCCCGGGCGCGGGCGATCAGCGCCTGGACGTGCAGGGCGAGCGCCAGCACCGTGGACTCGTCGTAGAGATCGAGCAGAAAGTGGCTGGAGAGATCCCGCAGCGCCTCCCGGGTGATGGTCAGGGCCGGTTCGGCGACCGCGGTCCGGACGGCCCGTTCGGAGACCCGGGTGGCCAGGATGTCGTGCAGATTGCGCAGGTCGGCCTCGGAGAGCTCCACGTCGAAGACCTGCCGGACCGCGTCGGCGAGACCCTGGGCCGCCTCCCAGACCGCGGCGTGGCGGCCGGTCGGCAACGGGTCACCAGCGGCGGCGAGCACATGGCCGGCGCTGATCCGGTCGGCGGCGATGGTCAGGTGCATCACCAGGTCGTTGAGCACGTACTCGTTGACGTCGAGGCCGGCTTCGGCGAGGTGGCCGATCGCGGCATCGTGCAGCTGTCGCGCCCGGCCGTGCCGCTGCGGGCTGTCCAGGCTCGGCAGGCCGGCCTGGCCCGAACTCAGCAGCAGGTGGCGGACCAGCTTGCGCTGCTGCCGTTCGGGGCCCTCGATCCGGACGATCTCCCGCTCCCGGCGGATCACCAGCTGGTGCTCGCGCAACAGCTCGCGGGCGCGTCCCAGATCCGCCTCGATGGTGGCCGGGCTGACGCTGAGCTGCTCCCCCAGTTCGAAGACGTCAGCCCCCTCGGCATGCCCGACCAGGAAGCGGACGATGTAGTAGAGCCGCTGTTCCGGGCTGTCGTAGCCGGTGCTGCGCCGGCTCAGCCGGTTCCGGTACCGCCGGTAGGCGCGCTCGTCCAGCCGGTAGCCGTCCTGGTCGGAGATCACCAACTGGGCCTCCGCGTCCTGGTTGATCGCCCGGACGTAGTCCCGCACGCTCCGCGCCGTGACGCCCAGCCGCAGCGCCAACTCGCGGCCGGTCAGCCGCCCGTCGGCCGCGCGCAGCTCGTTCAGCAGCTGCTGCAGGCGCTCTTCGCGTGTCTCCATGGTTCGTCGTCGACCCTCCCTGCCAGCCGATCATTGACCTTCAGGGGACGAAATGCCACCACCATTCCTTCCGCACCCCCGGAAGGGCGGGGCCGGGCCTTCCTGGGGTGCGGAAGGGACTCTGGTGGCAGCCGGGCCGCGGATCCGCGACCGTGGAGCGGTAGGGCGCCACCCGGGTGCCGAGCAGCAAGGAGGCGCAATGAAGCAGATACGGATCCTACTGGTGTGTGGTTCCGGAGCCAGCAGCGGGTTCATGGCGGCCAACATCCGCAAGGCGGCGGCGGCCCGCGGGCTGGACACCAAGGTGGTCGCCCGTGGCGAGGCCGAGATCGAGAACTACATCGACGAGATCGACGTGCTGATGGTCGGCCCGCACCTGGCCTACATCCTCGACGAGGTGGACGAGTACGTCGGCGACGCCCCGGTCACCGTCATCCAGATGCTGCCCGACTACTACTCAACCCTCGACGGTGACAAGGCTGTCGACCACCTGCTCGCCGAGTTGGCCGCGAAGGGCATCAACTGATGAAGAAGTTCATGGACTGGCTGGAGACCTCGTTCTCGCCACGCATGATGAAGATCAACAACAACGTCTGGATCGTGACCCTCAAGGACTCGATCATGCAGACGCTGCCGTTCATCTTCCTCGGCTCGCTCTTCGTGATGCTGGCCATCCTCAACGACTACATCCCCTGGCTGCCCAGCTTCTGGACCCCGTTCGGCTGGACCATGGGGCTGATCTCGCTGTTCATCTCGTTCCTGATCCCGTTCAACCTGATGGAGAAGAAGCGGCTGCGCAAGCAGCGCATCATCGCCGGTCTGTCCGGCATCTCGCTCTTCCTGATCATCATCACCCCGCAGGTGCTGGCTGACGGCCAGCCCGGCTTCGGTCACAGTGCCCTGGGTGCCGGCGGTATGTTCGTCGCGATCGTGGCCGGCCTGTTCGCCGGCTGGGTGATGAGCCTGTTCGGCAAGTTCTCCTTCTTCTCCGAGGATTCGGTCATCCCGGACTTCGTCCGCGCCTGGTTCGACTCCATGCTGCCGATCGCCGTCGTGGTGGTGACCGGCTGGCTGCTGGTGGACGTGGCGAAGTTCGATCTCTACAACGTCGTGATGGCCATCTTCATGCCGTTGGCCGGCGTGATCGAAACCCCCTGGGGCTTCGCCCTGATGCTGTTCATCTTCTGCTTCCTGTACTCGATGGGCATCTCCTCCTGGGTGCTGACCCCGGTCTTCACCCCGGTGATGCTGGCCGCGATGCAGGCCAACATGGACGGCACCGCCACCAACCTGGTCACCCAGTCCACCGTCTACTCCGCGTACCTGTGGATCGGCGGCATCGGCGCGACCTTCCCGCTGGTCATCATGCTGATGCTCTCCAAGGCGCCCAAGCTCAAGGCGCTGGGCCGGGCCTGCCTGCCGCCGGCGATCTTCAACATCAACGAGCCGGTGGTGTTCGGCGCCATCGCCTGGAACCCCACCCTGATGATCCCGATGTGGCTGCAGGGCATCATCCTGCCGCTGGTGGTCTGGCTGTTCACCAAGGTGATCCCGTTCGCGCCGATCCCGATGTACCAGTTCGACATGTGGTACGCGCCGTTCCCGGTCTCCACCTGGTTGGCGACCGGTTCGGTGACCGCCGTGCTGTTGATGCTGGTGATCTTCGTGCTGTCGGCGGCGATCTGGTACCCGTTCTTCAAGTCCTACGAGAAGCAGACCCTGGAAACCGAGTCCGCGCCGGCCGCCGAAGCCGTGGCGGCCTGAGCCACGCTGCAAGGAGACACGACAATGGAAGAAATCAACGAAGACAGCCTGGTCAGCGCCGCGATGCAGATCATCATCCTGGCCGGGGACGCCCGCCGGCTCACCTTCGAGGCCGGTGACGCGCTGGCGGCCGCCGACTTCGCCAAGGCGGGCGAGCAGCTGGAGGTGGCCCAGGACAAGGT
>JAEXCA010000167.1 GCA_023393755.1 Actinomycetes bacterium | reverse complement strand
GGCCGGGACCGTGAGGATCCCGACCACCGACCCTGACGATGGGTCAGCCTAGAGCGGCGACCTCGGAGACCGCCTTGGCCCAGGAGGCCTCACGGTCATCGGTCTTGTCCACGTCCACCCGGTTGATCGCGTCCGAGATGGCCTGCCGGACCGCGAAGTAGTTCGGGCCCTTGAACGGGTTCACCGTCACCGCGTTCGCCCGGTCGGCCAGGATCTGACCGGTCGGAGCGTCGTTGAAGAACGGGTTCGACACGCCCAGCAGATCCGGGCTCTTCAGCGCCTCGACCTGGCTCGGGAAGGTGCCCTTGAGCTTGAAGGCCTCGATCTGCTGCTCGGGTGCGGTCAGCCAGGCGGCCAGCTTCTTGGCCTCCTCGACGTTGGGGCCTGCCGCCGGGACGACCAGGAAGGAGCCACCCCAGTTGCCGCCGCCACCGGGGAAGGCGTTGGCGATGTCCCAGCCCTCGACGCCGGCCGCGTTGCCCTCGATCACGCCGAGCATCCAGCCCGGGCAGAGCATGGTGGCGAAGGTGGCCTGCTTCCCGGCGTCCTCCGGCTTGACCTGGAAGGCTGCCGACCAGTCGGTGCTCCACTGCGCCAGGTGGGCGGAGAGATCATCGTCCTGGGCCGCCTTGATGACCTTGTCGTACATCTCCTTCATGGCGGTGTTCTGGTCGAGCGGGATGATGGTCTCCTCCGGCTCGGTGGACGAGAACGGGTTGGCGACCTGGTTCACCATGCCCTGGAAGATGGCATCGGTGGAGTCGAACCAGGCGGCGTCGGACTTGGCCACGAACTGCTTGCCGAGGGCGAAGTAGTCGTCCCAGGTGCCGAGCAGCTTGGCGACCTCCTCGCGGTCGGTGGGCAGGCCGGCCGCCTCGAACATGTCGGCCCGGTAGCAGACGCCCTCGGGGCCGATGTCGGTGCCGTAGCCGATCAGCTTGCCGTCGGCGGTGGTGGCCTGGGCGGACTTCCAGTCCAGCCAGCGGCCCTCGACGTCGGGCGAGTTCAGGTCGGCCAGGTAGTCGGAGGCCTGCATGATCTCGGTCAGCCAGTCGACCTCGACGGCCTCGATGTCGGACAGGCCCGAGCCGGCGCCGATCTTGGTCATGAAGTTCTCGCGCGCCTCATTGGAGGTCGCTGCCTTCTTCTCGACCACCTTCACGTTCGGGTTCTGCTTGGTGTACTCGGCCAGCAGGTTGTCGTAGCCGAACTCGTTGAAGGTGGCGACGGTGAGCGTGATCGGTTCCGCCGGCGCAGCCGAGTCGGTCGGCGGCGCGCCGCTGTCGGACGGAGCCGGGGCGGGCGTCTGGGCACAGCCCGCGAACAGGATCGCTGCGATCGCGGCGGCGGCCGTTCCTCGCAGCAGGGTGTGTGAGCGCATCTGGACTCCTTCGTCTGTTGGGATACCGCGCTGGCTCGGGTGGGCGAACCACTGAGAGCGCTCCCATTACATGATGGAAGCGCTCTCATCGTCAAGTGCAGGCTGTATTTCAGTTCGATAACGGAGTTCCGCCTCTCCCTTCCCCGACACAAACCGGGCAGCAGAGGCTGGTCGCGTAGATAGTGCACGCGACCGGCCGCTCTCGCCCGGTTTGTGCCCGGGGAGAACCGCGTGGACCCTGCTCCCGACACTTCGGCGATGGCGGTTCACGGCGCGGTGTCGGCGGCGAGCTCGACCGGGGCGGGGCGGTCGGGACGACTGGCGATGACGACCGGCCCGTCGCCCGGAGCTGCGTCGTTGATCGCCCGCAGCACCTCGGTGACGTGGAGCGCGAGCGCACCGGAGGCCCGGGGCGGGCGTCCATCCGCCCGGGCGCGGAGCAGTTCGGCGGCACCGATTCCGCGGCCGGTGTCGAGGTAGCCGGCGATCGGCTCGAGTTCCCGCCAGCCGTCCGCGCCCGCGGTCAGGACGCTGCCGCGCCCGGAGAACCAGTTGGGATCGGGCAGCCGCAGCCGTCCAGCGGTTCCGTGGACCTCAAGCTCGCAGAGGTCGCCGAAGCTGTCGAAGCTCAGCACGACAGTCGAGATCGCACCGCCGGCGTGCTCCAGGATCGCGGTGGCGTAGGTCGGCACTTCGACGCTCAGCAGCGTCCCGGCGAGCGGGCCGGAGCCCACCACCCGCCGCCGGCCGCTGGTGGTCGAGCGCGCGGTGACCGAGGCCACCGGCCCGAGCAGGGCCACCAGGGCGGTGACGTAGTACGGCCCCATGTCGAGCACCGGCCCGCCACCGGTGGCGTAGAACGACTGGGGGTTGGGATGCCAGGTCTCCGGTCCGGCCGCGCCCCACAGCGCCAGCGCACCGACGGCCTCCCCGACCACACCGTCGTCCAGCGCCTTCACCGCGCTCTGGATGCCGGTGCCGAGGAAGGTGTCAGGGGCACAGCCCACCGCCACCCCGGCCCGCGCCGCGGTGTCGAGCAACCGCCGCCCGTCCGCCGGGTCCAGCACCAACGGCTTCTCGCTGTAGAGGTTCTTGCCCGCCTCGACCACCGCCTGGCTCACCGTGGCATGCACCAGCGGCGGGGTGAGGTTCACCACCAGATCGATGTCGGGGTCGGCCAGCAGTCCGGCAACGGGCAACGCCCGTCCGCCCCGCGTGGCGACCGCCTTCCGTGCCCGCTCGAGGTCCTGGTCGGCCAGCGCCACCACCTCGGTGTCCGGCAACCGGTCGAAGGTGGTGAAGTACTGGCCGGCGATGTTGCCGACCCCGACGATGCCGATCCTGGCCATGGCCCTCTCCCTGTTCACGTCAGCGGGTCACGACGAGGCTGCCGCGGTCGTCGGTGAGGTCGTGGGCCACCACCAGCCGGTACCGTCCGGCGGGAACCGTCCAGTCGTGGGCGGTGACGTCCCAGACCTCGAAGGCACGGCGGGCGACTGAGATCCGGACGGTGACCGCCTGGCCCGGATCGGCCTCCGCGCCGGCGAAGCCGGCCAGCCAGCGCACCGGACGGACGGGCTCCCCGCCGGGCCCCTCCAGGTAGACCTGGACGGTCTCGCGGCCGCGGCGCGGACCGGTGTTGGTCAGCTCGACCTCGACGGTCACGCCACCGTCCGCCTCGGCGGCGATCCGCGGCGTCCCGTAGCGCCAGGTGGTCCAGCCCAGCCCGAACCCGAACGGACGGGCGGGGCGCGCCCCGGCCCGCAGCCAGCCGCGGTAGCCGATGTCGATGCCCTCGGTGTAGTCGACCAGCAACCCCTCGCCCACCGGCAGCGCGTTCGGCACCGGGACGTCCGCCTCGCTGCCGGGCAGGGTCCAGGGCAGCCGCCCGGTGGGCTCGGTCCGTCCGCTCAGGGCGTCGGCAACACCGCGCAGCCCCTCCTGGCCGCCGAACCAGGCCCACAGCACGGTCCGCGCCCGGTCGAGCCAGGGCAGCACCACCGGCGCACCGGCGTTGACCACCACGACTGCATCCGGACGGGCGGCCAGCACCGCCGCCACCAGCCTGTCCTGCTGTCCGGGCAGCGCCAGGCTGGTGCGGTCGTAGCCCTCGGTCTCCACCTGCGAGTTGGTGCCGACCACCACGAGGGCGAGTTCGGCGGCGGTCGCCGCGGCGACCGCCTCCCCGATCAGTTCGTCGGCAGTGGGACCGGGAACGACGTGGTGGACGACCGCGCGCACGAAGTACTCCCAGTTGTCGTCGGCGTAGACCTGGGCCTCGGACACCAACCTGGCGACGCCGGGCCCGGTGACCGTGACCCCGTGGTAGGCCGGGGTGTGGTGCAGCGAGCGCATCAGCACCTCGCCCCCCGAGAGCCGTTCCGCGCTGGTGGAGACCAGGTCGCCGTTCACCGTCGTACGGTGCGCACCCGGGGTGGCGAAGCCGACCCAGTGCTCCCCCGGCGTGTCCAGGGCGATGTCCACGCTGATCCGGACGGTGGCTCCCCCGGCCGGCACCCCGCGCCGCCAGAAGACGTCCGCCGCCACACCCGACCGCTCCTCGATCACCGACCCGCCGGCATCGAGGATCTCGACCCGCAGCCCGGGTTCCCCGCTGACCGGATCGGTGAGCCGGGAGGGTTCGGCGACGGCGGGGGTGACCCGCGAGTCGGCTCCCTGGTGCAGGCTGACCGCTGCGTTCGGGAACGCCTCGGCGAAGGCCTCGGCGGCGGTCCGGACGCTCGCCGGGTTCACCAGCGCCGATCCACCGCCCTGGACGAACGGCTCGACCGCGTTCGGCCCGATCAGCGCCACCGAGGCGACCGCCGCGGGATCGGCCACCGGCAGCGCGCGGTCGTCGTCGGCGAGCACCGTGACGGTGCGCGCGGCCAGCTGCCGGATCAGCCCGTCCGGGTCCGCCGCCCGTCCGGCCGGAACCGGGACGGAGTAGCCCTCCAGCTTGCCCACCCGACTCGCCAGCAGCAGCAGGCGTGCCACCTTGTCGTCGATGAACTCCTCGCCCACCGCACCGTCACGGACGGCCGCCAGCAGCTGCCCACGCGACCACGGACCGGCCGGTCCGGGCATCACCAGGTCGAGGCCGCCGAGGGCCGGCTCCACCGTCGTCCGGGCCGCCGTCCAGTCGCTGACCACCAGGCCGTCGTAGCCCCACTCGTCCTTCAGCAGCTCGGTCAGCAACCGGTGATGGGCGACGGCCGGAGCCGACTCGACACCATCGTCCAGCCGGTTGTAGGACGCCATGATGCTCCACGCCCCGGCCTGCCTGACCGCCACCTCGAACGGGGCGAGATAGGCCTCGCGCAGGGTCCGCTCGTCGATCCGGGCCAGATACTGGGTGCGCAGGGTCTCGGACTCGTTGCCGATGAAGTGCTTGACGCACACCCCGACGCCCTCGCCCTGGATCCCCTCGATGACGCCGGCGGCCATCGCGCCCGACAACAGCGGATCCTCCGACTGGAACTCGAAGTGCCTGCCGCCCACCGGCGTGCGCTGCAGGTTGACCACCGGCGCCAGGATCACGTCGATGCGGTGCCGCCGCGCCTCGCCGGCATGGACGCTTCCGGCCCGGCGGGCCAGGTCGGGGTCCCAGGTGGCGGCGACCGCCGTCGGGGACGGCAGCGAGATCGAGGTCTCGCTCTCGTCCTCCTCGGTACCGCGGACGCCGGTCGGCCCGTCGGAGACCACCAGTTCCGCCAGCCCCACCGCCGGTGCGGTGTGTAACCGCCACGCGGTTCGGCCGGTGAGCAGTTCCACCTTGGTCTCCAGCGGCAGCGCCGCCACCCGGGCCAGCAGGTCGGCGGTGAAGGACGGGTTGCGGCGCGGCGCGGCCGGCCCCATCTGTTCTGCTGTTGTCATTGTCAGTCCTCTCCTTCGCCGGCTGACCGGCAGGTTTCGTCGTCCACCCCGGCTCGGCGGGGATGAACCGGGGTTGACCAGCGCGTCCCTAACCCTTCACCGCACCGGCCGCCATTCCCTGGATCATCCACTTCTGCACCAGCAGGAACAGCACCAACGGCGGCAGTGCCGCCAGCGTCGAGGCCGCCAGGATCTGCCCCCACTCCGTGGTGTTCTGCTGGAAGAATGTGCGCAGGCCGATCGAGATCGTCCGCAACGAGGACGGATCCTTCAGGAAGGCCGACGCGACCATGTACTCGTTGTAGGCGAGCAGGAAGGCATAGATCGCCACCGCGGCCGCACCGGGACCCGCCAGCGGGATCACGATCCTGATCATCGCGGTGAAGGACGAGCAGCCGTCCACCCGGGCGGCCTCCTCCAGTTCACGCGGGATCGAGTCGAAGAAGCCCTTGAACATCCAGGTGCAGAACGGCAGCGCCATCACGATGTACAGCACGATCGCCGGGGCGAAGGTCTTGGTGAGGCCGAGCCTGGTGAACACGATCATCAGGGCGACGATGGACAGCACCAGCGGGAACAGCTGGAATGCCATCAGCACGTTGGAGTAGACGGCGTTGACCCTGGTCCGGTAGCGGGACAGGGAGTACCCGGCCAGGCCCGAGGCGACCAGGGCTATCAGGGTGGCGACCAGGGACACCCACACCGAGTTCAGGAACCAGGTGGCAAAACTCGTCTTGCCGAGAACGGCGACGTAGTTGTCCAGCACCACGTTCTGCGGGAAGAGGGTCGAACCGTTGAGGATGTCGTTCTTCGGCCGGAACGAGTTCACCACGGTCAGCACGACCGGCATGTTGATCAGCACCATGACCAGGAGCAGGACGCCCGCCTTGACCCAGGTCAGGGCGCGCTTGCGCGCCTCGCGGCTCCGGCGGCGATCGGTCGGCTCGACCGGACCTGCGCTCATGATGGTCGTCACTCGCTTCCCCCCGCCTTCTGTAGTTTCAGCATGAAGTAGGCCAGGACGCCCAGTACCAGCAGGGTCAACACGGCCGAGGCCGACCCCGTCCCGAGACCATTGGTGCCGAAGAGCGAGGTGTCGAAGGTGTAGACCATCATGGTCCGGGCGTTGGCTGAGTTGTTCGTCAGCAGGTACGGCGTCTCGTAGTCGTTGACCGACCAGATGGTCATCAGCACCCACAGGATCGCGCTCATCGGCAGGATCTGCGGGAAGGTGATGCTCCAGAACTTCTGCCAGGCGTTCGCTCCGTCGATCGACGCGGCCTCCAGCAGCTGGTCGTCCAGCGCGGACAGCGTGGCCATCAGGGAGACGAGCATGAAGGGGAAGGAACGCCAGGCCTTCGCGACGATCGCCGCCACGGCGGTGTAGGTCGGATCGTTGAAGAAGAAGATCGGGTCGAGCCCGAAGAACATCAGCACCTGGTTGACCGCGCCGGCCTGGTCCTGCAGCATCCACCGCCAGGCGGTCATGCCGACGATCGGAGGCATCACCCAGGGCAGGATCAGACCGACCCGGATGAAGCCGCGCATTGGCATCGGACGCACCAGCAGCAGCGCCAGGCCCAGCCCGAGCGCATACGACAGCACGACACCGCCGACGGCGAAGACGGCGGTGAACCGGGCCGCGCTCCAGAACCCCGGATCGGCGAGCACCTTCGCGTAGTTGTCGAAGCCGATCCAGGCCTGCGAGGGCTTGGCCATGACCCCCTTCTGGAAGCTGTAGAGGATCCCCTGGATCATCGGCCACACCTGCGCGAAGCCCAGAACCAGGATCGACGGCAGTGCCAGGTTGATCGACAGCAGCCGGTCCCGGCGGGTCTGCAGATCGATCGTGGCGGAAGCCCTCCGCCTCATCGGGCCCGGTCTGGTCGCGGTGCCAACCTGCGAAGACATGGTGCCTCCCAACTTCTTGCGCGGAGGGGTGGGAGGACGCGCCCCACCCCTCCGCTCGCCTACTCTGCCGGTCCTGTCAGTTCTCCGCCGGGCCTACTTGCCGGCGTCGATGAAGCCCTGGACCTTGTCCTGGGCCGCCTTGGCCGCATCCTCCACCGACGGGCTGCCGGCGAACAACGCCCGCTCGAGGTCGAGCATCGTTGGGTCGCCGTCAATCGTGTTGAGCGCACCGAAGCCGGCCGAGGCCTGGGCGTACAGCGGCTGCGCGACCGGCGGACCCCACAGCTCGGTCGCCTCGCGGTAGAGCGGCTGGCTGTCGAAGGCCGGGTTGGAGTCGATCGACTTGCGGGGCGACACCGCGGAGGCGCCGGCGCTGATCAGGTCGCCACCGATGCTGGACCAGTACTCGATGAACTGCATCGCCTCCTGCGGATGCTTGGTCTGCTTGTAGGCCATGATGCCGTTCACGAAGTAGACGCCCAGCTTCTGGCCGTCGGCGTTGGCCAGCGGCGGCAGCACCTTGGTGACCTTCAGGGTGTCGGCGGAGACGTGCGGGCCGAACCCGGGCGAATCCATCACGAAGGCGGCCTTGCCCTGGTCGAACATCGCGATCGCGTCGTCCTGGGTGATCGTCGTCGCGGACGGGTTGATGCAGCCGGAGCCGCCCTGGCCCATGGACGCGATGTACTTCAGCGCCTCCACTTCCTTCGGGTTGGTCGAGATCTGGGCGTTGCCCTGGGCGTCGAACATGCCGGCGCCGTTGGCGATGCCCTGCATGAACGTCCAGTGCGGCGTGCCGCCGTCGGCGATGCCGTAGGTGTCGCCCCCGAGCTGGCGGACGGCGTCACAGGCGGTCCTCAGTTCCTCGTAGGTGGTCGGAACCTTGACGTTGGCCTGCTCCAGCAGGTCGGTGCGGTAGAACCAGGCCCGGATGTCCATCGCCCACGGGACCGCGAGGTAGTCGCCGTTGGCGTCCTTGAAGTAGTCGAGCATGCCTTCGGAGAAGTCGTCGGCCGTGCCGTCCTGCTGCCACCTGGTCACCAGGTCGTTCAGCGGCAGGATCGCGTCGGCGTCCTGCTGGAGGCCGAACGGCTGGAAGCCGCCACCGGTGGAGACATCCGGCGCGGTGCCTGAGGCCACCGCCTGGGCGAAGGTCTGGTACCAGTTGTCCCAGGTGTTCATCGTGTAGTTGACCTGGATGTCGGGGTGCTCGTCGTTCCACTTCTTGACCAGCTCCTGCGCCTTGACGTCGTAGCTGCCGGCCGGGCCCCAGGACATGTCCCAGAATTCGAGGGTGATCGGTTCGGCGGGAGTGGGCCGCGGCCGCGGCGCGGGGG
>JAEXCA010000160.1 GCA_023393755.1 Actinomycetes bacterium | reverse complement strand
GGCTCCCGCCGCGCCGGCCAAGCCCGCCGCCAAACCGGCGGCGGCCGTCCAGCCCCGCCGGAAGCCGCCCAGCGGCTGCCCCGGCTCCGGTTGCCCGGGCGGCACCTTCCGCCGGCTGGTGCGGCTGGCCGCCCGCCAGGTCGGCCACGGGCGCCATCCGGCGGAAAGTGGACGCCGATCGGGGTAGCCACAGCCGCGGCGATCCGGCAGGCTGAATACCGACAAGTTCGTCGTCCGCCACACCCCCGTGGCTCACCCCGAAGGACCGACATGCGACGTCTCCTGCTCGCCACCCTTGCCGCCACTCTCCTCACCTCCGGCCTGGCCGCTGTGCCCGCTGCCCACGCCGCGCCCCCGGGGCCGGTCTTCATCAGCGAACTCCACTACGACAACGCCGGCGCCGACGTCGGCGAGGCGGTCGAGGTCTTCGGCCCCGCCGGCACCGACCTGACCGGCTGGTCGATCGTGCTCTACAACGGCAGCGGCGGAGGCAGCTACGGCACCCTGGCCCTCTCCGGCGCCATCCCGGGCCCGGACGGCGGGCACGGCGTGGTGGTCGCCGAGGCTCCCGGGCTGCAGAACGGAGCCCCGGACGGCCTGGCCCTGGTCGGCGCCGACGGCGTCGTGGTCGAGTTCCTCTCCTACGAGGGGGCGTTCACCGCCAGCAACGGGCCGGCGGCCGGTCTGGCCTCGACCGACATCGGGGTGAACCAGCCCGGCACCGGACCGGCCGGCTTCTCGCTGAAGCTGGGCGGCTGCCTGGCGGATCCGCAGTGGCAGCCGGAGTCGGAGAACACCTTCGGGGCGGTCGCCCCGCTGGACACCTCCGCCGACTGCGACGCCGAGGAGCCGGAGGAGCCCGAGCCCACCGTGCTGCCGATCAGCGCGGTGCAGGGCGCCGGCGCCACCTCGCCGCGGGTCGGCCAGGTGGTGACCGTCGAGGGCATCGTGGTGGGCGACCAGGAGGGTGCGTCCCCGGCGATGCGCGGCTTCTTCCTGCAGGAGGAGGACGCCGACGCGGACGCCGACCCCACCACCTCCGAGGGCATCTTCGTGTTCAACGGCAATGCCGACACCGTGTCGCTGGGCGACCAGGTCCGGGTCACCGGGACGGTGACCGAGTTCGACGGCCTGACCGAGCTCACCCAGACCACCGTCACGGTGGTCAGCTCCGGCAATCCGCTGCCCACCCCGGCGTCCATCAGCTTCCCGGTGCACGCCCTCGGCGACCTCGAGGCCTACGAGGGCATGGCGGCCACCTTCCCGCAGGAACTGGTGATCGCCGAGTACTTCAACTTCGACCGCTACGGCGAGATCGTGGTCGCCCTGCCCGCCGAGGGCGAGGACTTCCCGATGTCCCCGACCGCGCTGTTCGACCCGGCCTCGCCCGAGGCGGCGGCCCGCAACGACCTGAACCTGCGCAGCCGGATCACGGTGGACGACGGGATCAGCGCCCAGAACGTCGCCACCAACCACCCGATCACCCGCGAACCGCTCACCATCGACACCATGTTCCGCGGCGGCGACACCGTCACCGGGCTGACCGGACCGGTGTTCCAGGCCTTCAACCTGTACCGGGTGCTGGCCTACGACCACGACGACTACCAGCGCACCACCGCCTCCCCCACCCCGGACGAGGTGGGCGGACGGGTGACCGCCGCCTGGCTGAACGCGCTGAACTACTTCACCACCATCGGCGCCACCTGCAGCCCCACCCAGAACGAGGACTGCCGCGGCGCGGACGACCCCGGCGAGCTCCAACGGCAACGCACCAAGCTGCTCAACACCCTCGAAGGCCTCGACGCGGACGTGGTCGGGCTGGGCGAACTGGAGAACACCCCCGGCGTCGAGGTGCTGGACGACATCGTCACCGGCCTGAACGAACGCCTCGGCGAGGGTACGTACGCCTACGTCGAGGCGGGCACGGACGGCGTGGTGGGCCCGGACGTGATCAAGGTCGGCATCATCTACCGGCCGGGCGCGCTCACCCCGGTCGGCCGGACCGCCGTCCTGGACACCATGGCCTTCCTCGACCCGAACAACACCGGCGAGGACCGCAACCGGGCCGCGATCGCGCAGTCCTTCCGGGAGAACGCCACCGGCGAGGTGTTCTCGGTGACCGCCAACCACTTCAAGTCCAAGGGCTCGGCCTGCGGCGAGGCGGGCGAGGGTGGCCTGGTCGGCAACTGCAACCTCACCCGCACCCTGACCGCCCAGGCGCTGGCCGCGTGGCTGGCGTCCGACCCGACCGGGATCGCGGACGACGACTGGCTGATCCTGGGCGACCTGAACGCCTACGACCACGAGACGCCGATCGTCGCGCTGACCGATGCCGGCTACGTCGACCTGGCCCGGGAGTACCACGGCGACTACGCCCACAGCTACGTCTTCGACGGGCAGGCCGGCTACCTCGACTACGCGCTCAGCAGCGCCTCGCTGGCCAAGCAGGTGACCGGGGTCGGGCACTGGAACATCAATGCCAACGAGCCCGACATCATCGACTACGACACCAGCTTCAAGTCGCCGGCGCAGGCCGCGCTGTTCGATCCGGCCACGCCGTACCGGTCGTCCGACCACGATCCGGTGCTGGTCGGCCTGAAGCTGAAGAGCAGGATCAAGGTGACGGCGTCGCCGGATCTCCTGCTGCTGCCCACCCACCTGCTGCACAAGATCAAGCTCACCGCCAAGGGCGAGCGCAAGGTCAGCTACCAGGTCGAGGCGCTCTCGGGGACCTCCAGCGAGGCCGACTCCGGGCTGGGACGGTACGACAAGCCGGGCGACATCGTGATCGAGGAGGGCAAGCTGAAGCTGCGGGCCGAACGGTACAGCCGGAAGGGACGGACCTACACCGTCGAGGTGCTGGCCTCCGGCGGCGGCCAGGCCCGGTTCGACACCGTCACCGTCGAGGTGCCCTACCTCTGGCTGATCCCGCAGATCGGGTAGCGGCCAGCCCACCGCAGCCAGGCTGGCCAGCGGGAAAGTGCAGCCCGGTCGTCCTGGGTGAGCGGACGTGACGAGTCGCCGATGACGTTGTGCCCGGGTGGGCCACGCTCACCAACACCGCCAACCCGGCCTCGTCGCGAGCCGAGCACCGCCATCAATCAGTCAGGACGCGGACCTCGTCCGGGCTGACGATCGCGCCCTGGCCACGAAGCGCCCGCTGAAGCACCCCGGCGTCCAGTTCGCGTGGTTCGACCCCTCGTTCGGCGGCCAGGGCGGCGGCCGCCAGCGTAGGGCTGCTGACGCGCTGGCGGACTGTCAATCCTGGTCCGCTCGCGCAATAACGCCGGTTATCACCGGCCGGGAGAGCTGGCCCACCGGCCAGTGCGCATCCACCCCGCATACCAGCCCCCAGCACCGGCTGAGAACCGGCATAGATGCGCAGCCGGGAGGGCCGCGGCTGCAGGGACCTGGTATATGCGGGGGGGGTGCGCACCGGGGTGACCCTCCAGCAACGCACCGGTATCAGCCTCAACCGGCTCGACCCCGGCATCGGCAACGACACCGCCGGCATCCCTGACAAGGTCCCCGACCTCACGGGGCCACCAAAACCAGGCCCCAGTGTGGAAGTCAGGTCAGAAAACCGTCCCCTGGTGAGGCTGCCGGCTGGGTGGCACTGGGCTGGCTGGGCGAGTTCTGGGCCGCCGGTGGAACCTTCGAGCACGGGCTCTCCACCCTGCAGTTGCGCGGCCATCCGGTGGATCGGGGCGGTGCTGGCCCTAGGCTGAGCCCATGAGGGCTGAGGGGTTGGCGGAGTTCCGCGACCGGTACGAGACGCTGATCGTGGCCGCCTGCGAGTGGCGGGCGATGCACACCGAGCCCGAGCCGCTGGCCGCCCAGGTGTTCGACCTGCTGGCCAGGAAGAACGAGGCGCCGAGCCTGCGCGCCGCCTACCAGCTGCTGGACAAGGTGGTGTTCGACTCCTACGTCCACCACTCCGACGGGCGCAGTTTCCTGGACAAGATGCGCGGACAGGTCGCCACGGTGCCGAACGCACCCCAGGACACCCCGGAGGAGGCCAAGCTGCGCGACGCCGTCTCTCGGCTGCGCCGTCGTGACCGCGAGTTGCTGCAGCGGGCGTACTGGGACGAGCTCTCCGAGCCGGAACTGGCCGAGGTGCACGCGGTCGAGGTGGACGAGATCGTCGCCCGCCGCGAGCAGGCGCTGAACAACTACCGCAAGCTGATCGCCCGGCTCAGCCCGGCGAGCGACCCCGGCCTGGCGGCCAGGCTGTTGCGCAGCATCAAGCCCGGCGTCCACACCCGCTGGGAGTAAGGGTCGATCGAGCCGGTCTTGATGTTGGCGACGAACCGGCGTCCACACCCGCTGGGAGTAAGGGTCGCTCACTCCGTCCGGCCAGCCCCAGCAGGTCCGGCGTCCACCCGCTGGGAGTAAGGGCCCGCCGGAAGATCACCGGTGCGTGTCGCTTCCTGGATCGGGCGCCTGATGGCGTTGTCGACCGCTCCCGTGTAGCGCTGCTGCACGTCGGGCCTCCGCCTTGTCATGCGTCCCGCCCAGAAACCGCCACCTGCCCCGTTCATTTCCCGGCGCACCCTCATTCCCACCCGCAACACGACCGGCCACCGGCCCGGTGGGCCAGTATGGTGCCGACGTGCACCCCTTCCCGCCACCCCCGCCCCCGCCGCCTCCGCCGCCGCCACGGCGCCGGTCGCCGGTGACGCCGTG
The DNA here is from genome assembly GCA_023393755.1 of Actinomycetes bacterium. Classification (GTDB taxonomy): domain Bacteria; phylum Actinomycetota; class Actinomycetes; order Propionibacteriales; family Propionibacteriaceae; genus Propionicimonas. The sequence continues at coordinate 11,934 of JAEXCA010000160.1, read as the reverse complement.
GGTCGGGGTCGGGCTCACCCTCCTCGGCCTGCTCGGTGCCACCTCGACCATCGGCGCGCCCGCCGCGTCCCCGGCCACCGGAGCCGCCCGGTGGCTGCCGCCGGACGGAACCCGGTTCGCCTTCGCCGCGGGCGAGGAGGCCTACGCCACCGAATGGGCCCGGCCCTCCCTGCTCAGCCTGATGCAGTCGAACTCGCCGACCTTCAGCACCTGGGCCGGCATCACCGACATGCCCTGGGACGAGGCCAGCTACCTGCGGGTCGCCTCCCACCAGCTGGACGCCCGGGCGTCGGCGGAGGTGACCGGGGAGGACCTGTGGGTGATCGACGACCGCGGCGGCTGGACGGTTGCGGAATCGGCCAGCGGCACCCTGGACACGATCTGGGAGCCCGGCCGGCTCGACCTGCCGGCCGACCTGGCCGCCGGCAACACCTGGACCTCCGAGGGCGCGGTCGCCTTCCGCACACCGGACCAGGAGTGGTCCTCCACCGACTACCGCGCCGACTACCGCGCCCAGGCCCCGACCGACCCGGGCGAAAGGCTCCGCGGTTGCGTGGTGGTGGCCATGACGATCGTCATCAACCAGCAGGAGCTGCCCAGCGAGCGCACCTGGTGCCCCGGCTCGGGCGTGATCGCCAGCCACGACGGGGAGAACGCCTGGCAGCCGTCCGATGCCCTCCCGCGGCTGTCACCGGTCGATCCACCGGCGTTCGACTGGTCCCGCGCGGACGAGTTGCAGTTCACCGATCGGGTGCACAGCCAGCCGGGTGCCGGCATCACCTCCCTCTCGCCGATCTCGGCGCCCGCCGTGCTGCCCGACGGCTCGCTGGTCTTCGCCAACCAGGTGGTCCCCGACCTGATCGCCCTCGACTCCGCCGAGGATCCGCCGCCGGTGCGCTGGGTGGCACGGCCCGGCGGCACGCTGACCTCGACCGCCAGCTTCGCCGGAATCACGGTGGTGACCAACGGCCGGCGGGAGCTGGTCGCCTACGGACCCGAAGGCCAGTGGCTCTGGCAGGCCCGGCTGACCGACCTCACCCGCGTCCCACCGGTCCGGTTCGGCGCGGACACCGTGGTGGTGGTCACCCTCGACGGCGGGGTGACCGGCTACGACCTGGTCACCGGCGAGGAACGCTGGCGGGCGACCATGGGCACCGAGATCCGCAGGACGCCGCTGGCGGCCGGTGACCGGCTGCTGGTCGCCGACGCCGGGGGTGCGCTGAGCAGCTTCGACCGGCAGGGCAACGAGCAGTGGACGGTGGACGCCGGCCGGGTGGCCGCGCTGGCGGTCAGCGACGGTCCCGCTCCGGTGGTGGCCGTCGGGCGGTCGGACTCCTACGTGGTGCGGGGGTACTCGCTGGCCGACGGCAGCCAGGTCTGGCGCTCCCGGATCAAGCAGGACGCCCACGGCCTGGTGTCGCTCGGCGACAGGTTCGTCCTGCGCGACGACGACTACCTGCTGGGGATCGACGCGGCCAGCGGCGCGGAACTGTGGGCGCAGCCGCTGCGCAGCCGGACGGCGATCGGCGGCGGCGAGCGGGTGCTGGTGCTCACCGGGAAGTCGCTGCTGCTGCTCGACGCCGACGGCCGGCAGGTGCGGGAGTGGCCACATCGGCTGGGGGACGTCGACCACAGCACCAGCTACCTGGCCGTCTCCGGCGACGCGGTGGTGGTGTCCGGCCCGATCGGGGTCACGGTGGGGAGGACGCCATGAGCAGCGCGGGTCACGAGTTCGGCAGGGCGCTGCGGGACATCTGGGAGATCACCTTCGTCGAGCCGGTGCGCAGCGGGCGGCCCCAGCCCTCGCGGTGGCCCCGCGGCCTGGCCGCGATCGGGGTGGCCACGATCGTGGTCTACGCGGCGCTGGCCCTGGCGGCCACCTTCGCCGTGCCGCTGCGTCAGCTGGGCGAGCTGACGGTGTCGGCGACCTCGGACACCACCGTCCCGACCACGTCCCTGCCCCTGCTGGTGGCCGGGCTGCTGCTGTCGCTCGCGCTGGCGCACACCGCCGCGCTGCACACCTCGTGGTGGCTGCGGGTGCCGCTGTTCCTGCTGGGGGCGGCGGCGACCTTCTTCTTCTCCCTCACCGCCTTCGACCAGCCCGTGGTGATGGCCGGCGCGGCGCTGGCCTACCTGGGGCTGTTGGTCTTCACCATCGTCCGGGCCCGCCGGGAGTACGCCTGGTGGGAGTTCGTCGTGGTCGCCGCCCTGGTGACCACCGCGGCGCTGCTGCCCTGGGCCGGCGGCGGCATCTTCCTGACGTTCACCGACCCGCGTCCCACCGGGCTCGAGGGGGCGTTGGTCAACCTGCAGCCGCTCGCCCTGCCGGCGATCATCGTGGCGGCCACCGCGCCGGCCCAGATCGTGGTGACGGGTGCCGTCGCGGCCGGCACCCGTCCGGTTGGTCCCCGGTTGTTCTGGGTGGGTGCGGCGGTGGTGCTGGCCTGGTTCGGGCTCAGCAGCTACTGGTCGCGGGATGAGTTGGGCCTCACCGGCCTGCTCGGCTCGGCCGCCTGTCTGGCGCTGGTCGCCGTCGTGCTGGCGATCGTGCTCGGCCGGGCCGAGCCGGAGCCACCCGCGGTCTACCCGGAAACCTGGAGCCCGCGGCTGTACCCGCTGGCCGCGGCGATGGTGGCGATGATGGTCGTGATGGTGCCGCTGATGATGGTGAACAGCCTGCTGCCGACGCTCGGGCTGCACCAGACCGCGGTCGGCCAGCTGATCGAACAGGGGCTGACCGCCTGGATGGAGAGCAATCCGGGGGTGCTGTGGCGTGGCCTGCTCGGGCTGGTCGCGCTCGGCTTCGCCTGGCAGCGTGCCCGCTCCGGCCGGCGCGGCGAGGCGGGCTTCCTGGCCTCCTTCGCGGTGGCCGTGCTGATGGACGCGGCCGGGCTGCTGCCCGGCGGGGACTTCCTGCTCGACCGTACCTCCACCGGCTACGGGGTGATCGCCGGGGTCGCCGCGCTGGCGATCGGCGGCTGGCTGGCGATCCGGCGACGGCTCACCCGGGAACGGGCGGCGGCCCTGGTCACCGTCCTGCTGCTGGCGGTGCTCTACCCGCACCGCGAGGTGCTCTCCGATCCGGGCAGCGCGCTGCTGGTGTTCAGCGGCCCGCTGGTCATCCTGTTCGGGCTGACCTGGCGGATCCTCACCGATGCCGAGTTCACCCGCGCCGACTCGCGTCAACTGCCGCAGTCGACCCGTGTGCTGCTGTTCCTGGCCAACTCGCTGTTCGCGGTCACCTCGATCGCCTTCCTGGCCCTCAGCCGCGGCACCGGCACCCCGCTCGACTCCTCGATCTGGGCGCAGACCAGCGAGGATCTGCTGGGCGACCCGCTGTTCGTGATCGCCCTGGTCGCCGGCACCTGGCTGCTCGCCCGGCCGAAGCGGACGGACGCCACCGTCGGTGCGGATCGCACCGCCGTTCAGTGACCCTTCTGCAGGCTCGGGGCGTTGAGCTGACTCGAAGCGTTCTCTTCCCGAACCCGCGGTGGTCGCGCAGCGGTCGCGGTTATTGACGCGAGACTCTTCTCGTGTGAGCGCCCTCAGGCCAGCCGCACCCAAGAGCGGAACCTTCTCACCCCAACCATCCGCGCGCGCGAAGCCGCCGTCGCGGAACTGGTAGCCGAGGCGCCGCAGCCTTCCACTATCCGCGCGCGAAGCCGCCGGCCAGTTACTGACTCGAAGAGTTGCTCTTCCCGAACCCGCGACCTGACTTCCACACTGGGGCCTGGCTTTCGTGCCCCGTGAAGTCGGGGACCTTGTCCAGAATGCCGGCGGTGTCATCGCCAATGCCGGGGCCGAGCCGCCTGAGGCCGATCCCAGTGCGTTGCCGGGGGAGCACCACCCCACCTGCGCGCATCCGCGCCGCATACCCCGGGCTCCCGCAGCCACGACTGCCCCGGCTGCGCAGCGACGCCGGTTATCAGCCCTTGCCTGGGCCGGATAGCCGGCGTGGATGCGCGCCGGCCGGCGGGTCACCGTCCCGGCCGGTGATAGGCGGCGGCATTGCGCGAGCGGACCGGGGTTGCGGTCAACCAGTGCGTCACCAGCCCTGGCGCCCACGGTGCCAGGAGCACACTCCTCTGACGTGATCCGGCGCTGGCCGCCTCGCCACGATCGAACCGTGGCCGTACCCGAGCCGGTCCTCGCCTTCGCACGAACGGGCCCGTCCTGTCCGACCCGGTTGAGTGCCCCCGAGCCCAGCCACCAAATCCTGTTGACAAGCACCAACACCAAACCAGACCATCAAACCAGCCATCCAGCGTGGAAGTCGGGTCCGATGGCCGCGCAGCGGCCTCGGTCACTCAGTCGAAGATCGGGTCCACCGTCCGGGTGCGCTTGAGTTCGAAGAAGCCGGGGTAGGCCAGCACCTTGACGAAGCCGTCCCACAGCTCGCCGGCGGCCTCGCCCTTGGGTGCCGGGGAGATCACCGGGCCGAACAGGCTCATCCCGTTCACCCGGATCACCGGGGTGCCCACGTCGGTGCCGACCGGATCCATGCCCTCGTGGTGGGCGGCCCGCACCGCCTCGTCGTTGGCGTCGGTCAGGCCGGCCCGGGCCAGCTCGACGGGCAGGCCGAGGTCGGCCAGCGCGGCTTCGTAGGTTGGCAGTTCGTTGGGCTCACCGCCGGGGTGGATCCGGGTGCCGAGCGCGGTGTAGAAGTCGCGCAGCACCTGCTGGCCGTGCGCCTGCTCGACCGCCAGGCAGACCCGCGGGCCGATCCAGCCGGCGTCCATGATCTCGCGGTACCGGGGGGAGAGCTCGCGTCCCTCGTTCAGCACCGAGAGGCTCATCACGTGCAACTGCGCGGTGACCGGACGGACCTTCTCGACCTCCAGCGCCCAGCGCGAGGTCATCCACGCCCAGGGGCACATCGGGTCGAACCACAGGTCGAGAACGGTGGGATCGTTGGCTTCAGTCATACCGCCGAGTCTAGATACCCTGCCTGACGTGATCGATGTCATCGTGCTGGACCTGGGAGGCGTGCTGTCCTGGCCGCCCGATCTCTACACTGCCCCGGCGGCCCTGCTGGGGGTGGATCCGGCGGCCTACGAGGCGGCGTACTGGAACGGACGGGTGGCGCTGGACCGCGGTGAGCCGTTGGCCCAGTACTGGGGACCTCTGCTCGCCGCGGTGGGCGTCCGGCCGACCGACGAACTGGTCGACCACCTGGCGCACTACGACATGGCGCTGTGGTCGCGGTTCCGGCCGACCGCGCGGGAGCTGCTGGAGACGATCGCCGGCTGGCCCCAGCGGGTGGTGATCCTGAGCAACGCCCCGGCGACGCTCCGCCCGGCGGCCGAGGCCAGCGACTGGTACCCGCTGGTGGAACGGCTGTTCATCTCCGGCGAGCTGGGGCTGGTCAAGCCCGACCCGGCGATCTACGCGACGATCCGGGACGAGCTCGGCGTCCCACCGGAGCGGATCGCGTTCATCGACGACCGTCCCCACAACGTGGCCGGAGCCGAGGCCGCCGGCTGGCAGGCCCACCAGTGGCTGGACGACGCCGACTCACTCGCCTGGCTGCGCGAGGTCTGCGAGCCGGATGGGGACGGTTCCTTGTCCCAGCTTGTCAGACCGACCTAGCGGTCCTCCGGAAGGGGTGGGACACGGAACCATCCCTATCCCACGCAGCCGTTCCGGGAGGGGTGGGACGAGGAAACCATCCCCTGCGCCACGCAGCGCAACCTCCGGAAGGGGTGGACAAGGAACCGTCCCCTGTCCCACGCGGCGCAACCTCCGGAAGGAGTGGGACAGCGAACCGTCCCCTGTGCCATGCAGCCGTTCCGGGAGGTTGGTGGCGGAACCCCGTCGTCCGGCGTGAACCCGGCCCCCCGCTACTCCCCGGGGTAGCGGACGCCGACCTGCGCGCGGACCTGGTCCAGGATGTCCATGATCGCGACGGTCTCGGCCAGCGGCAGCAGCGGGGATTCCAGCCGTCCGTCGGCGACCAACTGCGCGAAGTGGGCCGCCTCGTGGCACATCCCCTGGTGGCCCACCTGGCCGTCCCCCGCCCAGGTGAACTCCTCGCTCTCCTCCCCCACCAGCCGGACCGGCCCGGGGCTGTAGAAGGCGCCGCTGAGTTCCAGCCGGGCCGCCGAGCCGCAGACCGCCGCCGTGGTCGGGGTGCGTGCGGCCAGCGTGGTGTTCAGCACGGCCTGGGCGTGGGGGTGGTCGGCGAAGCCGTCCAGCAGGATGGTCACCTGCCGGTCGACCCCGGCGTCGGTGAGCTCGCCGAAGGCCCTCACCCGGCCGGGCAGTCCGAGGGCGAACACCGCCCACGAGACCGGGTAGATGCCCAGGTCGAGCATGGCGCCGCCGGCGAGTTCCGGGTCGACCAGCCGCTGGACGTGGGTGAGCGCCTGGCCGTGATCGGCCAGCACCGTCTCCAACTCGCCCAGCCCGCCGTCGGCGAGCACCTGACGCACCACATCGGTCCGCGGCAGGAACCGCGTCCACATCGCCTCCATCAGGGTCACCTTCGCGGCCTGGGCGGCGGCGACCAGGTCGCGGGCCTGCGCGGCGTCCCGGGTGAACGCCTTCTCCACCAGGACGTGCTTGCCGGCCTCGATCGCGGCCAGCGCCAGGGCGTGGTGCGCGCTGTGCGGGGAGGCGACGTAGACCGCCTGCACCTCGGGGTCGGCGACCAGTTCGGCGTAGGAGCCGTACGCCCGCGGGACCTCGTTGCGGTCGGCGAACGCCCGGGCCCGCTCCAGCGAGCGAGAACCGACCGCGACGAACCGCTGGCGGGTGTGGGCACGGACCGATTTCAGGAAGAGTTCGGCGATGCCACCCGGAGCGAGGATCCCCCAGTTCAGCGGCGGGGCGGCCGCGGGATCGGGGGTGCGGGGCAGAGGCAGGGATGCAGGAAGAGCCATGGACGTCACGGTACCGCCCAGCCGCCCCTACCCGACCCTCATCCACGTTCGCCTTCGTGGCGTCGAGCTGCGGGCGCCGCCTACCTGCCTCGCGTCCAGAGGGGGTTAGTCCTTGATGGCGGTCAGGGAGCCGGTGGTCTCGGACGGAGAGTCCAGCGGTTCGCTGCTCCCCGGCAGCCGGACGGTGAACTCGGCACCGCCGGCCTTGGAGCGGCCGGCCTTCACCCAGCCGCCGTGGGCCTTGATCGTCTGGGCGACGATCGACAGGCCCAGGCCCGAGCCCGGGGTGGTCCTGGCGTGCTCGGAACGGTAGAACCTGTCGAAGACGTGCGGCAGATCGGCGTCGGCGATGCCGGGGCCCTCGTCCGCGATCCGCAGCCGGTCGCCCTCCAGCCGCACGGTGACGGTCCCACCGGCTGGGGAGAACTTCACCGCGTTGTCCAGCAGGTTGGTCACCGCGCGCTCCAGGCTGTCCGGCTCGCCGACCAGGTAGAGCGGGTCGAGGGCGACGTCGAAGGTCAGCCCCGGACCCCGCCGCTTCGCCCGGGTGAGCGCGTTGGAGACCACGTCGCGCAGGTCGACGGGCTCGGGATCGGGCTGGACGGTGTCCTCCCGGGAGAGGTGGACCAGGTCGCCGATCAGGGTGGTGAACTCCCCCAGCTGGGCGGCGATGTCGCGCAGGATCTCGCCGCGGGCGCCCGGCGGCAGCATCCCCTGGCGGTCGTCGGCGACCAGCAGTTCGACGTTGGTGCGCAGCGAGGTCAGCGGGGTGCGCAGCTCGTGGCCCGCGTCCGCGATCAGCCGGCGCTGCCGTTCCCGGGAACTGGCCAGGTTCCGCATCATCTGGTTGAACGCCCGGGTCAGGTCGGTCAGCTCGTCCATGCCACCGAGTTCGATCGGGGCGAGCTCGTCGGTCTCGGTCACCTTGGTCACCGCGTTGGTCAGCCGCCGGATCGGTTCCAGGCCGGAGCGGGCGATCACCCAGCCGGTGGCGCCGGCCAGGACCACGGCGGCGGCGCCGAAGGTGAGCAGCGAGAACGCCAGGATCCGCAGGATCTGGTTGGTCGGGCCGAGCGGACGTCCCAGCACCAGCGCGTAGTTGTGCTGGTCGTCCGACAACGGGACCGCGACGATCCGGTACGCGGTGCCGGCGGTGTCGACGCCGGTGCGCGCCGAGGAGCCGGTCTGGGTGCGCGCCACCGCGACCTCCGCGGCGGTGGTCACCAGGGACTCCGCGCTCGACCCGGGCGGACGCTTGATGTCGTGGTCGGCCCGGATCGTCAGGATGGTGACGTGGGCGATGTCCAGCGCGTCCTGGTTGAGCCCGCCCATCCCCTCGATGTCCGGTGCGATCCACTCGCTGGTCACCGCGGCGATCTCGATCAGTTCCTCGTCCAGCTGGTCGTAGATCGCCAGGTTGGTGATCACGTACGCGGCCGCGCCGGTGATCGCGACCGCGCCGGCCACCGCGGCCGACACCAGGAAGGCGAGCCGGTCGTGCAGCGGCCGGTTCGTAACCGAGAGAAGGGATCGGAACCAGCGGATCACGGTGGGGTCTCGCGGAGCACGTAGCCGATGCCTCGCACGGTATGGATCAGGCGGGCCTCACCCTCGCCCTCGGTCTTGCGGCGCAGGTAGCCGATGTAGACCTCGAGGGAGTTGGCCGTGGTCGGGAAGTCGAAGCCCCACACCTCGTTGAGCAGCCAGCTGCGTTCCAGCACCCGCCGGGGGTTCTCCAGGAAGGTCTGCAGCAGCGCGAACTCGGTGCGGGTCAGGCTGATCCTGCGGCCGGCCCGCTGCACCTCGCGGGTCTGCAGGTCGAGCGAGAGATCGGCGAACGTGAGCAGCTCCGAGCCGGGTTCGTCCGAGCTGGCCGGACGGGCGGAGCGCCGGGTCAGCGCCCGCAACCGGGCCAGCAGCTCCTCGAAGGAGAACGGCTTGGCCATGTAGTCGTCCGCGCCGGCGTCCAGGCCGTCCACCCGGTCGCCGACCGCGTCCCGGGCGGTCAGCACCAGGATCGGGACGTCGTTGCCGCTGGAGCGTAGCGAGCGGGTGGTCTCCAGCCCGTCCAGCCTGGGCATCATGACGTCCATGATCACCGCGTCGGGGCGGAAGGCGGAGAGTTTGGCGAGCGCCTCGACACCGTCGTTGGCGGTCGTCACCTCGTAGCCCGAGTAGTGCAGGGAGCGCGCCAGGGAGTCGCGCACGGCCTGGTCGTCGTCCACAACGAGGATGTGCATGGTCCCAGCCTGCCACGCCGAGCGGCTCAGCGTGGACTGCAGCCACCCGGTGTCGGTCAGACGGCCGCTGCTCAGGCCCGAAACCCTGACGAGCTCCCCTCGTCCCCAACTCATCGGGGCCTGCCCTACCGCCGAGGGCCCGTACCCCGGCAGAGGCCCTCAGCTCCATGGGAAGCCCTCGGCGTGCGGGTGGGACGGGGGGACGGAGGCGGCGGGGTCTCGACTCAGGAGAGCTGCCGGAGGCGGTCCATCAGGCCCGGCATCGCGGCCTCGACGCTGGCCAGGGTCTCCCGGAAACCGGAGGATGGGCCGTACCACGGGTCCTCCACCGGCGCGCCGGCCGGGGCGTCCGGATCGAAGTCGGTCAGCAGGGCGAGATTGCCGGCGTCCGGCACCAGGCGACGCATCCGATCGAGGTGGAGCCCTTCCATGCCGATCACCAGGTCGGCCTGCCGGATCTCGTCCGCCGCGATCCGGTGCGCCTGGTGCGGGGAGACCGGATAGCCGGCCTGCCGCAGGACGGCGGCGGCACGGTGGTCGATCGGGTTGCCCTGTTCCTCGGCGCTCACCCCGGCGCTGCTGAACCGGACGTCGATGCCCTCGCGGGCGGCCCATTCCCGGGCGACCTGCTCGGCCATCGGGGAGCGGCAGATGTTCCCCCAGCAGACGAAGACGACGTGGGTCACCGGTGATCGGTCCCCCGCTTGCCGAGGAAGGCGTTCAGGATGAAGCTCACCACCGAGACGATCAGCGCGCCGAGGAAGGCGCTGCCCCAGTCGGCGACGTGCCAGTCCAGCCCCAATTCACCCGCCAGCCAGGAGACCAGCATGAGCAGGACGGCGTTGATCACCAGCAGGGCCAGGCCGAGGGTGAGGAAGATGACCGGTGCGGTGACCACCTTGAACAGCGGCTTGACGATGCTGTTCACCACGCCGAAGATCGCGGCGACCGCCAACAGGGTGAAGACCTGGGTCTCCATCTGACTGTTGACCACGGTGATTCCCGGGACCAGCCAGGTCGCCACAGCCAGCGCGAGCGCACTGGCGAGAAAGCGAATCAGCATTCCCCCATGGTGTCATGGTTGACTGGGTGCCGACATCGGATGAGATCGGAAGGCACTGCGGTGACCATCAGCCTGACCGGGCGGCATTTCCTCAAGGAGCTCGACTTCACCCCCGCGGAGTGGCGGGGCCTGCTCGCGCTGACCGCCGAGCTGAAGGATTCCCGGCGGCAGGGGCGCGAGGTGCAGCGGCTGAGCGGGATGAACCTGGCGCTGATCTTCGAGAAGACCTCGACCCGGACCCGTTCCGCCTTCGAGGTGGCCGCCCACCACCAGGGCGCCCACGTCACCCAGATGGACGGCAACTCCTCCCAGCTGGGCCACAAGGAGTCCCCGGCCGACACCGCCCGGGTGCTCTCCCGGCTGTACGAGGGGATCGAGTACCGCGGCGCCCACCAGGCCACGGTCGAGCAGATCGCGGCGCACTCGTCGGTGCCGGTGTGGAACGGCCTGACCGACGAGTGGCACCCCACCCAGAGCCTGTGCGACATGTTCACCATGCGCGAGGCGAGCGGACGCGACGACCGCGAGATCTCCTTCGCCTACGTCGGGGACGCCCGGTTCAACGTCGGCTGTTCGCTGCTGATCGGCGGCGCCCTGCTGGGGATGGACGTCCGGATGATCGCTCCGCGCAAGCTGCTGCCACCGGACTGGGTGGTGGCCCGGGCCCGGGAGCTCGCCGAACAGACCGGCGCCCGGATCACCCTGACCGAGGAGCTGGACGGGGTGAAGGGCTGCCAGTTCATCCACACCGACATCTGGGTGTCGATGGGCGAACCGGAGAGCGTCTGGACGGAGCGGATCCTGCTGCTGTCGGACTACCAGGTGAACAAAGCCCTGCTGGAGCGGACCGGCGTCTCCGACGTGAAGTTCATGCACTGCCTGCCGGCCTACCACAACCGGGAGACCACGGTCGGTGAGCAGGTCTTCCAGCGGTTCGGGCTGCCCGAGCTGGAGGTCACCGACGAGGTGTTCGAGTCGGAGGCGTCCATCGTCTTCGATCAGGCCGAGAACCGGATGCACTCGATCAAGGCCATCCTGGTGGCAACGCTGACCTGAGGACGCGCTGGTCAACGCTCTCGCCGGCGCCATCGGCGGCTGACCGGGCCGAGGCTCGAAGCCCCGGCGACCCGCGGCCTGGGTCAGTGGGTCTGCCTCCGGCAACGCCAGCGTGGGGCTGACGCGCTGGCTGACTCGCGCAATAACGCCGGTTATCACCAGCCCGGAGAGCTGCCCCACCGGCCGATGCGCATCCACACCGCATACCAGCCCCCAGCACGGGCTGAAAACCGGCATAGCTGCGCAGCCGAGACGGTCATGGCTGCAGGGACCTGGGGTATGCGGCGTGGATGCGCGCCCGGGGTGACGCTCCCTCCAGCAACGCACCGGTATCAGCCTCAGGCGGCTCGGCCCCGGGCATTGGCGACGACACCGCCGGCGTCCCCGACAAGATCCCCCGACCTCACGGGGGCACCAAAACCAGGCCCCAGTGTGGAAGTCAGGGAAACGCTGATCAACGCACCGGACGCTCCCAGACGACGACCGCCACGCCGCGGTCCGCGGGGGGATGGGTGGTGTCTTGACGAGGGCCGCGAGAGCGGGCCGAGGAACAGAGGTCGTGCGTAGCGCGAGTCGGGACGCCTGCGGCGTCCAGGCTTCCTCCTCGGCGAGAGTGAGCAGGCTCACGCTGCGCTCTCGTCGTCGCCTCCGAAGGGTCTCGGGGGCTTCGCGACGGACGCGCGAGGCGCGGGGA
>JAEXCA010000144.1 GCA_023393755.1 Actinomycetes bacterium | reverse complement strand
GGCCAGGCCCAGGAACAGCGGCCTGGCCGTCGCCGGCCGGGAGGAGCGGGGCGTGGACTGGGAGGTGGTGAGGTTCACCATGCGCGTGATCCGATCTGGCTCGAGTGGGGCGAGGCCGGACGCGGGGTCGGCATCCCGCAACAGGGCGCGGAGCTGATCGTCCGGCTGGTTGGGGTGCGTCATCGGTCCTGCCTCCTTTCACCCTGGATATGTCCGTTGGCGCGTCCCGGCTTTCCGAGCAGGTCGCGCAATCTGCGTTTCGCCCGGTGGAGCCGGATCGAGGCGGCGTTCTCGCTGATCTCCAGTACTGTCGCGATGTCGCCGACGCCCAGTTCCTCCCAGGCCCACAGCCGCAGCACCTCGGCGTCCGCCGGGCGCAACCGGCCCAGTGCCTGGTGCAGGGCGCCGTGATCGGCGGAGTCCTCGGTGAACACGGGCCGTGGGGCGACGGCGGCCAGCCGGAGGACCAGCCGCTCGCGACGCCGCCGGGACCGTTCGGCATTGGCCAGGCAGTGCCGCGCCACCACGTAGGCCCACGGCAGTGGATCGGCGGGGATCTCGTCCAGCCGGCGCCAGCACACCAGCAGGGTCTCGGCCAGCACGTCCTCGGCGGTGTCCGGATCGGTCCGCCGGGCGAGGTAGCGCCGGATCGGTTCGACGATCTCGCGGACGAGGGCGGCGAACCGCGGCTCGGTCTCTGGCACGGTGCTCACCTCCTACCATGTCCGGCCGGCGGCCCGATCTTTCACCGCGGGCTACGCGGGCGCCGGCACCACCTCCGGCTCGGTGGAGCTGGTGAGCCGGCGCAACGTGAGGTAGGAGCCGGCGGCGATCGCCGAGGCGCTGGCGGCGGCGATCACCACGACCCAGAAGCCGGCGTGGTAGCCCGCGGTGTCGATCGCCTTGCCCGCCACGCTGGAGCCCAGCGAGGCGCCGATGCCGATGCCGGTGCTCATCCAGGAGAGGCTCTCGGTCAGCCGGGAGGCGGGCGCAAGCCGCTTGATCAGGGTGTTGCCGTTGATCAGGGTGGGGGCGATGGTGACGCCGACCGCCAGCCCGATCGCACCCAGCAGCACCACCGAGTTGGCCGCCAGCAGCCCGAGGGTGGTGATCAGCATCGCCACCACGCCCACCACGAACCGGGCGGCCAGCGGTGAGCGCCAGAACCGGGCGCCGTAGTAGAAGCCCGCCAGCGCCGAGCCGACCGAGAACACCGCCAGGATGATGCCCGAGGCGCCCCGGGCGTCCATCGCGGTGGCCGCGGCCACCACGGAGATGTCGATGCTGCCGAACATCGCGCCGATCAACAGGTTCACCGCGACCACCGCACCGATCCCGGGGAAGAGGATGACCAGCCGCTCCCGCAGCGGCGGACGGGCGCCGGTCAGCGCCTGCCGCGGCAGGATCGGCGGCTCGGTGTCCCGCTGGGAGTAGAACACCAGGGCGCCGGCCAGCGAGAGGATCACCGGCAGCACCAGACCGGCGGCCGGATGGACGAGGGTGGCCAGCGCGGTGGCCAGCACCGGGCCCACCACGAAGGTCACCTCGTCGAGGGTCGACTCCAGCGCGAAGGCGGTGTGGAGCTGGCCGGGGTCGGTGGTGATGTGGTTCCAGCGGGCCCGGACCAGCGCGCCCGGGGCGCCGCCGGTGGCACCGCTCAGCATCGCGGCCACGAACAGCGTCCAGACCGGCGCCTGGATCATGGCCAGCACCACCAGGGCGCTCAGGCTGGCGCTGCTCAGCACCACCGCCGGCAGCATCACCCGGCGCTGCCCGAACCGATCGACCAGGTTGGAGAGCACGGCGGTACCGAGCGCCCACGCGAATCCGTTGGCGGCGGCCAGGGCCCCGGCCAGCTCGTAGCTGCCGTAGAGGCCGGAGACCATCAACACCAGGCCGATACCCATCATGGCGCCGCCGGAACGGGCCAGGAGGCCGGCTGAGGAGAACTTCAGGGCGCCCGGAATTCTGAGGATTTCAAGGTACGGACGCATTGACCCATTCTCTCACGAGGACGGGGTTCCGCCAATTGTGGCGGCTGCGCGAGACCCTCGGGGCCGGCCGGGGTCAGGCCTCGTCGACGGCGCGGTCCACAGCCTCAGGAACAGATTGGTAGCGGCGGGGTTTGCCCGGGCCCAGCTCGCTCAGCGAAGCAGCCACCCGGAGCGTCACCTGATCGCCGAGCAGGGTGGTGAGCGCCCGGCCGATCTGTTGCCGATCACCCTGGACGACCGTGGCGGTGATCCGTCCGTCCGCCGCCTGGTGGACGGTCCAGCCCAGCGCGCCGGCGGCCTGGAGCTGCTGGGTGAGGTCGATGCTGGAGACCAGCGAGCCGTCCGCCGCACGGAACCGGACGTGGGCGCGTCCCTCCAGGTCGGCGAGGGCGGGGAATCCGTCGAGTTCGACCAGGCGGGCGTGGTCGCCGGTGCGGTAGCGGACCAGCGGCAGCAGCGGGTTCTCGCCGGCGGTGACCACGATCTCGCCCAGCTCTCCGCCCGGCACCGGGTCGCCGCGATCGTCCAGGATCTCGACCACCAGCCGCCGGGGCAGGATGCGGAACGGCCCGTCGTCGGTGCGGACCGCGATCGGCCGGGTCTCGTGCAGCCCGTAGAGGTCGAACACCGGGCAGCCGAAGGCCGCTACCAGCCGGGCCCGCAGCGGGGCCGACAGCGCTTCCGCGCCGGAGAACAGCGCCAGCGGACGCACCACCCCCACCAGGTCGGGTGCGAGCAGTTCGGCCAGGGTGGAGGGATCCCCGGTGATCACCTGCGGGTTCTGCGCAGCCAGGAAGTCGGAACGGGCTGCTGGGTAGGGCCACTCGGCTGTCGCCAGGTTGATCCGGGCCATGGTGGCCTGCTCGAAGCCGCTGATCACCGAGACGTAGGTGAAGGCCTGGTGCTGCAGCACCAGGTTGACCAGCGCCATCCGCGCGGGATCGGGCAGCCAGTCGATGCCCTCGGCCCGGACCAGGTCGACCAGCAGGTGGAAGGAGCGGGCCACCTCCTCGATGTCGTCCGGGATCATCAGCGCGGCCCCGGTTGAACCCGAACTGGAGCCGTGGACCAGTCGGCTGAAGTCGGCGTCCAGCGGGACGTACGCGGCCACGTCCGCCGCCAGGTCGGCACGGCTGATGACAGGGAAGTCGGCCAGGCTGTGCAGCCCGGTGAGCCGGCGGTAGGCGGGCAGTTTCCGGGCAACGGCCAGGTGCTCCTCCAGCCAGCCCTCGGTGGGTAGCGGACGGCGGGTGCGTTCGAGCTGTTCGGCGGTCAGCCGGTCGCCGGTGGCGTGGGTCCAGCGGGGCGCTGCGGGATGGCTCCGGACCGCGGCCAGCCGGGCCGCGCCTTCCGGCGTCAGGGTGGGCCAGCGTTCGGCGTCGCTGAGCACCGCGTAGCGGCCGAGGGAGTACTCGGCGATGGCCAGCGGATCGTCACTCACGGGAGTACCTCGCCGCGGCCTCGCGCGCCCGGGCGTCCTCCAGCCGGCGGCGCAGTTCGTCCCGGTGGCGGTGCTCGGCGAAACTGGCGGCCAGCGCCTGGTTGAACCGCAGCGAGTCCCGGGCGGCCAGCGCCGCCCGCGCCGCCTGCGGGGTCTCGCCGCGGGGCAGCTGCCCGTTCCAGAACAGGAAGGTGCGGACCGCCTCCTCGCGACGATCGGCCTCCGAAAGCCACCGCGCCGGGTCGACGATCGGCGCCAGCCGCAGCCCGAGGGCGTCCAGGGGAAGCGCCGGCTGCCGGACGTCCAGGCCCGGTTCGAAGGGGGCCAGCACCGACTCGCTGGCGAACAGCCACAGCCCGATCGACACCCCGCGCCGGACCGGATCGTGATCGGCGAACTGGAGGGCGGTGAGCTGCAGCGCCGTCCGCTGGCCGAGGACGTCGCCGGCCAGCGCGCGCAGCGAGACCCGGTCGTCCAGGAACTGCGCCGGGACGGACGAGAGCCTGGCGCCCAGCTCCACCACCGCGGGCCCCGGGATCAGGCTCCGCCAGCGGTCCTCCTCCACCGGTGCGATCGCGCTCCAGCGCTTGAGCAGGTCCTCGGTGTCAGCCATGGATCACCTCCGCGAGCCGGGCGCAGACCGCCGGGGCATCGTCCATCGAATCCAGATAGGCGACCTCGTAGCCGGCCGCCCGCGCCAGCGGCTCGACCTTGCGGTACCGGTCGAGCAGCACCAGGGTGCCGGTGGTGAGCTTGGGACGCACCTGCGCCGCCACCTGGGCGTACTGGGAGTTGCCGACCCCGAACATGGAGTCCAGCCCGTCGTCGGAGAGCACCACCAGATGCCGCCGGACGGTGTCGCCGGCGTCCGGCAGGCCGGCGTAGCGCTCGCGCAGCAGGTCGAGCGGGAAGGAGGTGCCGCCGGCGAAGAAGAAGGCGATCGACGCCATCACCGCGACCGGATCCCGCAGGAAGCGCTCCGGTCCGGCGACCTGGCCGGGGCTGGCCCAGCTGGTCGCCCGCACCGCGCCGCCGCCCCGCAGCACCGACAGCGCCAGGATCGCGCCGGCCAGGACCGCCGGGGATCCCCGCTTCGGATCGGGCATCGACCCCGAGGAGTCGACGTACAGGTCGAGCCGCAGGCTGACCTGCGCCGGCCGCTCCGGATCGTCGATCCGGGACCGGCGGCGGGTGGTGACCCCGGGCAGGAGCTCCGGCGCGGCGGTGAGCGAACCGGGCCAGTCCAGGTCGGCCAGATCGTCCCCGAGCTCCCACTGTTCCAGCGGGCCGGGCAGTTCGGGGGCGTCGGCGACCGGGCGCCGCTCGGTGAGCGGCTTCACCCAGGGGCGCGCCTGGTTGCGGTACCAGGCCGCCAGCACCGCGTCCGCCAGCGACGGGTCGTACAGCGCCAGGGTCTCGGCCAGGCCGTAGCCCTGGCCGGCGGAGGGCAGCGGCGGGGCGTCGGGGTCGGGCTTGGCGCCCAGGCCGACACCGGCAGCCGGATGGACCGGCGGGGTGGAGAGCCGGGGATCGCCCAGCACCGCGCCCAGCTCGCCAGGAGTGGGTGGCTCAGCCCCCACCTCACCGGCACAGCCAAGTTGTGCCCGGGCAATCAACTCGGCCGCACGCGGCAGGTACGGGGCGGCCAGCATGCCGAAGGAGAGCGCCCCCGAGATCGGGTCGTCGGCGAACACCGACGTCAGCCGGGCCAGCAGGTGGGCGTCGGCCACCGGGTCGGCGGGGATGCCGGTCTCGATCGCCTGTTCGGCGGCCCGGACCTCGGCCTTGGCCTGCTGCAGCTTGAGCTCCTGCTCGGCGTACTGGTCGGCGACCGGCTCTTCCTCGCGGCCCTTCGGGACTCGCGCTCTGCGCGACCTCGGGGAACGGGAAACCTGCTGGCTGAGGTCGGCGCGTGGCGCCGGGTCTCGAAGCCCCGGCGGCAGCTCGGTACACAGGGTTCCCGGCGGCAACGCCCAGCTGAGCTCGTAGGCCCGCCGCAGCACCCAGCTGAGCCGATCGGACGGCTTCACCGCCGAGAGCCGGCGCCAGAGCCGGATCATGCCGGGCTCGTTCGCCGGATCGCGACGCCGTTGCAGCGCGGCGACCCGCAGGTTGATCAGCTGATCCGACCACAGGTTGCTCAGCAGGCCGACCACGTCGGGTGAGGCCGGACGGTCGCTGGCCAACAGGGCGCGTCCCAGCTGGTGGCGCAGCTTCAGCGAGTCCAGCCGGGTGCTGGGGGAGAGCACGTGGTGGCCGATCTCGTGGGCGAAGACGCTCTCCAGCTCGGCGGCGGCGTCCGCGGCATGCAGCGCCGGCACGTCGACGGTGACCTGGGGAGGGAAGGAGAACCAGGCGAAGCTGGGCGGCCCGGGTTCGGCCACCAGTTCGGGATCGTGCAGCGAAACCCCCCACAGCGCCTGGGCGGAACGCCAGGCCGGTCGCCACTCCAACTCGTCGTTCACCGGGCGGCCTTCCCGAGGGGTCTGGCCGGGCCCACCGGACAAATCGACCTGCAGATTGCCGATTTGGCCTCAATTCCGGCTCGCTGACCGCATCTGGAGGTGGATTTGTTCACCTCACGCCGGCCGACGAGCCGAGGAAGTTGGCAGGGGGTGGTCATCGGGACGCCTCCGCCGGCACGGTGAGCTCCACCACGTAGGTGTCCGGCGAGACCACGATCCGGACGCCGGACGGGTCGGTGTCCGGTCCGCACTCCGGCTCCTCGTCCAGGGCGGTGAGCAGGGAGCCGAACACGTCGGCGTCCAGCTGCCACCAGGTGTCGCCGGCCAGGATCACCCAGCGTCCGGTGATCGCACCCCGTCCGGCACGGGCCGGCGGAGCGGTCCAGGTTCCGCCCAGCCCGGCGAAGCCACCGGCTCGCAGCACCGCCCCGCGGGCGGCCGCGCGGCCCGGCCACCAGTACGGGTCGAGCTGCTGCAGTTCGATGAAGTCGGCAACCTCGGTCGCGGCGAACCCCAGGGTGGCCGCGGCGGCCGGAGCCGGCAGCGTGGGCAGCAGCCGCAGCGCCTCGAACCGCAGGTTCAGCGCACCGGACCGCCAGCCGGCCAGGGCCGCCAGCTGATGGGGATCCGCCGCCGTCCGCGTGGCCAGCCCGGCTGCCAGGAAGTGACGGAAGAGTGCCGCCTCACCGCCCCAGGCGGTCAGGTTCGCGGTGGCGGTCTCCAGTTCCTCCGGCGAGAGCCGTGGCACCGGCGGGTCGGCGGGCTGGACGCCGGCGTTGACCGCCTGCATCGGCTGGACGGTGAGCACGGCTACCGTCCCTGGACCCAGCGCAGGTAGCCGGAGTAGCGCTGGTGCAGGTACTTCAGCGCCGCGAGGTCGTCGAAGTGGCGTCCGTAGAGCTTTCCGGACGAGGCGATGGTGTGCAGCTGCGCCTCGACGGCGGTGATCCGCTGGCTGGTCTCCAGCGCGCTGAGCCCCTCCAGGCCGCGGTCGAACTCGGCCAGCAGGGCACCGACCGGATCGTCCACCGCGAGGCCGAGGGCGTCGAACTGCCGGTTCGACTCGGCGAACAGGCTGGCCAGCCAGCTGGTCAGGTCGCTGGCCAGTTCGGGCTCGGCGCCGACGTCGAACCGCGGGTGCGTCGGGTTGGGCAGCAGCTTGCCGCGCAGCGCGAACGGCAGCACCGCCGCGACGTCCACCAACCCCACCTCGGAGCGGCCGCGGAACCAGGCCATCGCCTTGGCGTACAGGATCAGGCTCTGCAGGCTGCGCACCGAGAGGCTGTTCAGGGTCTGCGCGCCGAGATCCACCTGCTGGTCGGCACCGGTGTTGGCCTCGATCACCTCGCTGACCCGGCCGCCGGCGGTGGTCACGGTGTCCTTGGTGCGGTACTCGAACTGGCGTCCGCCGTGCTGGGCGAACTCGAAGTGGCTGAAGAAGAACTCCAGCCGGCGCTGCACCGGACGGGGCAGCGGCACGGCGCGGATGCGGGCCAGCATGGCGGTCTGCTCGGCGGGGGTGAAGACCAGCTCTGCCGGGACGTGATCCTCCGGCTTCTCGCCGGCCTCGACCCGGGCGACCAGCTCGCTGAAGAAGCGGCTGTTGAAGCCCAGCGCGGCCACCGTGACGTCCATCCGGTCCTTCAGTGCCTGGATCACCGGGAAGGTGCCGCCGCCGGCGTCGTCGTTGGCGGTGAAGAACCAGCTCTCGGTGCCCTGCCCGGGATCGGTGCGGTGCAGCTGGTCGTGACTCTCCACATAGCCCTCGGCCACCATGGTGAGCAGTGCCGACTGGGTCTTGGTGGGGATGCGGTTGTACTCGTCCACGATCTTCACCGGCCGGGTCAGCCATTCCCGCCAGGCGATGCCGATGTCGGCCAGCCGGCTGGCGTTGACCAGGTCGCGGGGCAACGGGATGCCGACCAGGTCGCTGATCGTGAGCTGCGGCTGGCCCTGCTGGACGCCGCGGCGCACCTCCTCGGGCGAGGAGCCGGCCAGCACGCCCATCAGCACGGCGATGGTGGTCTTGCCCCGTCCCGGGCCGCCGACCAGCAGGCACTTGCCGCCGACCGCGAAGGTGAGCAGCGGAATCAGCACGTTCGAGGCGAAGGACGGATCCCGCGGCAGGGTGAGCCGCGCGCCGGCGTCCCCGAACTGGTAGGACAGCGGGCTGCCGTGGGTGAACTCGATGTCGTAGTAGGGCGAGATCACCGCGCGGTTGACCAGCCAGTAGTAGGCGCGGCGGAGCTTCTCGTCGAGATCGACCTCGGCGGCTTTCCCGGGCGGGGTGAACAGGTCGGCCGTGGTGCGCGGCTCCAGGGAGGCCGGCCCGCCATGGGTGGTCGGCGAAGCGGAGAGCTTGTTCCAGCGGTCGGCCATGGGCTCAGCGTAGTTACGGCGCGGTCAGCGTTGTTCCAACGGCGGCGCGAATCTCGTCCGCTGGGCGACCACCTGTTCGACCAGCGGCACCGCCCGGGCGAGCCGCTCGGCGGGTGTGCCCCGCACCTCGACCCAGGGGACGGGCTGGGCGGCCAGCGCCTCCCGGAAGCGCTGCTGCATGGCGTGGCGGATGTGCTCGCCGTCCCGGGAGCCGTCGTCCACCCAGGGGATCTCGTCGCCGGTCAGCAGGTAGAGCGCGGGCTGGTGCTCGGCGGCGCGCTGAAGGATGCGTGGCGCCGGGGTGCCGACGTAGCGCTCGTGCCACAGCGCGGTGGCCAGCACGTCGGTGTCGCAGACCAGCAGCGGGACGGGGGTGCGGCGCAGCGCGGCGTCCTCCCAGGCGATCTGCCGGTCCACGATCAGGTCGAACTCGTCGGGGCGCCACGGTTCGGCCAGGCCGCCGTCGCGGGTGAAGGTGTGCTCCCGGCCGTACTCGGGCACCCAGGCCGCACCGAAGCGGGCGGCCAGGTCCTCGGCCAGGGTGGTGCTGCCGGTGGATTCGGCGCCCAGGACGACCACCCGGACGGCCAGTCCGGCGCGGGTGGCGGCGGAGAGTTCGTGCCAGTGACCCGCCAGGTCACCCCGGACGGCCGTGCCGGAGACCTGATTGTCGGTGCGACCCGGGTCGAACTGAACCCAGTGTGCGTCCAGCCGGCGGGCCAGTTCGGCGCCGTAGGGGTCGGAGGTGAACACCGCGTCCACCGGCTCGTCCAGCAGCGCCCGGATCGGGATCAGGTGGGCGTCCCAGGCGGCGGGGGAGTCGTAGTCGACCTCGGCCTCGTCCGTCCCGCCCACCACCCGGGCGGTCGGGTGGTCCTCGCGCAACCACGCCAACCGGTCGGCCAGCGAGATCGACTCGACCTGGGAGGCCAGCACCTCGACGGTCACCCGGTCGCAGGCCCGCAGCGCGGTGCGGATCAGGTGGTGGTGCCCGGCGTGCGGCGGATAGAACTTGCCCAGCACCAGACCGTGCCGGAACCGGTTCGGCTCAGTGGACATCAACCGGCTCCCGGCTCCCGGCCGCAGCATTGCGACGGGCGATGGCCCGCCAGCTGAGGTAGCCGGTGATGGTCAGCACCGCGAACCCGGCGTAGAGCACCGCGGTCAGGGTCAGACCGGTCACCAGGTAGAGCCAGACGTAGCCGATGTCGACCCCCAGCCAGACGAACCAGTTCTGGATCCACTTGCGGTTCAGCATGTACTGGGCGGCCAGGCTGCCGGCGGTCGCGGCGGCGTCCGGCACCGCGACGGTCGAATCGGTGAAGCTGCTCAGCACCCAGGCCAGGACGGCCGCGGCCACCAACCCGGCCAGCACCAGCGGCAGCACGGCCCGTCTCGGGGTGGAGCCGATGTAGTCCGAATCCTGCTCGACCCCGCGGGTCCAGCGCAGCCAGCCGTGGACGGCCAGGACGGCGAACACCACCTGCAGCCCGGCGGTGGCGTACAGCCCGTTGACCGCGAACAGGCCGATGAAGACCAGATTGTTGGCCAGGCCGATCGGGTAGGTCCAGACATTCCGCAGCACCGCCAGCACCACGCAGACGGCGCCGGTGGTGAAACCCAGCACCTCGGTCCAGTTCGCAATCAGCCAGTCGAGCACGACCGACAGCGTAGAGCGTCGCAGCCTGGCAGACTGAAGGCGTCTGCACCCCCGGCAGGAAGCATCCTGATGGACTCCATCGCCCAGCGCCCGCACCACGTGATGATCGCCGAGGACGAGCCGCTGATGCGCGCCGCCCTGGTCCGGATCCTGAGCCGTCGCGACGATTTCCGGCTGGTGGCCGAGGCCGCCAACGGCGAGGAGGCGGTCAGCCTGTGCGTCCGGCACCGCCCCGACATCGTGCTGATGGACATCAAGCTGCCCAGGATGACCGGGATCGAGGCCACCCGCCAGATCACCCGGCTGGTCCCCGACGCCCGGGTGATCGCGCTGACCACCTTCCCGACCGCCGAGCACCTGCTGCCGATGATCCGGGCCGGCGCCAGCGGGTACCTGCTGAAGGACTGTTCGACCACCGAACTCTTCGATGCGATGCGGACGGTGCTCGGCCAGGACGGCCACTTCGCGATCTCGCCCGCGCTGGTGCGGCTGCTGGCCGAGTACGCGACCGACGAGGCGGACCGGCCCACCGCGGTGGTCACGGCCGCCGGTCCGCTCACCCTGACCGAGCGCGAGACCGAGGTGGTGACCTGGCTGGCCCGGGGGTTGAGCAACCGGGCGATCGCGCGTCACATGCTCCTCACCGAGGCCACGGTCAAGACCTACCTCAACCACATCACCACCAAGCTCGGGGTCAGCGACCGGCTGCAGGTGCTGATCCGCTGCTACGAACTGGGCCTGGTGAATCCCTCGCTCGGCGTGGACGAGCGCGCGACCTGATCGTGGCGATCCTCAGGACGGACGCAGCGGCAGGCTGGCCTCCACCACCCACCGACCCTGCTCCTCGCCGTAGCTGACGGTGCCCGAGGTCAGCATCGCCCGCTCCTCGATCCCCTTCAGCCCGACGCCGTCGGAGCCGGCCGGGGTGGGCCCGTCGGGCCGGTTGGCGATCCGGATCGAGAGGTGGCCGTCCCGGATCGCTCCGGTGACCGAACAGGCCGCGCCCGGCGGCGCATGCTTGATGACGTTGGTGGTCGCCTCCTGGAGGATCCGCAGGTAGGAGTGGAGCACCGACGGCTGCAGTTCCTCGGCCCGGATGCCGTCGAACGCCCGCAGATCCAGTTCCACCTCGAACCCGTGCTCGATCAGGGCCTGGACCACCTCGCGGGTGACCTCGGCGAGGGTGCCGGCGCGGCGGAACTCCGCCAGCGGGCTGCCGGACGACTCCCCGGCCGGCTCCCGCAGGGTTCTGACCAGCAGCCGGAGTTCGGCAGCGGCAGCCCGGGAGGTCTGCTGCACGGTGGCGAGCGCCTGCCGCAACTCGGCGGGATCCTCGGAATCCTCCACGCTGGAGGTCTCCAGCGAGATCAGGGCCAGGCCACTGGCCACCACGTCGTGCAGTTCACGGGAGAGTTCGAGCCGTTCCTGCTCGCGCACCCTGGTGGCCAGCGCGGTCGCCCGCCGGCTGCGCTCCCGTTCCCGGGCGATCCGGGTCAGGAACCACCGGGTGACCAGCCCGCCGGTGATCGCCGGGACCAGGAACAGCACCAGCGTCCAGCCGGTCATCGGATCGGTGCCCGACGCGGCGTGCACCGCCACCCAGACCCCGCAGACCGCCAGATGCAGGGCGGCGAACCGGGGACGGCACAGCGCCAGCACGCCGGCGGTGACCCCCGGCACGCTGAGCACCGTGGTGCCAATGTGACCGCTGGCGACGGTGATCGGCAGCACGATCCAGATCGCGATCGCGGCGGCGTAGGGACGCACGCCGACCAGCACCAGGGAGCCGTGATCGAGGATCACCTTCGCCACCAGCGGCAGCAACCCCCACGACCAGCCACCCGACGTTTCGAACACCGAGCGCAGATCGGTGCCCAATGACCACAGCAGGACGCCCCCCAGGAGCGCGACCGCCCAGGCCGGCGCCCGCGCTGTTATCTCAGGTGCGCGGCCCGTTCGACGGGGGGTGGGGGCCACCGTCCGATCATCTCACACGGCACAGCCAGGGCATCATGAAACAGATCAGATCCTGCAGCCCCTGCGGTTCCACCGGGCCGGCCGAGACCGGTCCGGCCGGAACGACGACTCCGGTCGACATGACCAGACAAGCGACGAACGCCGCAATCCTGCGCATCGCAGGCTCCTTCCAGACGGCAAGCGGCCGACGGCACCCCTGACGGTGGCGACCGCTGCTGCCAGTCAACCGCATCGGCCGAGGCGTCACCATCAACCTTCGGATGGTTCCGTCCAGGGGGAGAGGCGGGCCAGGAACCGGGCGGGGTCGCGCGGATCCTGGTCGCTGGCCAGCAGCAGCGGGCGGCCGGCCAGGGCCAGCCAGGAGCGGTCGGTGGCCCGGGCGAGCAGTTCTTCCAGCGGCACTCCGGCCGCCGCCAGGCAGACCAGTTCCTCCTTCAGGCCGAAGCCCGGCAGCAGGGTGAGCTGCGGCGCGGTGGAAGCGGGCAGGATCCGGACGCCCCCGGCATGCAGCCGGCCGACCGCCTCGGTCAGCCGCCGCCAGCCCTCGGCAGCCTGCTTCGCCTCGGCGCGGGTGGGTTCGGAGAGCCCGGTGTGCTCGCGCAGCGCGGAGCGTCCGGCGACGTAGCCGGTACCGCGCCGCATCTGCATCACCCAGCGGACGTGCGGCAGGATCGCGACGTTCTCCTCCAGGAAGGGTGCCTGGAGCGCCTCCCGGAGGAAGACGCTGCGGTGCAGGGTGAGCAGTTCGCTGGTCAGGCCGACTCCGCGTTCGGCCAGCTCGGCGGCGTGTCGCAGCGGGACGTCCGGCGGTGCCTCCGCCCAGGCGCTGAGCACCGTAAGGCCGCGATCCGCGGTCCGCCGTCGGACCAGGTTCCCGACGCCGGTGAACAGATCGTTCTCGGCCAACTCGCTCGCGGCACCCACCGGCCCGCGCAGCGCAACCCCGAGGCCCCCGGCGTGGGCCGCCCGGACGCCGGCGCCGGCGAAGCCCGGGTCGTCGGTCTGGAACACCGCCCAGCCGCTGCCCTCCAGGACGGCGACGTCCAGGGCCCGCGCCAGTTCGGCGTCGCCGGTGATCCAGCGCTGACGATCCGACGCCGGCTCGCTGTCGGTCAGCACCGGCCCGCCCCCGGTCAGCGTGGGTGCGGCCGTCCCGGCCTGATCCAGCAGGGCGCGGAAGTGCGCCTGCTCGGCCCAGCTCGAGGAGCCGACCCGGAGCCCGCCGATTCCGCTCTCGGTGAGCAGCCGGAGGATGGCGCGGGCCGCCCGGAGCAGCGGTTCGGTCAGGTTCTCCCGGTAGCCGCCGATGCCGGCGCCGGCGTCGATCAGTGCCTCGGTGACCGTCCAGCCGCCGCCGGCCTCGTGGAACTGGTGGCCGTCGAAGACCCGGCCCACCTCCGGGTGGTTCAGCAGGCGTTCCACCCGCTCCGGCTCAAGCATGGTGGGGTGTCCTCCGGGTGAGTGGACGGAACTGCGCCAGCACCCGCACCTGGTAGGCCAGGTGCGGCAGCAGCGCGCCGAGCAACAGGCCGGCGAACGCGGCGCCGAGCCCGAGGGTGAGGCCGAGCAGCACCTTGCCGAGCATGGTGCGCCAGCCGAAGGCGACGTGGGTGCCGGCGAACAGCACCGCCTGCAGACCCAGCATCCCGGCCGCGACGGCCGGCAGGTGCCAGGCCAGCCCGCTCAGCATCGCGCCCCGGAACAGCAGTTCCTCACCGGTCGCGCTGAGCACCGACACGGCCAGGAAGAGCCCCGGACGACGGGCGATCGCCGCCACCCCCTTCATGCTCTCCGAGCGCCCGGGCAGCGGGAGCGAGGCTCCGCCCAGGGGCAGCCCGGGGGTCGGGGACTGGCGGGCCGGACGCCAGCGGAGCAGCGCCGCCTCGCAGCGGAACGCCGCCCAGGCGCCGGCCAGGCCGATCGCCAGCCCCAGCAGCACGCCACCGCCGTCGGGTAGCAGCAGCGCCTGGGCCAGCGGACGGTCGAACAGCACCGCGGACGCCGTCCGGCCGGATTCGGCCAGGCCGCGGACCGCGATCAGCCCGCAGCTCAGCCCCAGCGTCACCGGCACCAGCAGCGGGATCCAGGGCCGCAGCCGGGGCACCACGAACGCCCCCAGCACGGTGGTGGCCGCGATCACGATCATGACCACCAGCCACTGCTGGACCGCGAGCTGCCACATCTCAGTTCCGGCGGGTTCCGGCGGCCCGCCTGGCGGGTTCGCCGATCGTCATCAGCACGCTCACCGACCGGTCACCGGCGGTGTAGCCGAACAACTGGTTGATCTTCTCGTCGTCGTAGCCGGCGATCGCGCAACAGCCCAGGCCGAGGCCGGTGCACACCAGGTAGATGTTCTGCATCGCCGCGCCCTGATCGAGCAGCGAGAGCCGGTAGCCGCGGGTCTTGTACTTCCAGTAGACCTTGTCCTGGTTGCTCACCACCACCAGGACCACCGGGGCGTAGAACAGCCACTCGTTGTCGAAGGTGCAGTTGACCAGGGACATCCTCAGGTCGCCGCGCAGCGCCGGTACCAGGCCGTGCCCGACCTTGTCGTAGTGGTAGTAGCCGGGGCGCAGTCCCTCCACCCGGTTCACCACCACGCCGATGTCCACCGGATCCAGGCCGCCGATGCTGGGGTAGGACTGCAGCGGCATGTTCCGGGTGCCGTAGCCGTCCTCGGTGCCGTTGCGGCCCAGGGCGTGGTGCAGCAGGTCGCCGAGTTCGGTCAACGGCAGCGGGGTGTTCAGGTAGTTGCGCTGGGAGCGGCGCACCTGCAGCGCCTCGGTCAGGCCGAACTCCAGTTCCGGGGTCGGCTCCGGCAGCGACAGCGCGGCCGGATCGGGGACGGTGAACCTCACCAGTTCCGGTGGCAGGTTGGTGCTCTGCGCGGTCTCGGCGGTGAAGAACTCGTTCACCGACCGCTCGAACAGCCGGTGCACCACCCGGCGCAGGATCGGGTCGGTGCCCGCCTCCTCCAGGTCGGCGATGCTCGCCACGATCTCGTCCAGGCTCTTCCTCGCCCGTGGTCCGAGCCCGGCGATCCGGGCTTCGAGGGAGTCGTCGTCCAGCACGATCTGGGCGACGGCGGTCAGGTCAGTCATGATGGGCCTCTCCGGTGGTGGGCTCGGGCAGGGGATCGACCAGGCAGACCAGCTGGACGCCGCGTTCGACGCCGTCGCAGCGGGCCGCGGCGTTGACCGTCCGGTCACAGAACTGCTGGCTGGCGGACATCCGGATCGCCGGGCCGGGGCTGGAGAGCACCGCCCAGAGCAGTCCGAGCAGCGAGCCGCAGCCGATCGCCGCGGCCCGGAAGGCGCGGTCCCCGCTGAGATAGGACGCCCGGGCCAGGTGCCCGACCAGCAGGATCACGCCCGCGGCGGCCGGACGGTCCGGGCCCGGCGGCAGGGCCGCCTGCACCTGGGCGGTCAGCTCCGCCGACCAGGTGCCCTCGTACTGCAGGCCAGGCCGGTCCGGGACCAGCCGCCACAGCCCGTCGCCGAAGCCGACCAGCAGATCGCAGTTGAACAGCGTGGCGGCCACCGCGGGATGGCTGGACAGCGGCCCAATCAGGCGCTGCACCCAGCCCGGGCACCGTTCGATCGGCAGCGCCCAGCGGGAGCCCTCCTTCAGCAGCTCGTCGTAGCCGTCGCCGGCGGTGGTCAGGTAGAACTCGGTGATCAGCTCCACCTCGTCCCGCGGGGCGAGCCGCCGCAGCCCGGTGCGGCTGAGGCAGGAGTTGAGCTGGTACTGCTCGGCGAGGTTCCCCTCGACCTCCTGCAGCCGGATGGTGGTGGCCTCGAAGGTGTCGGGGTTCAGCTCCACCACGTTGGTCGGCGGGATCAGGGTCTGTTCCAGCATGCGCCGCAGCTGGTCGGCCGGCATTCTCATCGCTCGCGCCCCTCTCTCACAGGAACGGGTGCCGCAGGTCGGAGCGCACGCCCATGTCCACCGGGTTGCGCGGTAGCCGCAGCACCCGGTCGCGGACCAGTTGCATCCGCTCCAGGTCGATCCGCAGCACGTAGCCCTCCAGGAAGCTGCCCCGGCCCCAGAGGTGCTGGGTGAGCGCCATGGTGATGTACGAGGCGGCCAGATCGGCCACGAAGGCCGGCGGTTCGCAGTGCTGCGGTGCCTCCGGCTGGGCGGACTTGGCGTACAGGTACTGCATCCGCATCACCCGGGCGGATTCGTCCATCGCGTCGAAGTCGTAGTAGTTGGGGGATTCGCCGGGGACGAAGGTGG
Organism: Actinomycetes bacterium; assembly: GCA_023393755.1. GTDB lineage: Bacteria > Actinomycetota > Actinomycetes > Propionibacteriales > Propionibacteriaceae > Propionicimonas. The sequence goes on along the minus strand of JAEXCA010000144.1, from coordinate 4,700 downwards.
GGCCCACCATCAGCTCGAAGCCGTCGCAGTAGGCCAGGTGCCAGGGCTTGTCCAGGGCCCGGCTGAGTTCGTCGGCGTCGTAGAACAGGCCCGGGTTGACCTGGTCGGGGCAGACCACCACGAAGTCGTTGTTCTCGAATGCCTCGGCGATCTCGCCGGTCGGCTGCACGGGTCGTCCGAGCAGCGAGCCGAGCTGCCGGCAGAGCGCCTCGGCGATCCGTCCGTCGCCGCAGACCGCCACCGCCACGTCGGTGTCGATCCCGTCCAGGCCCAGGCCGGAGACCAGGTAGGAGTAGCGGGATTCCTGTTCCTCGATGAGCACCTGGCCGTCCAGCAGGTGCTGGGTGAACTCCTCGGCCACCGCCTCGTCCAGGCCGAGGGTGGCGGCGACTTCTCCAGGCGCGTTCGGCGCGGTGAAGGCCAGCACGAAGTCGGCCAGCTTGTGGTGCCCGCCGGCGTCCTGGATGCGGTGGGTGGAGCGCGCCCGGGAGCCCAGGCTGGCCACCACCTCGTCGTCGTGGCAACGGATCACCGCGGCGGAGGGATTGAGCACCAGGCGGGGCTGGGTGGTGGGACGGGTTGTGACTGACATGCCAATTTTCCTTGTCGTTGTAGGGAGGGGATCACCAGCGGGAGCCCTTGCAGGCTCCCTGGAGGACGGCGACGACGGTCGCCGCCGCGGCGACGGCGGCGGTGAACAGCTGCCAGCCACCCCAGAGCGGGTAGCCGGTCTGCAGCAGCCGGACGCCGCTGATCGCCGAGACGATGCAGAACCAGACGGCCGACACCGCTCCCAGCCAGCGCCGCAGCCACAGCAGGACCGCGCTGAAGACCAGCCAGGTGAGGCCGATCAGGGCGTTGCCCGAGGTGCCCAGCAGGTCGGGCATCCAGTCCGGCAGCACCGTGCCGGCCGGCAGGAAGCCGGCCAGCGCCTGCGTCAGCTTCAGCGCGAGTGCGGCGACGGCGATCACGATCGCCGTGGCGCCCGGCCTGAGGGTGGGGAGGTCGGGTGCCTGCTGGTGGGGAGCGGTGCCGGCCATCGGCGTCAGGGGTAGGGGAGCGGGTCGGCCGGCATGTCCGCCAGCGTCCACTCGCGATCGTCCAGGCCCAGTTCCATCCGGAGTTCGCGGTACCGGCGATGGCCGAGCAGCGGGATGTTCGGCGGGAACGCGGGCGTGAGCTCCGGGACGAACACCTTGCGCAGCCGCACGTGGTGGAAGGTGTCCGGGGTGAAGTCGAAGGCGATCGGGGTGAGGCCGTACTTCCGGTACAGGTTCAGGATCCGTTCCAGTTCGCTGCCGGACGACTCGGTGCGGAGCTCGGAGAGCCCGAGCCGGGGCAGCCCGGGATCCCGCAGGAACCAGTCCAGCTTCCGCTGGTTCTCGGCGAAGCCGTAGTAGTCGACCACCTGGATGAAGTTGGTGAACTCGTCCGGCCGGGCGGCCCGGTCGACGGTGAACCGGCGTTTGAAGCCGCCGGTCAGCTCCCACCGGGGTGCCACCGAGGGGCTGCGGACCATCCGTTCGGCCTGCACCACCTCGGCCAGCGCGCTGCGGATGGCGTGCTCGATGGTGATCCCGACGCCACCGCCGGAGACGTAGCTGTGGGCCTCCAGGCCGGGCTCGACGGCCGAGGCCGTGACCACGAAGAACTCCGGCATGTCCAGCCGGTGCAGGTAGAAGTCGATGTGCATCCCGGCCCGTTCGACCGAGGCCATGAAGCGGGTGATCTCCGGGTCCTCGAACGGCTGATCGAGGTCGATCCGGGTGAGCGGGACCTTGCAGAACCAGGCCAGGTTGAGCGCGTCCCGCTCCACCACCTCGAGCAGGGCGTGGCACAGCGCGTGCTCGTCGTCGTAGTGGGTGGCCAGGCCGCCGGAGCTGGAGGCGCCGATGTGGTCCTCGGGGCCCTCGGGCACGTAGAACAGGTGGACCAGCTGGCCGGGCACCCAGTGCTCGGTGCCGGTGAGCAGGTTCGTCCCGCGGTGCCAGGTGAGCCGGGTGTCCGGCGTCCAGGGGACGCAGCGGAAGCCGACCGCGTCCAGCTGTTCGGCGGTGAACATCCCGAAGTCCTCCGGGCCCACGATGGTGTACCCGCGGTCCCGCATCTGCTGGGCGGTGGCGGTCACGCTGGTGCTCAGGAAGGCCGGCTCCAGCGAGGAGAAGGCGCCGAGCATCCGCTCCACCGCCTCACCCAGCGAGGAGGCGACCGAGTCGGCCAGCACCAGCCCCTTGCCGCCGCCGTAGATCTCGCGATCCAGGCCGACCTTGAGTGCGCCCATGCCGGTGATCCGGCGGAACACGTGATCCAGCGACAGCGGCGCCGCGGAGCCCTGGAAGCCGCCCATGCCCACCCCGGAGCGGAAGGAGCACAGCACATTGCGGATCTGCCCGAACGGGCTGTAGTGGTCGAGCATCTCCAGCAGCCCCCGATGACTGGCGCTGCTGGACTGCGCCGGCGCCCAGGCCAGACCGTGGTTGTAAACTCTCTCTTCGAGCATGGGATTCCTTCTCGAGGCTTTTGCAGCGGGTGGGACGGCCGCACCGAACGGGTGTTCGGCCGGCGTCGCTCGGCGCGACGGCCGAGGTGCTCCGCGCCAGCCCGGCTCGTGCGTTGGGCCCGGCAGGCACGGAGGCTCAGGTGAAGCTGTCGATCAGAAGTAGACCGAGAAGTTGCACCAGCAGCAGCAGCAGCAACACCAGCCACCCGGCGCCACCACGGTGTCGGACGTGAAGTGCTTCTCCTCTGAGCGTCCCAGCGTCGTGATCATTTCTTCCCTCCTCTCAGGTGTCGTTGGTCGGTAGGCGGTTGAGTCAGCGTTTCCGCCACAGGTGGAGGCCGGCGGCGGTGCAGATCACGGTGAGCGGCAGGGCGGCCCAGAGCATCGCCCATTTGGCGTCGCTCGTCCCCAGCCCGGTGTAGACGCCCACCATCACGTCCAGCCACTGCTTGAGCGGGTTCCAGGCCAGGATGTTCTGCAGCCCGGTGGGCAGCCCCTCCAGCGGGACGGCGGCGCCGGAGCCGAAGAACATGGTGAAGAACACCACCGCCGACAGCGCCTGGGTGGTGCGGCTGGAGACCCGCAGCGAGCCGAGCAGCAGCCCCAGCGCGCTCAGCCAGACGATCGAGCCCAGGACCAGCCAGGGGAACACCGAGAACAGCGCGGTAGGGCGCAGTCCGTCCCGGATCGCGACGATCGCGGTGATCACCGCGGCCGAGGCCACCACCAGGGCGAGGGTGGCGGAGAGGACGGCGCCGGCGAACACCGCGCCGGGCAGCGGCAGGATGGCGTAACGCCGGTCGGCGCCACGGGAGCGCAGTTCGGCCAGGTAGATCGGCAGCCCCATCAGCAGCAGGTTGGCCACCACGGTGACGATCAGGGCGGGGAACATGACGTCCACGAAGCGCACCCCGGGCTCGATCTCGGTAGCGCCGTAGGGGATGCCGATGAAGACGTAGATCACCAACGGGAAGGCCAGGCTGAAGAAGACCGCCACCGGTTCGCGGATCAGCAGCAGGAACTCCTGCCTGGCCCACACCGGCAGCACCCGCCACCACGGGTTGGTACGCCGGCCGGTCAGCTCGCGCACGTCAGTCATCACCGCCGTCCCTTCCCACCACCGCCGCGAACACGTCCTCGAGCCGGACCGGGCCGCGCAGCAGGTCGCGGTAGCCGATCTCGCCCCGCTCCTGGGCCTCCTCCAGCCGGTCGCCGAGCGCGATGACCGCCGGCTTCGGACCGAGCACGGAGATCGCCTCACCGGTGGCATGGCAGCGCAATCCGGCGGCATGGCACAGTTCGCGTGCCGCCAGGTCAGCGCCGATGATCCGCAGCCGCCATTCGCCGCCGGCCTGGGCGAGCACCTGCTCCACCGTGCCCTCGAGCACCTTGCGGCCCCGGTGCAGCACGATCAGCCGGTCGGCGAAGGCCTCGGCCTCGGCGAGGTCGTGGGTGGAGGCGAGGATCGCGTCCCCCTGCGCCCGCCGCTCCCGCAGGAACTCCCAGAGGTCGGCGCGAGCCACCGGGTCCAGGCCGCTGGTCGGTTCGTCCAGCACGATCATGACGGGGTTGCCCAGGCAGGCCAGCGCCACGTCCACCCGGCGCTGCCAGCCCCCGGAGAGGGTGTCCACCATCGCCGGCAGGTGCTCGCTGAGCCCGAGCCGGGCGAGGATCTCGTCCACCGGGCCGGGGTCGCGGTACAGGCAGGCGACGGCGGCGACCGCCTCGCGCACCCGGATCCGCAGCGGCAGCCCGGCGTCCTGCAATTGGACGCCCAGCGCCTGCCGGTGCCGGTAGCCCGGACGGACCGGCTCGCCGTTCAGCCGGACGGTACCGCTGGTGGGGCACCGCAGCCCGGAGAGCATCTCCATCGCGGAGGTCTTGCCGGAGCCGTTCGGGCCGACCACGACGACGATCTCGCCGCGTTCCACGCCGAACGAGAGCCGGTCGAGGGCGAGCGGGCCGTCGGGACGGTACCGCTTGGAGACCTCGGTCCATTCCGCGACAGGCACTCTGCTGCTCCCTTCCGCTGTTCAGTCAAGTTGAGTTCGAGCGGTATGACCATCAACCTTTGGCTAGAGCCTGTTGCGAAAGTCGTAGATCGGTTGGGGGTGGTCTGACGGCGTGTCGGTGATGGATGTGGGAGGGCTCCCGGGATAGACGGGTTGGTGTCGAATCACTCCTTCTTCCCCGGGAGTCC
>JAEXCA010000134.1 GCA_023393755.1 Actinomycetes bacterium | reverse complement strand
CCACCCCACGCCTGGGTGGACGTCGACGGCCGCGCCGGCACCGCCGACGCCACCCAGGCGCTGGTCTCGGCCGGGCACCGCCGGATCGGCTTCCTCGGCTGGCCGGAGGACTCACCCACCGGCGAGGACCGCCGCGCCGGCTGGGCGGAGGTGATGCGGCGGGCCGGCTGCTCGGCGGCGGACATCGAGCAGCTCACCGTCCGGACCGAGGATCACCTGACCGCCGCCATCGCGGCCGCCCCACGCCTGCTCGACCTCGGGGTGGACGCCGTGGTGTGCGTCTCCGACTCCCTGGCGGTGGGCGTGGTCACCGCGATCGGCCAGACCGGCGCCGCCGTCCCGGTGGTCGGCTTCGACAACACCGCCCTGGCCGCCAGCTTCGGCTTCAGCAGCGTCGACCAGCAGCTCGGCGCCGTGGCCGGGGAGATCCTGGCCGCGCTCGAACAGTCCGTCGACGGGCCCGGGTCGCTGCTCGTCGCACCCCGGCTCGTCACCAGGAACAACCCACGGTGGGGCATCCACGCCACCGTCCAAGCCTGAACCCACTCCAGGAAAGGAACACCCTGATGATTTTCTCCAGGAAACTCGCCCTCCTCGGCCTCGCCGGGGCCATGACCCTCACCGTCGCCGCCTGCGGCGGCGGTCAGCAGCCCAGCACGGGGAGCCCGCAGCCGGGCGGCGAGAGCCAGCCGCCGGCCCCCGCGGTCGCCGAGATGACCATGCTGATCGGTTCCTCCGGGGACGCCGAGACCAATGCCGTCCAGGCAGCGGTGGACGCCTGGGGCCAGACCGCCGGGGTCACCGTGAAGGTGATCCCCGCCGCCGACCTCAACCAGGAACTCGCCCAGGGCTTCGCCGGCGACGCCGCGCCCGACCTGTTCTACATGAGCTGGGACCAGTTCCAGACCTACGCCAGCGACCAGTACCTGGAGCCCTACGCCAAGGATCTGCCCAACGCCGACGCGTTCTACCCGGCGTTGAAGGACATGTTCAGCTACGAGGGCACCTTCGTCTGCGCTCCCAAGGACTTCTCCACCCTCGGCCTGGTGATCAACACCGACCTGTGGCAGGCGGCCGGGCTGACCGATGCCGACATCCCCACCACCTGGGACCAGCTGAAGGCGGTCGCCGGCAAGCTCACCTCCGGTGACACCGTCGGGCTGGCGATGGGCGCCGAGTACGCCCGGGTCGGCGTGTTCATGGCGCAGGCCGGTGGCGGCCTGATGACGGACGGCGCGGTGACCGCCGCGTCCGACCAGAACGTGGCCGCGCTGGAGTACCTGCAGGGACTGTTGAAGGACGGCAGCCTGAAGTGGCCCTCTGACATCGGCGCCGGCTGGGCCGGCGAGGCCTTCGGCAAGCAGACCGCCGCGATGGTGATCGAGGGCCCGTGGATCGCCGGCGCGCTGAAGAACGACTTCCCGGACGTCAACTACCAGGTGGTCGAACTGCCGGCCGGCCCAGCGGGCAAGGGCACCTTCACCTTCTCGAACTGCTGGGGCATCCCGGAGGGCCAGGAGTCCGCGGCCCAGGCCAAGGAACTGGTCACCTTCCTCACCTCGGACGAGCAGCAGCTGAAGTTCGCCGACGCCTTCGCCGTCATCCCGTCCACCCAGACCGCGGGCGACGCCTACGCCGAGAAGTTCCCAGAGAACCAGGCCTTCGTCGCCGGCGTGGCGTACGCCAGCACCCCGCTGTCGATCAAGGGCGCCTCCGACGTGGTCGGCGAGCTGAACAACGCGATCACCCAGCTGGGGTCGGGCGACGCCCGCGCCATCCTGGAGAAGACCCAGGGGCAACTCGAATCGCTCGTCGGCTGATCCGATGACGGCCACCGCGGCCGCTCCCGTCACGCGCCGGCGTGGCGGGGGCGGCATCAGGGACGACCGGTTGGCGGGCTGGCTGTTCGTCGCGCCCGCCCTGGCGATCATCGGGACCTTCCTGATCCTGCCGATCCTGCTGGCGCTGTGGGTGTCGTTCAGCGACTGGAACGGACGGTTCTCGCCGATCGGCAACCCGCGGGTGAACTTCGTCGGCGGCGAGAACTACGCGGCGATCCTGACCGACCCGGGCCTGACCCGGGAGCTGTTCGGCAGGTCGATCCGCAACAACGTGTACTACGTGCTGTTCGTGGTGCCGCTGCAGACCGCGCTGGCGCTGTTCCTGGCCGTCCAGGTCAACCGCCGGCTGCTGCGGGCGAAGGGCTTCTTCCGCACCGCCTTCTACTTCCCGTCGGTCACCTCGTCGATCGCCATCACCGGCGTCTTCCTGTTCCTGTTCCAGGCCTCGGGCGCGGTCAACGCGGTGCTGGCCTGGTTCTCGGTCACCGGTCCGAACTGGTTCGCCGATCCCAGCGGGCTGCTGCACAAGTTCCTCGGGCTGTTCGGCCTGAGCGCCGCCCCGTCCGGCTGGGACGAGCCGGGGGTCCTCGGCGTCTCGGCCTGGGAGTGGGTCGGTGGTCCGTCGGTGGCGCAGTTCGTGCTGATACTGATGGCGGTGTTCACCACCTCGGGGACGTTCATGCTGCTCTTCCTGGCGGGGCTGCAGAACATCGGTGCCGAGGTCGGTGAGGCGGCGCTGATGGACGGCGCCACGCCCTGGAAGACCTTCTTCCACGTCACCCTGCCGATGCTGCGTCCCACCCTGTTCACCGTGCTCACCCTGGGGCTGATCGGCACCTGGCAGGTGTTCGACCAGGTGTACCTGACCCGCGGTACACCGGCGGCGCAGACCCTCACCTCGCCGGCCTACCTGGCCTACAACCAGGCCTTCGAGGGCAACGAGCCGGGGGTCGCGGCGGCGATCGCGTTCGTCCTGTTCCTGATCATCATCGCGATGACCCTGATCCAGCGGTTCGTGCTGGCCGACCGGGATCCGTCCGGCTTCGGACGCAAGGGCCGCGCGCGGAAGGCGGTGGTCCGATGAGAGAGCGGGTGACGGGCGGTCTGATCGCCAGCTACGCGGTGCTGATCGCGCTGGCCGCGATCTATCTCTATCCTTTCCTGATCGCCGTGATGGGCTCGTTCAAGACCGACGCCGAGGCGACCAGCAACCCGCTGGGACTGATCCCGTCCCCGTTCACCGCGGCGGCCTACGAACGGCTGTTCTTCGGCACCGACCTTCCGCTGTGGGCGATGAACTCGCTGATCATCACGCTGATCGTGACCGTCTGCCGGGTGTTCTTCAACTCGCTGGCCGGCTACGCCCTCTCCCGGCTGCAGTTCCGCGGCCGGGGCTTCGTCTTCGGCCTGTTCCTGGCGGTGATGGCGGTGCCGTCGGTGGTGCTGATGGTGCCCCGGTTCCTGGTGATCAAGCAGATGGGCATGTTCGACAGCTACTTCGGCATGATCCTGCCGTTGCTGGTGGACGCCGCGGGCATCTTCATCATGAAGCAGTTCTTCGACTCCGTCCCGGCCTCGATCGAGGAGGCAGCCCGGATCGACGGCGCCGGGGTGTTCCGCCGGTTCTGGTCGGTGACCCTGCCGATGGCCACGCCGGCGCTGATCACCCTCACGATCCTGTCCTTCCAGGGCTCGTGGAACGAGTTCGCCCACTTCGTGATCTCGCGGCAGTCGCCCGAGCTGCACACCCTCACCACGGGTGTCGGCGCGCTGGTCTCCGGCCAGCTCGGCTCCGGCAGCCAGTTCCCGTTGAAGCTGGCCGCGGCGGTGCTGATGACCATCCCGGTCGCGGTGCTGTTCTTCGTCTTCCAGCGTCGCATCATGAGCACCACCGAGGGCGCGGAGAAGGGCTGATCCCCGCTGGGGAGTCACTGGTCTTCGCTGGTCGAGCCTCGCGCTGAGCTGGTCGAAGCGGTTCCTGTCGGCCCCGGAACCCCGGTACCGTGCAGAGGTCGGACGGCGGCGACGATCGGAGAAGCGGTGCGCAGAGTGCTCCGGGCCCTGCTGGTGGCGATCCTGGGGGTCGCCCTGCTGTGGGTCGGCCCGTCCCCGGCGACGGCGAAGAGCCCGAAGCCGCCGGAGGAACTCGCCGCCGGCAGCGTCCCGCTGGACGCGCACCTCGGCTACCAGCCGCAACGCGGCTGCTCGCCCTCGGCCAAGCCCGGCACGTCCGCGCTGCTCAAGCTGCTGATCGCAACCTGGGGCGGGTCGTCGTCCGGCATCTCCCGCAGCTGCGCGATCGCGGGACGCTCCGAGCACAAGGAGGGTCGCGCGCTGGACTGGCGGATGAGCATGAAGTCGAAGAGCCAGCGCAAGCGGGTCGACCAGGCACTGGCCTGGATGACCGCCGGGAACGGCGAGGTCGCCCATCGCCTGGGCATCATGTACATCATCTGGAACCAGCGGATCTGGTCGGTGTACTACCCCGAGCTGGGCTGGCGGAAGATGCCCAGCCGCGGCTCGTGGACGGCCAACCACAAGGACCACGTGCACATCTCGCTCTCCTGGGACGGAGCGATGAAGCGGACCTCGTGGTGGACGGGGGTGCCGGTCACCTTCCCGCTGAACTCGTCCTGTTTCGGGGGCGGAGTCGAAGCCTGCCTGCCGACCGCCGCCCGGGCGTCCGGGCGCAACTGGCAGCGGGTACCGGCACCGGGGATGTTCCTCCCCACGCCCTGGTCGACCCCCAACATCGGCGGCAGCCCACGGGTGGGGCTGACCCTGGTGGCGGTTCCGGGAACCTGGATCCCCGAGGGCGCCGAGATCGGCTATCGCTGGCTGGTGGACGGCAACCCCATCCCGGGTGCCACCGGCGAGACCTACGTTCCGACCGCGGCCGAGGTGGGCCGGACGATCACCCTGGAGGTGACCGCCAACGGCGAGACCAGGACGAACTCCGACCTCGCGGAGGTGTACCCGGGAGTGTTCCCCAGCCAGCCGAGGCCCCGCCTGACCGGAGCCGTCGCCGTCGGTCAGGAGGTGTCGGTGGAGGTCGGCGACTGGGGCGTCCCGGGGACCTCCTTCAGCTACGTCTGGCGGCGCAACGGCAAGAAGATCAAGAAGGCGACCTCGGCCACCTACCGCCCCACCAAGGCCGACCTGCGCAAGAAGCTGACCGTGACCGTCACCGCCCGCGCCCCGGGGTACGCGACGAAGACGGTCACCTCCGGCTCGGTCAAGGTCGCCAAGGCTCTGCCGCCACCCCCGCCACCACCACCGACCCCCGAGCCGGTGCCGCCCGCGCCCGAGCCGGCTCCGATCGAACCGCCCACAACAACGGAACCCGCACCTCCGCCGGATCCGGTGCAGACGCCCTGACCGGCAGTCGCAGTCGGTACCACGGGCCAACCGCCGATTTTGATGTTGTCAGCGGCAGGATGCGACCTCGCCGGCTCGCGACCGCAGAGATGGTGGCTATGGCGCCTGGATCCGGGCTGAGAACGACCATCTCGGCGGTCGCGCTCCGACCCCGGGCCTGAGCAGCGCTGACAACAGCAAAACGTGGGGGCCGGCGGGGGGTGGTGGCCCGCCGCGCCGCCCCCCCAACC
>JAEXCA010000129.1 GCA_023393755.1 Actinomycetes bacterium | reverse complement strand
GGCGACGCCGACGTGCCGGACGGCGTCGCCCACACCCGGGAGGATCCCCCGTCCGGCGGTCCGGTGGCGGCGGTGGCGGCCGGGATGACGTTCCTGGACGGGCACGCACCCTGGACGCTGGTGCTGGCCAGCGACCTGCCCGAGGTGGAGGACGCGGTGGCCCGGCTGCTCCGGGTCCAGCCCGGGGACAGCGACGACGGGGTCTGCCTCACCGGACCCGACGGCCGGCTGCAGTGGCTGCTGGGCTACTACCGGACGGAACGGCTGCAGGCCCGGCTGGCCGACCGCGGCGACCCGCCGCTGACCGCGATGTACCGCCTGCTCGGCCCGCTCCGGTTGCGCGGCGTCCCGGCCGACCCGCGTTTGACCGCCGACATCGACACCCCCCTCGATGCCGAGCACTGGGGTATCGACCTCACCACCCGTCCCGCTTCCCCGCCTCGTGACCCGACGTCCGTTCCGAACGCCCGACCTGGCGCTGTCGGAACTCAGGAGAGCGGGCCGGCGCGCTAGCCTGACCGGCAAGTCGTCCAGCAGCACCAGGGAGTCCCGATGTCGCAGTTCACCCACCTCGACGCCGCCGGGAGTGCCCGGATGGTCGACGTCACCGGCAAGCAGCCCGCCGCCCGCAGCGCCACCGCGGAGGGGTTCGTCCGCTGTCCCGCGGGGGTCGTCGCGGCACTCCGGACGGACGACGTGCCCAAGGGGGACGTCCTGGCCGTGGCGCGGATCGCCGGGATCGCCGCTGCGAAGCGGACCCCCGAGTTGCTGCCGCTGGCCCACGTGATCGGCGTCCACGGCGTCACCGTCGACCTGGCGGTGACGGACGAGGGGGTGGCGGTCACCGCGACCGTCCGGACGGTCGACCGCACCGGCGTGGAGATGGAGGCGCTGACGGCGGTGTCGGTCGCCTGCCTGGCCGTGATCGACATGGTCAAGGGGCTGGACAAGCGGGTCGAGATCGGCTCCGTCCGCCTGCTGGCGAAATCCGGCGGGCGCTCGGGCGAGTGGCGCCGTCCGGCTTGAGGAGCCCTCACAGCGGTCGGGAAAGGCTAGCCAAACCTACCCTGACTAGGGGTTAGACCAGCCTAAGCTGGCTTGCGGCGACAGCGGGAGTGGCTCAGAATCGAGCCATGACGCACCCCGACGAGCCGCAGCGGAACGGCATCGGCCAGAAGCTCAACTGGCTGCGCGCCGGCGTGCTCGGGGCCAACGACGGCATCGTCTCGACCGCCGGCGTGGTGATCGGGGTCGCCGCGGCGGCCCCGGGCAACGTGCTCGCGATGGCGACCGCCGGGTTGGCCGCCCTGGTCGCCGGGGCGTTCTCCATGGCCGGCGGCGAGTACGTCTCGGTGAGCACCCAGCGGGACACCGAGAAGGCGCTGATCGCGCAGGAGATCCGGGAACTCGCCGAGCAGCCGCAGAAGGAGTTGCTCGAACTGGCCGGCTTCTACCGCGAGCGGGGACTCTCCGCCGGGCTGGCCCACCAGGTCGCCGAGGAACTCACCGCCCACGACGCGCTGGCCGCGCACGCCGAGGTGGAACTGGGCATCGATCACCGGGAGTTCACCAATCCCTGGGTGGCGGCCTTCTCGTCCTTCGTCTCCTTCGCCGCCGGTGCGGCGATCCCGTTGGTGATGATCCTGCTGCCCCTCGGCGACCAGCGGAGCTGGGCGGCGGTGGTCGCCGTCGTGTTCGGCCTTCTGCTCACCGGCTGGGTCAGCGCGGCCCTGGGCGACGCTCCCCGCGGCCCGGCGATCCTGCGCAATGTGCTGATGGGCTCGGCCACCATGGCGGCCACCCATCTGATCGGGACGCTCTTCGGCGCGGCCATCAACTAGCGGTCGGCGACCTCAGGACGGCCAGGTCCTCAGCCGGGCGGGTTCTCAGCCGGGCGGGTTCTCCGACGGCGGCCGGCTCCCGGCGGGCGGCTGGGACCCCGGCGTCGGTTGACTCGCCGGCGCCGGCTGGGTGGCCGCCTGGCCACCGGCGTAGGGCGGCCTGTCGGGCGCCGGCGGGCCGGGGCGACGATCAGCCGCAGAAGCTCGGCGGCGGCGACGCCACCAGATCAGCGGGGCGCCGATCACCGCGAGCAGGACCAGCCACGGCAGCAGGTAGCCGACCGCGGTGAGCGCGACCTCTCCGGTCGTGACCAGCGCCGACCAACCGGCCGTCAGGCCACCCAGGAAGCCGCTCCGCCCGGCCTGGTCGGCCAGGTCGGGCGGATAGAGCCCGACCGTGATGGGAGCCATCGCCACCCGGTTCTGCAGGTTCTTCTGCTGGGCGAGCATGGACTCCAGATCGGCCTGCCGCTGGCTCAACTCGGCCTCGACCGCGGCGATCTCGGTGACGGACCCGGCGCGCGACATCAGTTCCTGCAGCCGCGCGATCGACTCGCGCAGGGTCTTCACCCGGGCATCGACATCGAGCACGGCGTCGGTCACATCGACCGACTCGACACTGCGATCCCTGACCTCGCCCAGCGTGCCGACCAGCCCGAGAACCTCGTCCAGCCGGTCGGCGGGAACCGAGATCACCACCTCGGAGTAGCTCTGCGAGCCCCGGCCCCCCGGAGCCGGCAGCGAGATGCTCTCCCAGGTCACCAGCCCACCGACCGACTCCGCCAACTGGCGCAACTTGCCTGCCGTGGACTCGACGTCGGTCACGACCAGGGAGACGCTTGCCGTCCGCGCGATCTGCCGGTCGCCGGGGGCCGGTGCGGAGGGCTCGGCCTGGGGCATCCCTCCTCCCTCGGCCGGGGCGGCGGCACCTCCGGCGGAACAGCCGGCGAGCACCAGCATGAAACCGACAACCACGGCCGCGACCGCTCGTGAGATCTGCATGGCCATCCGCTCCCTCCGCCCGGGGACGCTCCTTCGCGTTCCATCCTGTGTACCACGCCGGGTTCCGGCTTCCGGCCGAGCCGGGGAATCGATATCAAGTTGAGTCCGAACGCCCGGAGACGGGGCGGGACGAGCCGCGCTGCGCCAACGTCCGTCCGTCGGATCAACCCTGACGATAGGAGACGCCGAATCCGCCACGGGGGTAGCGCCACTCGAGGCCGTCCGGCGGTGCCACCGCACGACAGGCGCCGCATTCGAGGCATCGCGGGTGGTCCGCCACGAGCGCGCCCACCTCGTCCAGCCGGTAGACGCCGGCGGGGCAGACCCGGACGAGGAGCGCCCCGAGTTCGGCAACGCCGCGCGCCCTCGCCGCAACGATGATGTGCGACTCCTCGAGGTCGGGGACTCCCGGCGGTGAAGGTGACGGGATCACAGGGACCTCCAAACAGCCCAGGCGTCACGCAGCAGGTCCCGAAGCCGAACCCGGCCCCGTACGCCCGCGAGCACCCTCCGAAGGGGTCTCTTCGGGCCTTCCCGGCGATGAACCTCCCCCAGCACATCGGCAACCGCCCGGCCGTAGTCGGCGTAGAACCGGCGGTTCCCCAGGACCTGAGGGGACTGCGCAAAGGTCTTCAGATCCCTGCCGGCATCGGAGCCCGCGAGGTGGCCGAGGTACGGCAGCAGCCCCTGGCGCGAGGCGTCCTGGGCCAGCAGCGCGGCCGAGATCGTGCGGGCGGCGGACACCGCCGAGGCTGCGGCCAGATCCATCCCGCGCAGCGTGAGACCGGAGTTCAGGGTCAACCCGGCGGCGTCGCCCACCAGGAGCAGCCCGTCGTGCACCAGCCGGCCGAACTCGGGCGGCCCGCCTTCGGGGACCAGGTGGGCGCCGTGCTCGAGCAGCTCGCCGCCCGCGAGCAGGCGGGCGATCGACGGATGGCCGAGAAAGCCGTCGAGGACCTGGGTGCTCGACAGCGTCGAGGCGGCCAGGTCGTCAAGACGCAGGACGATCCCCGCCGAGACCGACTCCCGGTTGGTGTAGAGGAACCCGGCGCCGCGGATGCCTCCGGTGAAGTCGCCGACAACGGTGTGGGCGGCGCCCTCGCCAGGGCCGCACTGGAAGCGGTCCTCGATCCGTTCCGAGCCGAGGCCCACCACGCACTTCACCCCGAGTCCCAGCCGGCCCGGCTCCCGGCGGGGAAGCAGGCCGGCCTCCTCGGCGAGGAACGAGTTGACACCGTCCGCCGCCACCACGACCCGCGATCGCAGCACCTCCCCGCCTGCCCGGACACCCACCACCCGTCCGGACTCGACGAGCAGTCCGTCCACCCGGACGCCCATCAGCACCGTCGCGCCGGCCGCCTCGCACTGCGCGACGAGCCACGGGTCGAGCCTGGCGCGAAGCACGCTCACCGCGTTCGGTGGATCGGCCGGACCACCACTGGCGTAGTCGAGCGCGACCGCGTCGGCGTCACCCAGATACTCCATGCGATGCCGGACGACCACCCGCTCCACCGGCGCGGCCACCGCGAAGTCCGGGAAGATGTCGAGGAACTCGCGACAGTAGAGCAGCCCCCCGGACAGGTTCTTCGCACCGGCGACCGCCCCTCGCTCCAGCACGAGCACGGAGTGGCCCGCCACGGCCAGTTCCCGCGCCGCGACGGTTCCGGCGATGCCGGCACCGACCACGATCACGTCGAAGTCCGGCTCCGTCATGCCCGATCGGCTGGTGGTCACCCCAGTTCCTCCAGCAACGCGGGGAGGAAGTCCCGCAGATCCGCGACGACGCCGATGTCGGCTTCACGGAAGTACGGTGCACCCGGATCGTTGTTCACCACGGCGATGGTTCGGGCGCCTCGCGCTCCGACGGCGTGCTCGAACTGGCCGGAGATGCCGAGCGCGAGGTACAGCTCAGGCGAGACCTGCTGCCCGGTGGCGCCGATGCAGTGCGCCGGCGACAGCCAGCGACGCTCGTGCGGCAGTGGCATCGAACACCCGAGGGCGGCGTCGAGCCTCTCTGCCAGGTCCTGGGCCAGCGTCAGATCCTCGACGGAGGAGATTCCGCGCCCCACCGCGACGATACGGCGCGCGCGGCTGAGATCGGGGGCAGCGAGCGGGCTGGTCGGAGCCGCCTCGATGGCCACCAGGGGAGACAGGCTGAGGCGGACCTCCTCCGGAGTACTTGTCTCCACGCTCTGGGGCGGAACGCTCTCCATCACATCGAGGACGGCGACCACCGGAGCGGCGGCCTCCGCCGTCCGCTCCACCCTGCCGCGCAGGGCGGTGCACTGGAGGGTGATTCCGGCCCCCGCCGCCGCCACCGTCCGGACGCCGGGGACGATCGACGCGCGAAGCACGGCGGCCACCGCCCCGATGATCGGACGGGCGGCTGCGCCGGGGCCGGCCACCACCAGTTGGGGCCGATACCGGGCAACCTCGGTCGCCACCTGGGTTGCGAACAGGCCCGGCGGCGCACCGTCGGGACAGCTCAACCAGCACACCCGATCGACCCGCTGCCCGGGGACGGCCGTGGCGGTCTCGCGACTGCCGACCACGACGACCGACACCGTCCCGCCGACCGAGGCGGCGGTGCGGAGCAGTCCGTCCATCCGCCGCCGGTCGGTCACGATGGCCACGACGTTCATGGCAGGAGTCCGCGTGATCTCAGGGTCGCCACCAGGCTGGAGGCCATCGCCGCCGGGTCTCCCTCGATACGTCGGCCCTCCCGTTCCGGCGCCACCGCGGGCGCCTGCGCGACGACGGCAACCGGGGTCGGGATCGCCACGGCCAGGTCGGCAACGCCGAGCTGGGTGGTGGGCCGCTTCGCCGCGTCCAGCGTTGCCCGGAGCCCGGGCACCCGGGGCGTCGCGGCATAGCGCTGGATCTCAACCACGGCCGGCCCGGCGATGGTGAGCGACTGCTCGCCGTGCGGGGTTCTCCGGGTGAGGCCGACCCCGCGACCGACGGCGTTGACCGCGGTGACCTGGTCGATCATGGGCCAACCGAGCGCGCCGGCCACCACCGCCGGGACGAGTCCGGCGCCGACATCCAGCGACGCTTCACCGGAAAGCACGAGGTCGGGCAGTCCCAGCGACGTCACCGCCGCGGCCAGGACGAGACCGGTGGTGGTCGGGTCGGTCGCGGTCAACTCCGGGCCGGTCACCACGACCAGGTGATCCAGACCGTGCGACAGCGCGGTTCTGCAGGCCGCCGACGGCAGGGGCTCCGGCGCCGCCGTGACACCGACGAGCTGGCCACCGACGGCGTCGGCGAAGCGACGCCCCACCTCGATGGCGGCCTGGTCATAGGCGCTGATCACCCCTCGCGTGCCGGACCAGTCGACGGATCCGTCGTCGGCGATCCGCGCGTCCCGCGGGTTCGCGGCCCACTTGAACAGCACGGCGAGCTTCAAGCCTCAGCCTCCCGTTGCGTACTGGGTGGAGTCGGCGAACTCCCGTCCCCGCGACGGGGCACCCTCCATCAGCCTCAGGAAGGCGTCGGCCACCTGGTGGGCGAACTCCGGCGCGTTGACGTCGGCGTCCAGGACGCTGATCCCGATGTCGGAGCGCAGTCGTCCGCGAAGACCATCCAGGAAGGCTGCGTCGGCCAGTGGGTCGGCGATCGCGCCACCCTCGACGCCGACCAGCGAAAGCCCTCTGGTGGGCACGATGACCCTGGTGGGAGCGGTCGCTCCAGCCAGCCGGTCCGCCAGCTGTGCGCCCAGCTCCGCCATCTCCGCCGCCTCGACGCGGACCAGCGTCGCCACCGGGTTGTGCCGGTAGTGCTTCCGGGCGCGGTACTTCTCGGGGAGGGTGTCCAGGGCGCCCTGGTTGAAGAAGTCCGCCGCCCCGGGCACGACCAGCAGAGGGATCCCGGCCTCGACCGCGCCCAGCATCCGGTCGGGCCCGGTGGCGTGGATCCCACCGAAGTGGGTGTTGGCCAGTTCGGAGATGGTGTAGTCGATCACCCCGGCGAGCACGCCCTGGCGCGCCATGGCGTCCATGGCCGGGCCGCCGACGCCATTGGCGTGGAACACGATCGGTTCGTAGCCGGCCGCGGTCAGCCGGTCGACGACGATCGAGGCGCCCGGAGTCGTCTGTCCCAGCATCGTGATGCCCACCGCCGGCCGCGCGCTCACCGGGAGCCGGGAACCCCACCGGCACATGCCGACGATCGCGGCGACGGCGTTGCCGAAGACCGAGGTGGCGACGGCGTTGAGGCCCAGGATGTCGATCACCGAGTGCATCACGAGCACGTCGCTGCTACCGACGAACGGGTGGAACTCACGTCTGCCGGAGGCGCTCGGC
The DNA here is from genome assembly GCA_023393755.1 of Actinomycetes bacterium. Taxonomy (GTDB): domain Bacteria; phylum Actinomycetota; class Actinomycetes; order Propionibacteriales; family Propionibacteriaceae; genus Propionicimonas. Next base: position 13,993 of record JAEXCA010000129.1, on the reverse strand, counting down.
GACACGATCAGCTTGGGAACGCCGACCGGTAGTACCTGCATGAACGCAGCACCGAGCTGGGCGCCCTCGGCACCGCCGATGCACAACGCGGCATCGATCCGCCGGTCGGCGTAGAGCTGCTTCGCCAGGCTGCGCAGGCCAGCCTGCATGAGCTCCACCGCCGCACCCCGGCTTCCGGAGGCCTGGACCTCGGCGAGCGACATGCCGGCGTGCTCAGCCACCTCCTCCCGCGGGATGTCGGCCGAGATCGCCGGCTGGTTGATGATGCCGGAGTCGATGACGAGGGCGGTCGCCCCGAGGTCGGCCAGCCGGTCGCGCAGGTACGCGATCTCGGCACCCTTGGTGTCCAGAGTGCCGATCAACGCCACAACGGGCTCGGCCGGGCCCCGACCGCTCCCGGCCATCTCACGCCTCGCCCGCTCGAACCACCGTGAGGCCGGCACGGCGGTAGTCGTCCACGGCCGTCTCCGGCAGGGAGCTGTCCGTGATGATCAGGTCCACCGCGTCCGAGGGCGCCATCGACAGCATGGCGGAGACCCCGAACTTGCTGGAGTCGATCAACGCGACCCTGCGCTCGGCTCGCTCGAACGCCGCCTTCGTGACTTCGACGAGTTCCCGCTGGGTGGTCATCAATCCCCGCTCCGGCGTGACGCCGGCGGCCGACACGAAGGCGGCGCTGAACACCAGTTGGTCGATGAACTCGACCGTCCACCGACCGGTGAGCGCCCGAAGGGACTGATTGAGCTCACCCGGGAGGACGACGACGTCGATCAGGGGGGCGGAGAACTGGGCGCCCAGCACCGGCGAGTTCGTCACCACGGTCAGCCCGCGGGCGGGTTCGCGCTCCAGCAGCGGCATCATCGCCAGCGCGGTGGTCGAGGAATCGAGGAAGATCGTCGCCCCGTCGGGCACCTCCGCCATCGCCCGGGCGGCGATCTCACCCTTCCTCTCCGCGTTCAGCGACGCCCTGGCCTCGAACTCGGTCCAGATCCGGGTGGGCATCCCCAGGCTCCTGGCGCCGCCCCGGATCCGCTCCAGTGCTCCCTCCGACTCCAACTGCTGGAGGTCGCGGTGGATCGTGACCGGCGAAACTCCGTACTCCTCGCTGAGCGAACTCAGGCTCACGTAGCCGTCGCGCTCGACCGCCGCCCGGATGGCGTCCCTGCGGCGCGTCGCCTCAATCATGGTCGTCATGTCCCGTCCTGATCCGTTGCCGATACCAGTCTGTCAACTCGCCGAGCGGCGCTCGACAAAAGCGTCCAAGCCCAGTGCCGCGAGCAGGATGACAGCCTTGATCACCTGCTGGGAGAACGAGGAGATGTTCAGGATACTCATGCCGTTGTTGATCACCGTGAGCAGCAGCGTGCCCATCACCGCGCCCATCACCGTCCCCTTGCCCCCGCGGAGCGCGACTCCGCCGATCACCGCGGCCGCGATCGCGTCCAGCTCCATGAACTCGCCCGCACCCGGGGTGGAGGAGCCGAGCCGCGCGGTGAGCATGATCCCGGCCACCCCGTACAGAACGCCCATGATGACGAAGCCGAGAAAGATGGTGCGCTTCACGTTGATGCCGGCGTACTCGGCCGCCTCCCGGTTGGCGCCGATGAGGTAGGCATTGCGCCCGAAGGTCGTCCGTCCCATCAGGGTGGACAGCGTGATTACGATCACCGTGACCCAGACCAGCGCCAACGGAATGCCCAGGAAGTTGCCCACCGCCCAGGCCAGGACGCCGAGCGGGACCACCACTGCGGCGATCTGCGCGATCATCCGCATCGAGGGCGTGCGGCCCACGGCCGCCGCATCACCATGGCTGAGGATCCGCTGCTGGACTCGGGCATTCCGGACGATGACGAACCCGACGCCGGCGACCGCGATCACCCCGATCAGCACCAGCGAGGGTGCCGGCGGGATGAAGCCCTCGGTCAATCCGACGAACTCCGGGGACACCGGACCGACGGTGGCCGCGTCCGTCCACAGCAGACCGATCCCCCGGAAGGCCAGCAGACCGGCCAGGGTCGCGATGAAGGAGGGTATCCCCACCACCACCACCGACAACCCGTTCACCAGCCCCATCAGAACGCCGAGGCCGGCGACCATGATCAGGATGAGCGGCGTGGGCACCGAGTCGTGGGTCGACAGCACCGCCGCCAGGGTGCCGCACAGGAAGACCGCGGATCCCATCGCCAGATCCAGCTCCGACATGATGATGAGAATGGCCACCCCGGAGGCCAGCACCGCGAGGATCGCACTCTGCCGGAGCATGATGGACAGGTTGCGGGGGGAGAGGAACACCCCCTTGGACTGGAGCTGGAAGAGGATCGCGAGCACGGCGAACACCGCGACGAAGATCAGCACGCGGCGGTTGATCCTGCCCAGCATGGCCCACAGTCCCGGGTTGGCGTCAACGACCTGCGGGTTCGGCAGGGTCTGATCGGTCTGGGTGGACATCACTCACCTCCGGTGGCGGCCGACATCAGCTGTTGCCGGGTCGGGTGTTCGTTGATGGTGGCCGTCAGTCGGCCCTTGTACATGACATGAGTGCGGTCGCAGGTGCGGATCACCTCGTCGAGGTCGCTGGTCACCAGCAGCACGCCACAGCCCTCCTCGGCCAGGCGTTCGATCTGCAGGTAGAGCTCTTCGCGGGCACCGACATCGACGCCGATCGTCGGTTCGTCCAGCAACAGCACCCGGGGTTCGGCGGCCAGCCACCTTCCCAGCAGCACCTTCTGCTGGTTCCCGCCACTGAGGGTCTCGATCGGCTGGGCTATCGAGCGGGCGCGGACGTCGAGCCGGCGCATCAACTGCTCGGCACGCCGAGCGCCCCTGTCGTCGTCCATGAAGCCGGCGCGGGAGACCGCCGGGATGCTCGCCGCGTCGAAGTTGGCCTGCAACGAGTGACCGACGAACAGGCCGGTGCGCTTGCGATCCTCGGTGAGCAGCGCGAGCCCGGCACGGATGGCGTGGCGAGGGTTCTTCGGCGTGAGCGGCACACCGTTGGCCCGGATCACCCCGGTCACCTCACCCGGCCAGGCACCGAAGACCGCTCGGAGCAGCTCGGTACGACCCGAACCCACCAGCCCGAACAGGCCGACGATCTCCCCGGCACCCACGGTCAGGTCGACTCCGTCCACCCTCAGGCGCGACGGGTCACGCGGATCGTGTACGCGCAACTGGCGGATCTCCAGCAACGCCTGAGCGGGCCCGGGCCGACGTTCGGCGCGAACCGCCGGCGTCTGCGTCCGCCCGATCATCGCGGCGACGATCTCCTGGCGTGGTGGATTGCGCTGCCGAAACTCCCTGACGACCTCGCCGTTGCGCATCACCAGCACCTGGTCGCACACCTGCGCGATGTCGTCCAGCCGGTGTGAGATGAACACGATGCCGATGCCTTCGGCGCGGAGCCGATCCAGGTGGGCGAACAACTGCTGCGCCTCACCGTCGGACAACGACGCGGTCGGCTCGTCGAGAATCAGCACGCGGGCCTGCTGGGAGAGCGCGCCGGCGATCAGGATGAGCCGCTGTTCCGAAGGCGAGAGCCGCGAGGCGGGCAGGTTGGGATCGTAGCTGAGCCCGAAGAACCGGAGCCACCGGGTCGCGTTCTGCTCGAGCGTGACCCGGTCGACCAGGCCGGCCTTCGCCGGGAGGACGCCGGCGAACATGTTCTCGCTCAGCGACAGGTCGGCCGCGATGTGGAGTTCCTGCGGTATCAGGACGATGCCCGCGTCCCGGGCATCGCGGACGCCCCGGAAGTGGACCTCGCGTCCGTCCATCAGGATCGAGCCCTCGAAGGCGCCGGCCGGGTACGCCCCGGCCAGCACCTTCATCAGGGTCGACTTGCCCGCACCGTTCTCACCGACGATCCCGAGGGTCACCCCGGCGCGCAGCTCCATCGAGACGTCGCGGAGCGCCTTCACCCCGCCGAAGGACTTGGTGGCGTGGCGCACCTCGAGCAGGGGTGGCTGGTGCCCCTGGTCCGCCTCGGCCTCCGGGGCTGCCGTGGGCACCCCGAAGGCGTGCTGGCTCCCACTCATTCGTCGATCTCCTGCCTGTCGGGCACGCCTCGGCGGCTCAGCCGTTAGGGCACGACGTCGCGGGGTCGTCGTAGACGTCGGACGCCTTGATCCAGCCTTCGGGGGCGATCTTCGTGATGAACTCGCAGATCTTGTCCTTGGTGATCGGCACCACCTGCGCCTCGACCGCCGGAATCTCGGCGCCGGAGCCGTTGTCGACCATCGTCTGGGGTTCGACCTTCTCCCCCTTGGCCAGCTTGACCGCGACCTCGCCGGCCAGCTTGCCCAACTCGTCGATCGGCGTCCAGACGGTCATGGTCTGCGCACCCTCGTCCACCAGCTTCAGGTTCGCCGGGTCGGCGTTCATGCCGGAGACGAACACCTTGCCGGCAAGATTGCGTCCCTTCAGCGCCTGCACCGCCGAAACCGCCATCCCGTCGTTCGCCGTCAGGATCGCGGCGATGTTGTCGTCGTTGGTGCTGAGGATGTTCTCCGCCTCGGACAGCGCCAGGGTGGGATCCCACTTCTTGGTGAACTCGTCGTAGACGATCGACGGCGCGGAGCCCTTCAACGTCTCGATCACCGCCTCATGAATGTGGCGCGCGACATCGTTGCCGGGATCACCGCTGATGATCGCGTAGTTGCCCGTCGGCGCGAACGCCAGGGCGGCCTCGGCCTGCAGCTTGCCGACCGCGTGGTTGTCCCGCAGCACCATGTAGTCCACCGGCACCCCCTGGACGGCGACACCGTAGGAGATGACCGGGACGCCTTCCGCCCGCGCGGCATTGGCGGAGGTACCGGCCGCCTTGTCGTCGACCGGCACCAGGATCAGGGCATCGATCCCCTGGCTGAGCAGGTTCTCCACCTGTTCGGTCTGGGCTTCGGCATCGTTGTTGGCCCACTGCACGAGCACGGTGCCGCCCATCGCCTGCACCTGCTTCTCCATGGCGGCGAAGTCAAACGCCCAGCGCCGCTCCTGCTGGGTCTTCATGGCGACCCCGATGACCGGCCCTTCGCTCTTGGCGGTGCCGCCCGGTTCAGCCCCCACGGAGCATCCGGCGGCGATCAGCAGTCCGAGCACGGACAGGGCGACAGCCACCCGTCGGATCGGCCTGGTGCTGGTTGAGATGACGTTGCTCACGGGACCCTCCTCTATTCGGCAACGCTGGTGAAAAGCGGACATGGCGTCCAGGACGCCGTCGACGATCTGACAGACCCGCGGAACACGGGTGGGGCTAGAGAACGCGATCGACGAACTCTCGATTGCGGACGTCGACCGGAACCTTCGCCAGTTCCAGCACGCCGCGGGCGACGTGCTCGGAGAGACGCCGGAAGGCCTCCTCGCCCTTCTCCGCGGTGGCTCGCATGGGATTGCCGATGATGCCGTTCTCGACGAACTCGTGATGGTCCATGGGGAAGGTGAAGTACTGGTATCCCTCGAACTCGGCGTCCGGCATTCCGTCGCTCTTGCTGAACGACTTCGGCAGATACTCCGGGATGTGGGCCCGCGTGTCCACCGCGCGCTCCATCCGGACCAACTCGGGGTTCCATGCCAGATCCTGGCTGGTCTCGAGCTCGCTGCAGTGCCAGCCGGGAGTCTCCTCGGGCGGGTTCTCCAGCAGTCCCTCGAGGATGCCGGTGTAGCGCTCCATGTAGGGCTTGACGAAGGCGATGAGCGCACCGGTCTCGTAGCGGAGCTTGCGCAGCACCGGGTCGACGACCTTCACGTTCGAACCGTGGCCGTTGATGAAGATGATCCGGTTGAACCCGTGATGGATGCAGCTTCTGGCCACGTCGTACACGAGGTTGTTCAGGGTCTGGGAGCGGAGGGTGATCGTCCCGCGGCCCTCGCCCGCGCCGTACATGTGCTGCGGGGAGTAGCCGGCCCAGAGCGGCGGGGTGTGCAGCACACCGATCGCCTCGGAAACCCGGTCGGCCACCTCGATCGCCGTGATCGTGTCGGTGTAGAGCGGCAGGTGAGGCCCGTGCTGCTCGGTGCTGGCCATCGGGATCAGGATCGTGTCCTTGGTCGTCAGGTACTCACGGATGTCGATGTAGGAGAGGTAGGCGAGATTCCACGAGCGGAACTTCTCCCGGAACTCCTCGTCCCCGGTCGTGATGCGAGCGATCTTGCGCGATGCCATCGGTGGTGACTCCCTTGTCTGACTGAGTTGGATGAATACGGATGCGATGGGACTGGGGGCTAGGGCCAACGTCCCGCGACCGGGCCGCCGAACCCGAGCTTGCCCGGATTCATGATCCCGTCGGGATCCCAGGCTCGTTTGAGCGCGAGCATGAGGTCGAACCCGGTGCCGTACTGCGATCGCATGAACCGGCCGAGCTTGAGCCCCACGCCGTGGTGTTCGTTGACCGCGCCGCCGAGCCGCAGCGCCGTCATGACGCCGGCGTCCCACAGCCGGTCGTGCAGGGCCATCGCCTCCGCGGGATCCGCCGGCGGCTCATCGACATAGAAGCGGTCGTAGATCATGGTTCCCCAGGGGAACCAGTGCGAGAAGTGGGCTGCGTAGCGCGCTCCGCAGTCGGCGAACTCCCGCTCGATGAGCTCCTTGCGCGCCCGGTAGATACCGGGGATGTCACGGAATCGCGCGACCGTGTCGAAGGTTCCGTACATCAGCGGCGGGAGCGGCAGTTTGCCGGCCGCATACGGCTCGTACTTGCCGTCCCACCAGATCTGGCCGACCTCCGGACCCAGCGAGCGTCCACCGACGCTTTCGGCGAGCGCGGTGATCGCCCGCGTCTCGTACGCCACCAGTTCCGGATCGCCGTCGCACATGACGACCATGAGGTTGCCGGTGAAGGGCGTCCCGACCCAGTCCCGGAGCTTGATGCTGTCGGCGGTGTCGTACAGGCGGATCACGCTCGGGCGCAGCCGGTAGGTCATGATCAGGCGTCCCGCTTCGATGCCCGCGAAGATGTCGGGGAAGGCGAACGACAGGAACACGCGCTGCTCCGGAAGGTGCTCCAGGCGCATGGTCGCCGAGGTGATGACGCCCAGCGTGCCCTCCGACCCGACGAGGATCTGGAGCAGGTCCGGGCCCGCCGCATGACTGGGCACCGGCAGGGTGGTCACCGTCCGGCCGGGAGGTACCACCGCTTCCACCTGCAGTACCTGATCCTCGGCCTTGCCGTACTTGGTGGACACCACGCCCGACCCCCTGGCCGCCAGGTAGCCGCCGACCGTCGCGCCCAGGTGGTAGGCACCGGGGTAGTGGGGCAACGTGAGCCCCCGCTCGTTCAGTCGCTCTTCCAGGACCGGCCCGACGACTCCCGCCTCGACGGTGACCGCGAGCGTCTCCTCGTCGATGTCCAGGACGCGATCCAGGCGGGTCAGGTCGAGGCAGATCCCGCCGTAGGGGGCCAACGTTCCGCCCTGCGTCCCGGTGCCGCCGCCGCGGGTGACGATCGGGACGCGATGGTCGCTGGCTATCTGGACGACCCGCTCGACCTCGGACGGTGAGCCCGGCGCGACCGCGATGTCGGCGGCCGGCAACTCGAGATCCGCGTAGATCATGTACTTGCTCATCCACGACCAGTCCGCAGCGTTGGCCTGGAGTCGTCCCGCCTCGCGGGTCACATTCTCCGGGCCCACCGCAGCTTCTAGTTCCCGCGCAATCTGCCCGGTGAGGAATGACCGTCCACTCACGTGGGCGCCGCCGGCGCTGGACATGGCCCTCCTTGTTACGAGTTCGCCTCGCCCGCACCACCTCGGGCGGGCGTCTTCAGAGAGTAAAGCAGTAACCCGTAAGAACATGCAAGCATCTATGACAGATTTCTTACAGAATCTGTCATAGATGCTGGAGCCGGGGCCCTCGTCGATGCTGGAACCCGGCCCGCACCTGGCTACAACCCTGACCAGCGATAGCTGCCATCGGCTTCGAACTGCTGCTTCCAGATGGGCAGTTCGCGCTTCACCCGCTCGACCACCCGTTCGCAGAGTTCGAAGGCCAGGGCCCGGTGGGCTGACGACACCGCCACCACGAAGGCCACCTCGCCGACCGCCAGTCGGCCGATCCGGTGGACGGCCGCAACCCGCACGCCCTCGGCGCTCCCGAGCGCTGCCGCGACGATCTCGCCGATCCGCTCGGGCGCGGAGGGGTGGCAGCTGTAGCCCAGCCCCACCACCTCGCCGGCGGCCTGGGGGTCGTGGTCGCGGACGGTACCGACGAACAGCGCCGAAGCCCCCGCCACCGGCCGCGCGACCAGCTCGAGCAGGACGGCCGGGTCGACCGGGTCGGCGCTGACCTCGGCCACGACGATCCGCGGATCCATCAGTGGTCGCCACCTTCCAGTTGCGCCAGGACGTGCTCGGCCAGCGCGAGCACGATCGGGATGCCATCGCGCACCGCGGCGGGGCTGCCGGGCAGGTTGACCACGAAGGCCCCGCGGCACTCGCCGGCGGCGTCCACCACCCCGGCAATCCCCCGGCTGAGCGCGGCGTGCGCCGACACCGCCGTACCGGCGGCCCGGAGCAGTTCGGCAACGCCGGGCAGCTCGCGGTCGATCACCGCCCGGGTGCCCTCCGGCGTCCGGTCGCGGGGGGCGACGCCCGTCCCGCCGGTGGTCAGCACCAGGCGCGCGCCCACTGCGATCGCCTCGCGCAACGCCCCGGCGACCGACTCCTCGCCGTCCGGGATCACCCGGCTGGTGACGGTATGGCCCGCCTCGGTCAGCGCCCGAACCAGGAGGGGCCCGGACCGATCCTCGGCCAGTCCGGCCGCGCACCTGTCGGAGACCGTGATCACCACGCCACGCACCATTCGCCACCTCCCGTCCGCCTACCCTACGGCGACAGCGCACCCTCGCGTTGGGCGAATAAACAAACATTTCGTGAAAACGGCACGCCAACCGCAGTTGCGTCGCTAGAGTGCTGAGTTGTGACGCAACTGAGGATCAAGGACGCCGCCAGCCTGCTGGGTGTGAGCGACGACACCGTCCGTCGCTGGGTGGACGGCGGAACGCTGCCCCACCAGATCGACGAGCACAACCGGATGGTGATCGACGGCCGCGCGCTGGCCGAGTTCGCCAAGGCCCAGGCCACCCCGCCGCCGGATCCCTCCGCGGTCGGACGTTCGGCCCGCAACCGCTTCGTCGGACTGGTCACCGAGGTCATCTCCGACACCGTGATGTCCCAGGTAGAACTGCAGTGCGGCCCGTACCGGGTGGTCTCGCTGATGAGCACCGAGGCCGTCCGCGAACTCAAGCTCGAGCCGGGCAAGGTCGCCGTCGCCGTCATCAAAGCCACCACCGTGATCGTGGAAACCCCTGAAAGGAACAAGGAATGAAGAACCTCCACAGCCGCCTGCTGGCCGGCGTCGCCGCGCTCGGCCTGGCACTGACAGGCTGTGCCAGCGGCACCCCGGCGACGACAGCTCCGACCGGCGCGTCCCAGGCTCCTGAGACCTCGGCCCCGGCACCGACTCCCGAAGAAGTGACCCTCACCGTGTTCGCGGCGGCGTCGCTCACCAAGACCTTCACCGAACTGGGCAAGACCTTCGAGGAGGCGCACCCCGGCGTCACGGTCAGCTTCAACTTCGCCGGTTCGTCCGACCTGGTGGCCCAGATCCAGCAGGGCGCACCGGCGGACGTGTTCGCCTCCGCGGACGAGAAGAACATGACCAAGGCGACCGATGAGTCGCTGATCGCCGGCGACCCGGTGATCTTCGCCACCAACGTGCTCTCGATCGCCGTCCCGCCGGACAACCCGGCGAAGATCGCCGCGCTGGCCGATCTCGCCCGGGACGACGTGCAACTCGTGATCTGCGCCCCCGAGGTCCCCTGTGGCGCGGCCACCGTGAAGGTCGCCAAGGCGGCGGGCCTCACCCTCAAGCCGGTCAGCGAGGAGGCCAAGGTCACCGACGTGCTGGCCAAGGTCGCCAGCGGCGATGCCGACGCTGGGCTGGTCTACGCCACCGACGTGGCCGGCTCCGAGGGCAAGGTGCTCGGCATCGACTTCCCGGAGTCGGCCGGCGCGGTGAACAAGTACCCGATCGGCGCGCTGGCCAACTCGGCGAACGCCGACCTGGCCAAGGCCTTCGTCGAACTGGTGACCGGCGATGCCGGCCAGCAGGTGCTGGCCGCTGCCGGCTTCGGCAAGCCCTGAGCTGAACCGGCGGTTCCTGATGGCCCTTCGGCCAGGTTGGCGTGGCGCGGCACTTTCTGCCAGATAGCGTGCTTGGACGACGGACATGTCGGCCAGGCACCTCATGTGGCAGAAAGCGCACGGGGTACTCGAGCGAGAGGGAGTGGGAGCAGGTGAGCCGCACCGAATCCACCCTGCCGCGGTGGATCTTCGTCGTGGCCGCGATCGGCGCGGGCTTCGTGCTGCTGCCGCTGGCGGCCATGACGACCCGTGTCGACTGGCTGCGGTTCGGCGAACTGATCACCTCGGAGTCGTCGCAGGCGGCCTTCTGGCTGAGCCTGCAGACCTCCGGCGCCTCCACCCTGCTGTGCCTGATCCTGGGCGTCCCCATGGCGCTGGTACTGGCGCGCACCCGGTTCCCCGGCCAGGGCGTGGTGCGGGCGCTCGTCCTGCTGCCGCTGGTGCTGCCGCCGGTGGTGAGCGGCATCGCGCTGCTCTACACCTTCGGCCGCCGCGGCCTGCTGGGCGCGACGCTGGAGGTGCTGGGCCTGCAGATCGCGTTCTCGACGGTCGCGGTGGTCATCGCCCAGACCTTCGTCGCGCTGCCCTTCCTGGTGGTCAGCCTGGAGGGCGCCCTGCGCACCCTGGGGCAGCGCTACGAGATCGTCGCGGCCACCCTGGGCGCCCGCCCGACCACCATCCTGGGACGGGTGACGCTGCCGCTGGTGCTGCCCGGCCTGCTGTCGGGTGCCGTGTTGTCGTTCGCCCGCTCGCTGGGCGAGTTCGGCGCCACGCTGACCTTCGCCGGCAGCCTGCAGGGGGTCACCCGCACGCTGCCGCTGGAGATCTACCTGCAGCGTGAGGTGGACGCCGACGCCGCGGTCGCGCTCTCGCTGGTGCTGGTGGCGATCGCGCTGGCCGTGATCGGGCTGGCCACCCGCCGGGCACAGGTGGTCTGATGCCCGGACTGAGCCTGAAGGCCACCGTCGCCGAACGGGGCTTCGACCTGGAGCTGAGCCTGGCTGCCGGCGAGCGGTTGGCGGTGCTGGGGCCCAACGGCGCGGGCAAGTCGACCCTGCTCGGCCTGCTGGCCGGCACCCTGCGTCCCGACTCCGGACGCGCCGAACTCGGCGGCCGGGTGCTGTTCGACACCGCCACCCGGGCCTGGCGGCCGCCGCACACCCGGGGGGTCGCGCTGCTCGCCCAGGATCCGCTGCTGTTCCCGCACCTCACCGTGCTGGAGAACGTCGCCTTCGGGCCGCGGGTGAACGGCGCCGGCCGGGCCGACGCCAGGCAGCGCGCCGAGCACTGGCTGACCGAGGTGGACGCGCTGGAGTTCGCCAGCCGCCGGGCCACCGAACTCTCCGGCGGGCAGGCGCAGCGGGTGGCGATCGCCCGCGCACTGGCCACCGAACCCGAGCTGCTGCTGCTGGACGAGCCACTGGCCGCCCTGGATGTCGGCGTGGCGCCGGCGATCCGCCGGCTGCTCGCCCGGGTGCTGGCCGGCCGCACCACCCTGGTGGTGACCCACGACCTGCTGGACGCCCTGCTGCTCTCCGACCGCGCCGTCGTCCTGGCCGAGGGGTCCGCGGTGGAGGACGGGCCCACCGAGCAGGTGCTGCAGCAACCCCGGACCCCGTTCGCCGCCCGGCTCGCCGAGCTCAACCTGGTGCGCGGGATCGCGGCCGACGATGGCGTGCGGGTGGGCGACGACCTGGTGCTGCAGGGGATGGCGACCGAGCCGCTGGCCCCCGGCGCCCCGGCGGTGGCGGCGTTCACCCCGTCCGCCGTCTCGGTGTACCTCGACCCCCCTCAGGGCAGCCCGCGCAACCTGATCGCGGTGACCGTGACCGAGGTCGAGCAGCGCGGTGGGATCGTCCGGATCCGCGCGGACGACCACCACGGCCACCAACTGGCCGCCGACGTCACCCCGCGTGCCGCCGCCGAACTGGATCTGTACCCGGGCCGTGCCGTGGTGTTCTCCCTGAAGGCGACCGCGGTCGCGCTCTACCCCGCCTGAGCGGGAACGGATCCCGAAGCGCCTGCATCCTTCCGCGACCGTCCAGCCAGGTGGTCGAGCCTCGCTCCGCTGAGTCGCCTTTGTGGTCCCGCTGCCCGGCCCGCGGAGTAGGGTGCTGACATGCCCCGTCCCCTCCCCCTCGAACTCGGTCCGGAACTGACGGTGGCGGAGTTCAACCGCTACTCCCGGCAACTGGTGCTGCCCGCGTTCGGCGTCGAGGGCCAACGACGGTTGCGGGCGGCCAGGGTGCTGGTGCTCGGCGCCGGCGGCCTCGGCTCACCGGTGCTGCTGTACCTGGCCGCGGCGGGGGTCGGGACGATCGGAGTCGTCGACTTCGACGCCGTCGAGGAATCCAACCTGCACCGCCAGGTGATCCACCCCACCGCGGCCATCGGCCGCTCGAAGGTGGCCAGCGCGCTCGACGCGGTCACCGCGCTGAACCCCGGCGTCGAGGTGGTGCCGCACGAGGTCCGGCTCACCGAGGAGAACGCCTCAGCCGTCTTCGCCGGCTACGACGTGGTGCTGGACGGCACCGACAACTTCCCCACCCGCTATCTGGCCAACGACACCTGCGTCGCACTCGGCATCCCGCTGATCTGGGCCTCGGTGCTGGGCTTCGCCGCCCAGGTCGCGGTGTTCTGGCCGGCCGGCGGCGGGGCACAGCTGCGCGACCTCTTCCCCGACCCGCCCGAGCCCGGAACCGTCCCGAACTGCGCCGAGGCCGGGGTGATCGGTGCGCTGTGCGGACAGGTCGGCTCGATCATGGCCACCGAGGCGATCAAGCTCCTGACCGGCATCGGGCGGCCCCTGCTCGGCCGCGTCCTGGTGATCGACGCCCTGGCCGGACGGTGGGACGAACTGCCGCTGCGCCGGGCCGCTCCGGGCGCTGCCCGACCGGCCGTCGCCCCGGTGCCGCCCGGCATCGACGAGGCCCCCCTCACCCCGACCAGGCCGCTCCCCGACGGCCGGCTGCTGCTGGACGTCCGCGAGCCCGGCGAGTTCGAGGAGGGCCACCTGCCCGGCTCGCTCAACCTTCCGCTGGGGCTGGTGCTCTCCGGGGCGGACGTCCCGCGGGACCGTCCGATCCTGGTGATCTGCCGCACCGGCGCCCGGGCCAAGCTGGCCGCGGCGGCACTCGCCGCGCGCGACTACGACGTCTCGGTGCTGGAGGGCGGCCTGCTCAGGTTCACTTCAGCTGGTTGATCACCTGCTGGATCAGGCCCTGGGCGTTGGTGAGCAGATCCCCGGCGTCACAGGTGGTGGCTTCGAAGGTCTGCTTCACCGACCCGGCCGCGGACGCCTCGATGGTGAGGTGGGCGCCGTCCAGGCACTCCGGTGAGGCATGGTCGCCCAGGGCGCGGACGCCGGTGGCCAGCAGGTCCCAGGTTCCGGCGGGCAGCTCGTGGACCGACTCCTTGCCGTCCAGGGTGTAGCTGGCCTGCTCGGGCGTGACGACCAACGCGTAGCCCGGCGCCGATTCCTCCGAACCGGGGGCGTAGGTCACCTTCACCAGATCCCAGTCGCCCGTCCCCAGCAGCGACGAGCAACCGGCCAGAACCAGCAGCAACGGCAGGACGAGCAGGGAGAGAAGACGCTTCATGTCGGCAGGCTATCCGGCCCGTCCAACGGGAGACCGTCAGCCCGCCGGGAGCCACACCTGGGCCCCGGCGATCTCGACGCCGTTGGCGCGGACCAGCGGACGCACTCCCTGGCTGACCCCGATCCCCCGCTGCTCCGCGGTCGCGGCGATCTCGGCCCGCAGCCGCTGCCACGCCTTGGCCCCGTTCAGCGTCCGGGCGAACTCGATCGCCCGGGAGACCGCCAGGGTGACGCCGTCCGGTCCGGCGGTCAGCTGGTAGACCA
>JAEXCA010000116.1 GCA_023393755.1 Actinomycetes bacterium | reverse complement strand
ACATCACCCACGCGCCCGGCGCCGGGATCGCCGAACTGATCCCCCACCCGGACGGGCCGACCTACCCCGACGGCCAGCCCCGGATGCCGATCGTCGCCCCGGTCGCGCCGGACGCCGGGACGATCGCCGAGGCGGTCGCCCGGGCCACGGCGGCCGATCACGTGGTGGCCGTGGTCGGCGACTGCATCCCGCTGATCGGCGAGGGCAGGTCCACCGCGACCCTGGAACTGATCGGCGGGCAGATCGCCCTGCTGGACGCGCTGGCCGCGACCGGAACCCCGATGACGGTGGTGCTGCTGGCCTCCAAGCCGCTGGTGCTGCCCGCCTCGGCACTGGACGCCGCCGCGCTGGTCTGGGCGGCCAACCCGGGAATGGAAGGCGGCCGGGCGATCGCGGAGCTGGTGCTCGGCCTGATCGAGCCCAGCGGCCGGCTCCCGATCTCCTTCGCCCGGCACGTCGGCCAGCAGCCCACCTACTACAACCAGCTCCGCGGCCAGCACGGCGACCGGTACGCCGACCTCACCCAGGAGCCCGCCTTCGGGTTCGGCGAGGGACTCTCCTACACCACGGTGGAGTACGCCGACCTGCGGATCGGGTCGGACGTCCTCACCGCGTCCGACGCCGTGGTGGCCGAGGTGCGGCTGCGCAACACCGGCGCTCGTCCGGCGCGGGAGACCGTCCAGGCCTACGTCAGCGACCTGGTCACCTCGGTGAGCTGGGCGGAGCAGGAACTGAAGGCCTACCGGCAGGTCGATCTGAGCCCGGGCGAGGAGGCAACGGTCAGGTTCGAGCTTCCCGTGGCCGACTGCACCATCGTCGATGCCGGCGGCCGGCGGGTCGTGGAACCCGGCGAGTTCGAGCTCCGGGTCGGGCCGTCGTCCGATGTGCGCTCGCAGCTCCGGGCCCGCTTCCGGGTCAGCCGCTGAGCCGGCGGGTCACCGCACCAGAGCCCCAATGGGGCAAGGGACGCACCGAGGCCGTTCGGTGCGTCCCTTGCGTCTGGGGGGCCGCGCTCGTCACCGGTCCGGTCACGGCCCGGCGGCGAGCGGCTGGTGGGCCGGGCCGGATGCCCGCGCCCGCGCGATGAAAGCCCGATAGTGGGCGGCGCTGGCCTTGGGCACGAGGCGGCGGGTCGGGAAGTCGACGTAGAACAGTCCGTAGCGCAGCTGGTAGCCGTAGGCCCACTCGAAGGTGTCGATCAGCGCCCAGTGGTAGTAGGCCTCGATGCGCGCGCCGCGCGCCCTGGCCTGGTCGAGGGCGGGCAGGTACAGCTCCAGGAAGGCGACCCGTTCGACGTCGTTGCAGGTGCCGGACGGATCCAGGTAGTCCCACAGCCCGATGCCGTTCTCGGTGACCCGGATCGGCAGCTCGGGAGCCAGCTCGGCCACCCGCAGCAGCACCCGGACGAAACCCGCCGGATGCACCGCCACCCCGTTGCCGCTGCGCGGTTCGGGGACGGGCAGCTTGTCGATCCCCCTGACCACCGGGTCGGTGCCGGGTTCGGCCGCGCGCACCACGTTGTGCTCGTAGTAGTTCACGCCGATGAAGTCGATCGGCTCGGCGATCCCGGCCGGGTCGATCCCGGCCAGTGCGGCGGCCACGGTGGTGGCACCGAAGTACTCGACGGCGTCCTCGGGCAGCTCGCCGCGCAGCACGGTGTGCAGGAAGAGGCGGTTCTCCACCAGATCGGCACGGCGGGTGGCAGCCAGGTCGGCGGGCTGCTCGCTGGCCGGTTCGAGATTGGAGAGGTTCATCGCCAGCCCGACCCGGGCGTGGGGCGCCAGCCGCCGCAACGCCCGCACCGCCTCGCCGTGGGCGTGGAGCTGCAGCAGGGCCGCCCGCAGGGCGACGGCCTCGTCCCGGATGCCCGGCGCGTGCTCGCCGCTGAGGTGACCGTGGAAGGCGGCGCAGAAGGGCTCGTTGACGGTGATCCACTCGTCCACCAGATCGCCCAGCTCGCGGACGGCGACGGTGACGAAGTCGATGAACGCCGAGACGGTCGCCAGGCTGGTCCAGCCGCCGGAGTCCTGGGCCCACTGCGGCAGATCCCAGTGGTAGAGGGTGACCAGGGGTGTGACCCCGCGCCGGCGGAGTTCCTGCAGCACGCCGCGGTAGTAGGCGATCCCCGCCGGATTGGGCCGGCCGTCGGGCCCGCCGATCAGCCGGCACCAGGCCACCGAGAGCCGGTAGCTGTCGATGCCGAGCCACTCGACGGCGTCGAGCAGCGGGGCGGGATCGTGGTACATCCCGCTCGCGAGCGCGCCGGTGTCGCCGCGGGCGATGGCTCCCGGCCGGTCGGCGAAGGTGTCCCAGATGCTCCGGACGCGTCCGTCCTCGTCGACCGCGCCCTCGATCTGGTAGGCGGCCGTGGCGCTGCCCCAGCGGATCGCGGGCATCTCACTCATGGTGTCTCTCCTTCGCGGACTTCGCCGCTGTCAGTAACCGGTGCGGAGCCCGCGCAGCAGATAGCGCTGCAACGCGAAGCAGAGGACGACGGCCGGCAGTGTCAGGACGATGCCGCCGGCCATCAGCTCGCCCCAGTAGATCTTGTAGCCGGTCTGCATCTGCAGCAGGCTGGAGGTGAGCGGCATCGCCTCGGAGTCGGTGATGAAGGTCATCGGGAACAGCAGGTCGGTCCAGCCGGCCAGGAAGCTGTACAGCACGGCGGTCATGATCCCCGGCCTGGCCAGCGGCAGGACGATCCGGAAGAACACCCCGAAGGGCGACAGTCCGTCGAGTTCGGCTGCCTCCTCGACCTCCTTCGGCACCGTCTCGAAGAAGGGCTTCAGGATCCAGATCACGAACGGCAGGTTCAGCACCGTCACGCCGACGATCACGCCGGTGACCGAGTTGAGCAGCCCGAAGGTCTGCATGATCACGTACAGCGGCACCACCAGGGCCGCCGGCGTCACCATCCGGGCCACCATCAGGAAGCCCAGCGCGATCCCGCTGCCCCGCCAGGGATAGCGCGCGAACCCGTAGGCCGCCAGACCTCCGATCACCACGCTGAGCAGGACGGTGGCGGCCGCGATCACCGTCGAGTTGACGAACGACGAGGCGAAGTGGAACCGGGTGAACAGGTTCGCGTAGTGCTCAGCGGTGAGCTGGTCGGGCCAGCGCAGCGGCGTCCGGCTGAAGATGTCGGCGTCCGGCTTGACCGAGGCGAAGGCCATCCACAGCATCGGAGCCAGCATCAGCGCGGCGACCGCGGTGAGCACCACGGCGGAGACGGCCACGCCCCACCGCTTGCGCGCCGGATAGGAGAGGCGGGGCACGCGCGGAGTGGTTCGGGGGAGCGCAGCGGAGGAGAGGAACTCCGTGGAGCTTCTCATGCCGCATTCCTCCGCTGTGACAGCAGCAGGGCGGCGCCGAACCCGAGCGAGATGACCAGCGCGGCGACCGCCTGGGCCGAGGCCGCACCGAAGTCGAGGTGGGTGAACGCGGTCCGCCAGATCAGCAGCGGGAACACCCGGGTGTCGTCGCCCGGGCCGCCGCCGGTGGTGGCGAAGACGGTGTCGAAGACCTTGGTGAAGGCGTCGACGGCCCGGAACGCCGCGGTGATCACCATGATCGGCAGGATCGACGGGATCGTGATCGAGACCAGCTGCCGCAGGGCGCCGGCGCCGTCGAGCGCGGCAGCCTCGTACTGCGACGGCTCGATCGACATCACCGCGGCGAGCATCACGAAGGTGACGAAGGGCATCATCTTCCAGGCGTCGATGATCACGATCGACGCCAGCGGGTACTCCACCAGCCACGGCGTGGTGGTGCCGAGGGCGGCGTTCACCGGCCCGAACTGGGCGTCCAGCAGCATCCGCCAGGCGAAGGCGCCGGCGACGGCCGGCACCGCGAACGGGACGATGTAGGCCGACCCGAGCAGCCGGGAGGCGACGCGGGAGACCGGGCCGCGGACGCCGAGCATCACCGTGGCCAGCAGGATCGCGCAGCCGGTGCCGACGACGATCTCCAGGGCGACCGACGCCACGGTGAACTGCAGCGTGACGCCCAGCGACTTGTGGACCGTCGAGTCGGTGAGCAGCTTCAGGTAGTTGCCCAGCCCGGCCCAGCTGGCCTGGTTCGAGGTCAGCGGCCGGTAGGTGTGGAAGGACAGGTAGGCCAGGTAGAACAGCGGATAGGCCATCACGGCGCCGACGAATGCCAGCGACGGCACCGTGAAGGCCAGTCCGATGCGGTGCCGCCGGCCCCATCGTGGGGAGGCGGTGGCCGCCTCCCCACGATGTGAGGCTGTCGATCGACTCACTCGATCGCCTTGCGTCCGGCGAACTTCTCGTTCTGCAGCCAGGCCGCGGCGTCCTGGGCGGTCAGCTCGCCGGAGTTGACCTTCGCGATCGCCTCCGACACGCCCGAGCCGAGTTCCCCCGACCAGGTGGTGTGCAGATAGGTGAGCCGGCCGGCGACCGACTTCAGCATCTCCAGTTCCGGCAGCGCCTCGGCGAAGGCCGGCGATCCCTGCTGCGACTGGAGCACCGGCAGGTTGCCGGTCTGCCGGGCCTGGGCGAGCTGGAAGTCGTCGCTCAGCATCCACGCGATGAAGGCGCCGGCCGCATCCGGATTGGGTGCCTTCTCCGGGATCGTCGCGAGCATCGCGCCCAGGTGGGTCTTCACGCCGGCGGGCGGGGCCATGCCCAGCTTGTCGCCCATCTGCTCCCCCAGCGTCCGCCAGGCGTACAGCCAGTTCTGGTAGATCGCGATCGACCCCGCCTGCATCTGGTTGTCGCAGTCGAAGAAGCTCAGCGATTCCCAGCCGGGAGCGCTGAGTGCGGTGAGCTGCTTGATGTACTCCAGCGACTTCACCTGTTCGGGGGTGTTCAGCGTGAGTTCACCGGTGGCCAGATCGCCGTAGTTGGAGTCCTGGCCGTAGGTGAAGTAGGTGTTGTCGAGGAACACCGACCAGTCCACGCCGCCCAGGCAGGTTCCGTATAGTCCCTCGTCCGGACGATTGAAGAAGGTGGCCAGGTCGACCAGTTCGTCGAAGGTGGTCGGCGGGGCCAGGTCGCGTCCGTACTTCTCCTTGAAGGCCGACTGTTCGTCGGGGTCGCCGAACAGGTCCGCGCGATAGTAGGTGACCGGGAAGTTGTAGTACTGCGGCGCGCCGAGGAGGGCGCCGGAGTCGGTGGTGAACAGTTCGTGGTTCACCACGTCGTTCACCACCTCGCTCCCCAGGTAGCCGGTGAGGTCCTTGGCGTGGGCATGGCGGAGCATCCAGACCGCGTCGTCCCCGCCGCCGAGGAACACGACGTCGTAGGTGCCGGCGTCCTGGGCCAGTTCGGCGACCTTGCGCTGGCCCCAGACGTCGCGGGCGACCTTGTCGACCTTCACCGTGATGCCCGAGGACTGGGTGAACGTCGCGGCTTCGGTCGCGAGGGCGTCGGTCTCGGGGCCTTCCACGGCCAGCACGCGGACCTCGCCCGAGGGGGCGGTGCTGCTGGGGGTGGAGACGGGTGAGGTGGTTTCAGTGGGTGTCGGGGCACCGGGCGAGCATCCCGCGAGCAGTCCAGCGGACACCGCTGTCGCTGCCATCGCCGTGATTACAGGCCGGGTAACCGGGCGTCGTTTCATGAGTTCTTCTCCTCATCGAGTAAGTACGTCGGGACGCGGTCCGCGGACCGCCTCCTGGGTGGTGCGCACGCCTGCGGCGTGCCGTCGCGGTGCGCGACTCCTCTCTGCGATGGCTTGTTGTCAAGCGGTGGTCGGGATCAACCCGGTCTCGATGAAGCGATCCACCGGCAGCGTTGCGGCACCGAGGGTGACGGCGTCCATGCCCAGTTGCGATCGCTCCACCACGGCCTGTTCGCCGGGTTGCTTGAGGGAGAAGCGGCGCACGGCTGCGCTCAGCTCCTCGGGGTGTTCCCGGGTGATCAGGTCGCCGAACCAGCCGCCGACGATGATCTTCTCCGGGTTGTAGAGGTTGACCAGGTTGGCCAGGGCCAGACCGAGGTGCTCGGTGGCTTCGGTGATCGCCCGCACGGCCGCCGGGTCACCGTCGCGGCAGGCCTTGAGCAGCGCGTCGACCCCGGCGGGCTCCCGTCCGACGAACTCGTCGCGGCCCCGCCAGCTGCGCAGCACGGCGGAGGCGCCGACGATGGATTCCACGCAGCCGGAGGAGCCGCAGCGGCAGGCCGGGCCGGTCAGGCTGATCTTGGTGTGCCCCCATTCGCCCGCGCTGCTGCTCGCCCCGCGGTAGAGCCGGCCATTGGTGATGATGCCGGCACCGGCGCCGTCGCCGATCAGCGCGACGATGGCATGCTCGGCGCCCCGGGCCGATCCGTACCAGGACTCGGCCTGAGTGGTGGTCTTCGCGCCGTTGTCCACCAGGACGGGGATGCCGAGGGCCGCCTCGAGCCAGGCGAAGGTGGCGGTGTCCCAGCCGATCACGTCGGCGTGCACCACGGCGTCCGGCGTGGCGGGATGCTCGACCACCCCGGGAACCCCGAGCCCAAGGCCCAGGACCCGCCCGGGATCGACCTCCGTCTCGGCGAGCAACTCGGCGACGTGTGCGGCGACGATCTCGCCGGCCCTGGCCGGATCGATCCGCCGGCCGGTGAACCGGGTCGCGCGGGAGGCGAGCCTGGTCAGCGTGACCCCGAAGAGCGCGGTGGTCACCTGGCTCTCGCTCACGTCGGAGCCGAAGACGAAGGCCGCGTCCGGATCCACGTGCAGCAGGACGCGGCGTCGGCCGCCCGCGGAGTCGCGGAAGCCGGTCTCGTTCACGGTTCCCTCGTCGATCAGTTCGGCGACGACATTGGTCACCGTCGCCGCGGACAGGCCGGTGGCGGCACCCAGGTCGCTGCGCGAGGTCTCTCCGGCGAGCACCAGTCGGCGCAGCAGCAGCGCGCGGTTGCTGCGCCGGACGTCCTTCACCGATGCCTTCTTCGCCATCCCGCTCCTTAATTCTGACATTAGTTTATAATCCAAAATATGTATGTCAAGTGTCTCGCGGGAAGCTGTTGGATGGGCTGACCGCGGGTTGCGGCCTCCTGCCCGGGAGGGTGCGTCGCGGGCGGAGGTGCCCGCTGGGGAGGCCGGGTCGGGTCAGGAAGCGATCGACAGGCCGAGCAGCCTGACCCGCTGCCCGCCGGGGCTACGCCCGGCGGCGGGAGCGGGAGGCGGCCAGCAGCGTGATCCCGCCGAGCAGGAGGGCCGCCATGATCGCCAGCAGCGGACCGGTCATCGCCCCGGTGACGGGGAGTTCGGGCCCGTCGGAGTCGGTGGCCGGCATCGTGATGGTGACCGTGACCAGCCGCGTGCTGCCGTCGGGGTAGGTGACCAGGTAGGTGACGGTGTCGGTGCCGCTGAAGCCGGCGTTGGCGGTGTACACCAGCCGGCCGTCGATGAGCTGCACGCTGCCGTGCGCCGGGCCTTCGACGACGGTCACGGTGATGCCGGGTCCGGACGGTACCGGCACGGTGGCGGTCCGGTCGTCCGGGTCGGCGGTGACCGCTTCGGGCACCCGGGGCACCGGCACCACGGCGAAGCCGGTGGTGGTGGCGGTGGGTTCGTACTCGCTGTCCCCGGAATAGGAGACCGCGAACTGGTGGTCGCCCACCGCGAGCGTGGTGGGCAGGACGCAGGAGTTGCCGGGCAGCGTGATGGTGCAGACCGGGGTTCCCGCGGAGGTGATGGTGAGCGTGCCGGTGGCGTCCGCCGGAACCCCGCTCACGGTGATCGTGACCGGCTGGCCGGCGGTGGCCGAGGACACCGAGGGAACGGCGGTGATCGGGAACCTGCCGCGGGCGATCTCGATCGCCAGCGTCCCGGTGGACGGCACGTGGTTGGCGTCACCCGAGTAGCTCACCGTGACGGTGTGGGTGCCGGCGGTGAGGCCCGCGGGCGCCTGGCACGAGGTGGCGGGCAGCGTGGCGGTGCACAGCACGGTCCCGTCGGAGTCGGTGAAGGTCACCGTGCCGGTCGCCCCGTCCGGCAGCCCGGTCGCGGTCAGCGGCGTGGCCACGTTGTGGCTTCCGGGACCGGCGACCAGCGCCACGGCGGTGGCTGCCCGGGTCACCTCGAAGGAGGTGGCGGCGCTGCTGCCCTGGTGGTTGTCGTCGCCGGAGTAGCTGGCGGTGACCGCGTAGCTACCGGCCGGCAACGAGGTGGAGGTGGTGCAGGAGGTCTCCGGCAGGGTGGCGGTGCACAGCACCTCGCCGTCGGCGTCGGTGAAGGTGACCGTCCCGGTCGCCGCGGTCGGGCCGCCCAGCGTGAGGCCGCTGTGGGAGAGGGTGTTCCCGGTGCCGTGGACGACCGAGGGGCTGCCCGCCGCGGCGGTGATGGCGGTGGTCGCCCTGGTCACCTCGAAGGAGGTGCTGGCGGTGGTGCCCTCGTGGTTGTTGTCACCGGAGTAGGTCGCGGTGACCGGGTAGTCGCCGGCCGGAAGGTCGGCCGGTGGCTGGCAGGAGGTGGCCGGCAGGGTGGTGGTGCACAGCACGTCCCCACCCGGACCGGTGAAGGTCACGGTGCCGGTCGCGGCGGTCGCACCGGCCAGCGGTAGACCGGCGTGCGAGAGGGTGCCGGGGGTACCGTACGGCGTGCTGGACGGGGTGGCCGCGGCGGTCATGCCGGTCGTCCCCTGCGTGCCCACCCGCAGGGTGAACGGCGCGGCGGAACCGCCCTCGTGGTTGGCGTCGCCGGAGTACTGCGCGGTCACGGTGTAGTCGCCGGCCGGCAGGGACGCCGAGGTGGTGCAGGAGGTGGCGGGCAGGGTGGCGGTGCACAGTACGGTGCCGCCGCCGTCGGTGAAGGTGACGGTGCCGGTGGCGGCGGTCGGGCCGGTCAGGGTGAGCCCGGCGTAGGACAGCGTGTCGCTGTCCCCGTAGGTGATGTCGCCGCTGGCCGCCGATGCGGTCAGGGCGGTCGCGGCGCGGGTCACCTCCAGCGACACCGGCGCGGCGGTCGCGGAAGCGTGGTTGCCGTCGCCGGAGTAGGTGGCGGTGATCTGGTAGTCGCCGACCGGAAGCGAGGCGGACGTCGCGCAGGAGCCGGCGGGCAGGGTGGCGGTGCACAGCACGGCACCGCCGGCGTCAGTGAAGGTGACGGTGCCGGTGGCGGCGGTCGGGCCGGTCAGGGTGAGCCCGGTGTGGGAGAGCGTGGTGGTGCCGCCGTAGCTGATCGACGGATCGCTGATCGCCGCGGTCAGGGTCGGGGTGGCCTCGGTGACGGTGAGGCTGGTGCTCGCCGTCGAGCCGTTGTGGTTGGCGTCGCCGGAGTAGGTGGCGGTGATCGGGTGGGTGCCCACCGGCAGCGCGTCCGGAGTGGTGCAGGAGACCGCGGGCAGGGTGGCGGTGCACAGCACGGTGCCGCCGGCGTCGGTGAAGGTGACGGTACCGGTCGCGGCGGCGGGCAGTCCGGTGGCGGTCACCGTGGCGGTGGTGGCGTAGTCGGTCGTGGCCGGGACGGCCTGCGCGGTGAACGGTGCCGCGGCCTTGGCAACGGTGAACGAGGTGCTGGCGGTCTGGCTGGCGTAGGGGCTGGTGGGGGCCGGGTGGTAGGTCGCGGTGACCGCGTAGCTGCCGGCCGCAGGGGAGGTGACCACGCAGCTGGTGCCGGCGGTGAGGTCGGGGATGGTGCACAGCTCGTCGCCGCCGGCGGTGAAGGTCACCGAGCCGGTGGCCCCGGCGGGCAGCCCGGAGACGCTCAGTGCCTCGTCGGCGCCGTAGGTGATGTTCCCGCTGGCGCTCGCGGCGTAGCGGCTGACCGTCACCGGCCGGCTCGCGGTCGCCGGGTTGGCGTCGTTCGACGAGACCTTGGCGTTGATCGTGTAGCCGCCCGGTGAGGTGCCGGCCGGGATGGTCACCGGGATGTCCAGCGTGGGCAGGCTGGTGCCGGCTGGAACCGGCGTGGCCGGGGTGAACAGGCAGGAGACCACCTGGCCGCTGACGGTGCAGGTGTACCCGTTCGTGCTGAACGGTGCGGACGGCGGGACGATCCCGGCCGGGAAGGTGGTGGTCACCGTCGCGGCCTCGGGCTCGGGGCCCTCGTCGGGGTCGAGGCTCGGCGTCACCGAGACCACGGCGTTGCCGCCGGTCAGGAACTGGCCGTTCTGGTTGTCGCCGATGGCCAGCGCGTACGCCGGCAGTTTGCCGTTGACGGTCTCGGCCGCGAGCGTGTTGATCTCGTGGACCTCGGTGCTGCCGCCGGTGGAGCCCGCCCAGCCGAAGGTGAGCTGGTAGGGCCGGCCCGCACCGTCCAGCCATCCGGCCGGAGCGATGCCGGCCATCGAGGGCAGCGCGCCGTTGAGGGTGTACGTGCCGTTGTAGCCGCCGACCCGCATCACCCAGCTGTTGGCGGGGACGTTCAGGCCGCCTTCGGTGGTGGCGGCCGTCGCCGACGGGTTCAGGGCGATCTCGACCGGGACGGGGGCCGGCCGGGCCGACGAACTCGGCCGGTCCAGGCCCTGGTTGCCGACCGTGGTCCGGGCGAGCAGGCAGTAGCCGTTCAGCCCGTTGCCGGGACCGCGCACCGCGATGCTGTCCCGCACCGCCGTCGAGGCCGCCTGGTCGCCGGAACAGTTCGACCCGCCCACGGCGGTGCGGTTCACGAAGTTGCCGAACACGTCGAGCCCGAAGCCGAGGTAGCCGTAGGCGACGCCGTTCGCGGGCGGCGTCAGCGCGGGGCCGGACGCGTAGCCGAGGGCGCCGCCCGAGGGGCCGGTCGTCGCCGGGGCGGACGGATTGGCCGGGTTGGTGGCCGCCAGGATGAAGGCGATGCCGTCCGCCCGCGAGGCGTTGCCGTACTGGTAGGTGTTGAACTTGATGCTGAGGCCCTGCGCGGTGGGCAGGCTGACCGTGCTGTAGACCGTCCCGACCTGGGTGTTGAGCGCCGGGGTCAGCCGCAGCGCGCCGCTGCCCGGAGTGTCGAGTGCCGTGGTCTGGCAGCCCGGGATCGGCTGCTGGGAGGTGTTCCCGCTGGCGGTGAGGCAGGCGACGTTGCTGCCGAAGGGCTTCATCCAGTTCGGACTCACCGTGGTGGCGTCCTGGAAGGTATCGGTGCTCAGCGTCGTCAGGTCTCCCGGCGCGGCCTGGGCCGGTGCCACCGTCCCCAGCGAACCGGCCATCGTCATGACGATCGCGATCGCCGCCAGCCCACCTGCTCGAGGCACTCGTGCCACGTCGTCCTCCACCTGTCCAGCTCGAAACGGCGGGCCAGTCGGGTGAATGATGGCAGCACGCCCACGACCCCGGGGGTGGGCCGTGGTGGTCACCCTACCGGTCCGTCCGCTCGCCGAGAAAGTGCCGTCCGGCTCACGGAAGCGGTCAGGAGGAAGCGGGGTCCGGGTGGGGTTCGCCCTCGGTCGCCGTCGCGGCCTCGTCGGCTCCCGCCGACCCGCCGGCCGGCCGGGCCTGGCGGCGCTGTTCGCGCTTGGCGGCGCCGTTCTCCCGCCACTTCTCCAGCAGGTCGTACAGCACCGGCACCAGGATCAGCGTCAACAGCGTGGACGACACCAGTCCGCCGATCACCACGATCCCCAGCGGCTTGGAGATGAACACCCCGCCGCCGGTGATCCCCAGCGCCATCGGGATCAGCGCGAAGATCGTCGCCAGCGCGGTCATCACGATCGGACGCAGCCGCAGCCGGGCACCCTGCTCGATCGACTCGTCCACCCCGGCGCCCTCGGCCCGTTTCTTGTTGATCAGGTCGATCAGCACGATGGCGTTGGTCACCACGATGCCGATCAGCATCAGCAGGCCGATCATCGAGGGCACCCCGATCGGGGTGTCGGTGAGCAGCGACAGCCCCAGCGCGCCGGTCGCCGCGAACGGGATCGACACCAGCAGGATCAGCGGCTGCAGCAGCGAGCCGAAGGTCGCCACCATGATCAGGTACACCACCGCCACGGCCACCGCCATCGCCAGGCCCAGCTGGGTGAAGGCCTCCTGCTGCTGCTCGGAGATGCCGCCGATCCGGACCGTCACCCCGTCCGGCAGGTCGAGGTTGGCCAGCCCCTGCTGGACGGCGGTGGTGGTCGTCCCCAGATCGCCACCCTCCACGGACGCGGTGATGGTCGCGGCCCGGACGCCGTTCACCCGGGTGATGGTCCCCGGCGCCTCGGTGACCTGGACGTCGGCGACGTCCGACAGCAGGGCCGGCTTCGGGTTCAGCTTCTGGGCGGCCTTGGCGTCGTCGGCCAGCTGCTGCTGTTCGGCCTGGGAATCCAGCGACTTCTCCCGCTGCTCGGCCAGCGCCTTGAGCTGGGCGTCGACCGACGACACCTGCCCGCGGGCGGCGGCCACGCCCTGGCTGAGCTGGATCACCTGGGTGGTGACCCCGCTGACCGCCTGGGTGAGCTGGAAGACGGACTGGGTGACCGTGCTCGGATCGAGCCCGGCGGTGGCGGCCGCCTGCGCCTGCTCCAGCGCGCCCTGCAGCTGCTTGAGCTGCTTCTGCGCCTTCTTCAGCTGCGACTCGGCCTTCCTGGACGCCTGCTTCGCCGCCGAACGCGCCTTCTTCAGCTGGGAGACCTGCTTGTTGTACGCCTTGTTGCCCTCGGCCTTGGCGTCCTCGGTCATCTTCTCCTGGCGTTCGCTGACCTTGTCGGCCGCGTCCAGCCGGGCATCCATGGTCATCTTCTGGGTGACCGGCAGCTTGATCGCCCGGAGTTCGTCGATGTCCTTCACCGGCTCCTGCGAGCGCAGGTAGACGTCCAGCGTGGTGTCGCCCTGGGTCAGGCTGCCGAGCAGCTGGCCGCGGACCGCCCGCGCCACCGCCTGGCCGATCCCGACCTGGGTCATCCCCTTGTCGGCGGCGGCCTGTTCGTCGACGTTCACCGAGAGCAGCTGCTGGGCGTCGGAGAGGTCGGAGGTCGGGCTGGTGAGATCGTCGATCCCCTGCAGCATGGCCAGCACCTGGTCGCTGCCGCCGGCCAGCGCGTCGGCGTCCGAGCTCTCGACGTAGACCACCATCTGGCTGGCCATCTGGCTGGTGCCCTGGGAGACCTCGACGGTGCCCAGGTCGCCCGCCTCGGCCAGCTTCGCCCGCAGCGCCGCGGTGGTCGCGGTCGGGTCGCTGCCCTTGCGCAGGGTCACGGTGAAGGTGGCGTGGTTGGTGCTGGTCTGGCTACCGAGGAAGAGCGAGGAGGAGCCGCCGATGGTGGTCTGGTAGGTCTCCACCTCCGGCGTGGCGGCCAGGATCGTCTCCACGCGGCGGCTGGCGGCGTCGGTCTCCGCCAGGCCGGTGCCGGTCGGCAGCTCCTGCGAGATCTGCAGCGACTCCTGGCCCATCGAGCCGATGAAGTCGGTCTTCAGGTGCGGGGCCAGGGCGACCGTCCCGCCGAACACGCCCAGCGCGATCAGCAGGGTGAGCGCGCGGTGCCGCAGCGACCAGCCCAGCACGGGGTTGTACGCCTTGTGCAGCCAGGTGTTGGTCTCCCGATTGAGCCGAGAGTCATCGAGCTTGCTCGAATGACCGAGGCGATTGAGGGGAGCGGACGAGCGAAGCGAGGAGTCCTCCCGTTCGCCGGCGTGCGGATCGGCCAGCTGCTTGGCGGACGGCCGCATGAACCAGGACGCCAGGACGGGGATCACGGTGAGCGACACCAGCAGCGAGCCCAGCAGGGCGACGGTGATGGTGAGGGCGAACGGACGGAACATCTCCCCGGCCTGACCGCCGACCAGGCCGATCGGCAGGAACACCGCGACCGTGGTGAGGGTGGACGAGGTCACCGCGCCGGCCACCTCCTTCACCGCCCGGACGATCGACTCCCGGCCGAACTCGCCCATCGCCTGGTGGCGTTTGATGTTCTCGATCACCACGATCGAGTCGTCCACCACCCGTCCGATCGCCACCGTCAACGCGCCCAGGGTGAGGATGTTGAGCGAGTAGCCGCCGACCCACAGCCCGGCCAGCGCGATCAGCAGGGCCAGCGGGATCGACACGGCGGTGATCAGGGTGGGTCGGATCGAGCCCAGGAAGATCATGATCACCAGCACCGCCATGGCCAGGCCGATGCCGCCCTCGACCGAGAGGTCGTGGATCGACTGCTCGATGTAGGGCGCCTGGTCGAAGACCACCGCGAAGTCGGCGTTGTTGCCGAGTTGCTGCTCGAGCTGCTCGATCGCCCGGTTCACCTCGTGGGCCACCGAGACGGTGTTGGCGCCGGCGTTCTTGGTCACCGAGAGGGTGAGCGAGGGCCGTCCGTTCACCCGGGAGATCGAGGTGGTCTCGACCGGTTGCTCGGCGACGGTCGCCACGTCCTTCAGCGCGACCGGGCCGTCGGTGCCCTGCAGCAGCAGATCCCGGAGCTCTTCGATCGAGGAGTAGGTGGTCCCGGTCTGGACGTCCAGGTTGGTGCTGCCGTTGCGGATGGTGCCGGAGGGTATCGCGGTCGAGTTGGCTCCGAACAGCTGACCGATCAGGGACGGATCGACGCCGGCCTTGCGCAGCCCGGCCTCGTCGTAGGTGATCACCACCTCCGTGGACTGCTGGCCGGAGAGGGTGACGTCGCGGACGCCCGCCAGC
>JAEXCA010000069.1 GCA_023393755.1 Actinomycetes bacterium | reverse complement strand
GTTCTTGGTGGTCCCGGAACCGTCCCCGGTGGCCCTGGAACCGTCCCCGGTGGTCCCGGAACCGTCCCCGGTGGTTCGGTCGCTTACTCGGCCTCCACCGCCCGGCTGGGCTTGGCTTCGCCGAGCTTGTTCTCGCCGGTGACGTAGCCGGCGATCAGCTCGTTCAGGTCCAGCCCGGTGAGCTGCTTGACCACCGCCGGCAGCTCGGTCATCACGGTGGTCGCCTTCTTGGTCAGGTCGGAGGCGCCGTCGGTGGAGATCACCGTCAGTTGATCGATCGCCGCCATCGGGGCCGCCACCTCGTGGGCGACCTGCGGCAGCACGTGCACCAGCATGTCGAGCACCGCGGCCTGGTTGTACCGGCTGTAGGCCTCTGCCTTCTTGTCCAGCACCTCGGCCTCGGCACCACCGGTGGCGAGGGTGGCGGTTGCCCGGGCCTCGCCCTGGGCACGTTCGACCTCGGCCTGGGCGGTACCGGTGGCGACCTTCGCGGCGGCTTCCGCCTCACCCTCGGCCTTCAGTGCCTCCGCGGCGGCGATACGTGCCTGCTTCTGCGCCTCGGCGGCCAGGATCGCGGCGGCCTTGTCGGCCTCGGCCCGGGTCTCGGTCTGGTAGCGCTTGGCGTCCGCCTCGAGCAGCGCGGCCGCCTTCTGGGCGGCGGCCAGGGTCTCGGTCTCGTACCGCTTGGCGTCCGCCTGGCGGCGCACCGTGGCGTCCAGCTGACGCTCGGTCAGCACGGCCTGCTGGGTGGCCACCTCCTGCTGCGCCGACACCAGCTTCTGCTGCTGCGCGGTCTGCTCCAGCGGGCCGGCGTTGGCGGCCTCGGCGGCGGCCTTGTCGGTCTCGGAGAGGATCGCGGCCTGCTTCAGCGCCAGGTCGCGCTGGGCGGAGGCGATCGCCTGCTCGGCGGCGGCACGGGCCTGCTCGGACTGCTGTCGAGCCTCGGCCTCGGCGATGTCGGCGGTCTGCCGGATCCGGGCGGCCGCGGGACGGCCCAGGGCGCGCAGGTAGGTGCCGCCCTCGGAGTCGGCGATGTCCTGGATCTGGAAGGTGTCGATCATCAGGCCCTGGCCGGCCAGGTCGGATTCGGCGGCCTCGGCGACCTTGTGGGCGAAGGCGGCCCGGTCGGAGATGATCTTGTCGACCTCCATCGCGCCGATGATCGAACGCAGCGAACCGGTCAGCACCTCGCGGCAGAACTCCTCGACCGCACCCTGCTGGGCGTTGAACCGCTGGGCGGCCGCCCGGATCGCCTCGTCGGTGCCGCCGACCTTGACGATCGCGACGCCGTGGACGTTGAGCTTGATGCCCTTGGCGTTGTAGGCGCCGCCGACGCCGACCTCGATCCGGTGCGAGGAGAGGTCGATCACGCTGAGCTGCTGGATCAGCGGGATGATGAACGCGCCACCGCCGCGGACCACCTTCTGGCCCGACAGGTCGACGGTGGTCTGGCCGGTGACCGGGTCGACGGTGCGCTTGCCGCCCCGTCCGGTGATCACGAACGCCTCGTTCGGCTTGGCGACCCGGTACCGGGAGGCGATCAGCCAGATCACCAGGATTCCGACGACCAGGATTCCGATGATGCCGATGACTGGATTGCCGAGCAGGTCTAGCAAGGTGGTTCCTTTCTACCGCAGGTGGACGACGCGAAGACAGGTGGGGGAGACGATGCCGACGATGCTGACCTGGCCGGTGGCCGGGATCGCGTCCTCGGAGACCGCGTTGAACCGGTGACGTTCGCCACCGAACCGGACGTCCACCTCACCGGTGCCGCCGGCCGGGATCGGGGTGATCACCGTGCCGGTCGCGCCGACCAGGGAGTTGATGGACGAGTCAGGGCTGTCGGAGGAGTTGCGCAGCTTGTAGATCAGCCAGCTGACTCCGACGATCACGCCGAGCCCGGCGACGCCACCGGCCACCAGCGCGATTGACAGCGGGAAGCCGATGCCCTCCAGGATGCCGGCGGTGAAGCCGAACATCGCCACCCCGGAGGCGATCCCGGTGAGGGAGAACCACTCGCTGTCGGGAATGAAGTCGAGGGAGCCGTCGGCCAGCAGGGCCACCGCGCCCAGCACCACGGCGACAATGCCGATCAAAAACAGGGTGCTCATGAGCGCTCTTCTCGTGGTGTTTGGTCCCACCATACCGGGCGCCGGGGTCAGCCCGTCCGCCGGCCGGGCTTTGTCGAGACCCGCTCGCGAGGGTGTGTCGGGTCGGTCGGTCGAGCGGGTCGGGACCGGGTGGTTGGGAGTCCCTTGATCTCGGCAGGCTCGATCAGCGGGACGGACGCCCGGTCAGCGGGGGGCCAGCCTGGCCACCACCTCGTCGTGCAGCAGGGTGTTGGTGGCGATCGCGCCCGGCCCGTGCGGGCCGTCGGCGCCGTCCAGGCTGGTGAACCGGCCACCCGCCTCGGTCACCACGATGGAGGGTGCCGCCATGTCGTACAGCGCCAGGTCGGGCTCGGCGGCCAGATCGACCGCCCCCTCGGCCAGCAGCATGTAGCTCCAGAAGTCGCCGTAGGCGCGGGTTCGCCAGCAGTCCCGCAACAGGTCGACGAACTGCTGACCCCGTCCGGATTCCACCCACCCGCTGATCGAGGAGTAGGAGAGCGAGGCGTCCTGGACCTCGGCGACCGCCGAGACCCGGCAGGGCGTGGCCTGCAGCAGCGAGCGTCCGGTGAACGCACCGCCGCCCTTGGACGCCCACCAGCGGCGGCCGAGCGCCGGTGCGGAGACCACCCCGGCCACCACCTCGTCGCCGTTCATCAAGGCGATCAGGGTCGCCCAGACCGGGACGCCACGGACGAAGTTCTTGGTGCCGTCGATCGGGTCGATCACCCACCGCCGCGGGCCCCAACCGGAATCCTGCCGCTCCTCGCCGTGGACGGCGTCCCGCGGCCGGGTGCGGCCCAGCATGGAGCGGATCGCGTCCTCGACCGCCGTGTCGGCATCGGTCACCGGGGTGAGGTCGGGCTTGCTGGTCACCACCAGGTCGGTCGCCCGGAAGCGGCTGGTGGTGATCGAGTCGGCGGCATCGGCCAGGACGTGCGCCAGGCGCAGATCGTCCACCAACGGTTGGTCAGGCATGAGCAAAACCTATTCCCTCAGTAGCCGGGCGTGGTCCAGGCGCGCTCCATCCGGCGGAAGGATTCCAGCCGGTCCGCGGCCAGCCTGCCGTCGGCGACCGCCTCGTCCAGCGCGCAGTCGATCGAGCCGGTCTCGTGACTGCAGCCGCGGGGACAGTCGGCGGCGATCGCCGCCAGGTCACCGAAGGCCGCCACGATCGAGTCGTGGGTGACGTGGCTGGCCCCGAAGGAGCGGACGCCGGGGGTGTCGATCACCCAGCCGCCCGGCGGCGGAAGCTCCAGCAGGATCGCGCTGGTGGAGGTGTGACGGCCGCGTCCGGTGACGTCGTTGACCTCACCCGTCGCCCGCCCGATCCCGGGAATGAGGGCGTTGACCAGGGTGGACTTGCCCACCCCGGAGTGACCGACCAGCACGCTGCAGCGCCCGGCCAGCGCCTGCCGCACGCCACTCAGGTCACTTCCCGGCTCGACCACCTCGATCCGCAGCTCCAGCGGGGCGTAGACGTCGATCAACTCGTCGGGGGCGGCCAGATCGGCCTTGGTCAGCACCAGCAGCGGTTCCAGGCCGGCGTCGTAGGCGGCCACCAGGATCCGGTCGATCATCCCCGGTCTGGGTGGCGGGTCGGCCAGCGCGACCACGATCGCCAGCTGGTCGGCGTTGGCCACGATCGGGCGTTCGTAGGGATCGTCGTCGTCGGCGGTGCGGCGCAGGACGGTGCGGCGATCGGCCACCTCGACGATCCGGGCCAGGGTTCCCTCGGCGCCGGAGGCGTCGCCGACCAGCTTCACCACGTCCCCCACGATCGCGGCCTTGCGGCCCAGGCCGCGGGCCTTCGTGGCGGTGACCTGGGTGCCGTCCTCGAGCCGGCAGCGGTACCGCCCCCGGTCGACGGTGACGACCTGCGCGGTGATGGCGTCGTCGTAGCTGGGACGGTCCTTGGTGCGCGGCCGGGTGCGCCGGGCGGGCCGGTCGAACCCGGCATGCGGATCCTCGGTGATGCCCTCGCGGTACCGCTTGCTCACCGACGCACCAGCTCCGTCCACCGGGCCGGGAAGTCCGGCATGGTCTTGCTGGTGCAGGCCACATCGTCGAGTTCGACCGGTACCACCAACCCGACCAGCGCGGCAGCGTGGGCCAGGCGATGGTCGGCGTAGGTGTGGAAGACCCCGCCGTGCAGTGGCGCCGGCTCGATCCGCAGCCCGTCCTCGGTCTGCCGGACGTGGGCACCCAGGCCGTTCAGCTCCCGTTCCATTGCGGCCAGACGGTCGGTCTCGTGGCCGCGGACGTGGGCCACTCCCCGGATCGTCGAGGGGCCGTCGGCGAGCGCCGCCAGGGCGGCGGCCACCGGAGTGAGTTCGTTGGGGGCGCGCAGGTCGAGGTCGGCTCCGCGCAGTCGCGGCGGCCCCTGGACGACGATCCGGCGTCCGCTGCCCTCGCCCTGGTAGCTGATCGAGGCGCCGAAGCCCGCCAGCACCCCGGCCAGTTCGTCGGCACCCTGCAGCGAGCCTTCCGGCCAGGCAGTGGTCAGCCTGCCGCCGGTCACCAGCGCGGCGGCCAGCAGGCTGGCGGCGTTGGTCAGGTCGGGTTCGACGGTCTCGTCCAGCGGTGCGATCGGGCCGGGATGCACCCGCCAGCAGGCCGGCTCCGGGGTGTCGACCAGGACCCCGCGTTCGGCCAGCATCCGGATCGTCATTCCGATGTGCGGCAGCGAGGGGAGGGTCGCCCCGGTGTGCCGGACGGTCAGCCCGTCCGTCAGCCGGGCGCCGACCAGCAGCAGCCCGGAGACGAACTGGCTCGACCCAGAGGCGTCCAGTGCGACGTCGCCGCCGCGGACCTGCGGCCCGCCGGTCACCTCGAACGGCACCCGGTAGGGCCGGCTGATCACGGCACCGAGGTCGCTGAGCGCGCCCAGCAGCGGTCCGATCGGGCGCTCCGCCATCGCCGGGTCGCCGACGAACCGGGTGGTCTCCGGCGCCAGCGCCGCGATCGGCGGCAGGAAGCGCATCACGGTGCCGGCCAGGCCGACGTCGATCACCGCGCCGCCCCGGAAGGCGGCCGGCGGAGTCACCTGCACGGTGTCGTCCGCCAGGTCGACGAACCTCACCCCGAGCCGGCCGAGGCCGCCCCGCATCAGCTCGGCGTCCCGGGCGTGCAGCACCCCGCGGATCGTGGACGGGCCGTCCGCCAGGGCGGCGAGCAGGTAGCTGCGCGCGGTCGCGGACTTCGAGCCGGGGACGGCGAACTCCCCGGTCACCGGCGAAGACGCCCTGGGCGCCTTCCAGGTGCTCAAGAAAGCACGCTCGCGATCTCCTTGGTCGCCCTGCCGGCGGTCTTCTTCGCGCTCTTGGCCAGCTGCCGGGCCTTCTTCTCGGCCAGCTGCTTGGCGCGGGAGGACTCCCGGGCGAAGATCTCCTTCTGGGCGCGGGCCTTCCAGGCCAGGTTCGGCCGGCCCTCGGTGTCCATCGCCGCCAGCGCCACGCCGCCGAGCAGGGCGATGTTCTTGCTGAGCAGTCCGTAGCGGGCGTCGCGATCGCCCCCGGCGGCGCCGAGCGGGTTGGAGGCGAGCACGTGCGGCACCGTGGTGGCGGCCAGCACCCCGGCGCCGAACCGCCGTCCGATCCCGGTGGCCAGGCTCAGCCCGCCCAGGATCTGCGCGATCCCGGTGACCTTCACCAGCCCGGCGGTGTCCTCCGGCAGGTACACGGCGGCCTGCTTGGGCAGCACCTGGTTCGCCAGCGGGAGCAGGGTTTCGGCAACCGGCTCGGCCGCCTCGGTGAACTCCTCGGGATGGCGCATCGCCTTGATCCCGTTCACCACGAAGTAGCTGGCCAGCATGGTCCGGGCCACGGCCCGCAGAATGGTCATGGCTCATTCCTAGCGCGCCAGCGGCGTGCTGCCAAGCCGAATCCGGCGATCGGGCTGACGGACCCACCGATTAGGGTGGCGGTATGTGCGGACGGTACGCCTCCTCGGCCAGCCAGGAACTACTGGAGGACGTCTACGACTTCGACGAGGTCGTCGCGCTGACGCCGCCCTCCTGGAACGTCGCGCCGACCGACCAGGTCCGCGCCGTGGTGGAGCGGGTCGGGGAGGACGGCCCGCGCCGCAAGCTGGTCGCGCTGACCTGGGGCCTGGTCCCGTCCTGGTCGAAGGACGCCCGTGGCGGCGCCCGGCTGATCAACGCCCGGGTGGAGACGGTGGCGACCAAGCCCGCCTTCCGCCGGGCCTTCGCCACCCGGCGTTGCCTGCTGCCGGCCGACGGCTACTACGAGTGGCAGGCGACCGGCGCGCGGCAGGGCGGCAGGCCGGTCAAGCAGCCCTGGTTCATCCATCCGGCCGATCCGGGACTGCTCACGATGGCCGGCATCTACGAGTTCTGGAAGGCGCCGGACGGAACCTGGCTGACCACCTGCAGCATCATCACCACCACCGCCACCGATCAGCTGGGGCACCTGCACGACCGGATGCCCATGGTGGTCGCGCCGTCGGTCTGGGACGACTGGCTGGACCCCGGCTTCGCCGGCGATCCGCACGAGCTGCTCCACGTCCCGGCGCTGGAACTCACCGCCCACCCGGTCTCGACGGCGGTCGGCAACGTGGCGAACAACGGCCCGGAGCTGGTGGAACCGCTGGGGGAATAGCCTGACCGGCCGATGGGGTTGAACCGAACGTGATCTCAACCCTGGCGCAACCGGTGGGCCGCTCGTTGGTCGAGGAGCTACCCTCGATCCTGATGACTCTACCTACCTTGCCCGACCAGGAAACCGCGGCGGAGACCGATGCCGAGCGCGCCGAGCGGTTCGAGACCGATGCCCTGCCGTACCTCGACCAGCTCTACGGGGCCGCGTTGCGGATGACCCGCAACCCCGCGGACGCCGAGGACCTGCTGCAGGAGACCTTCGCCAAGGCCTTCGCCGCCTTCCACCAGTTCACCCCGGGGACGAACCTGAAGGCCTGGCTGTACCGCATCCTGACCAACACCTTCATCAACACCTACCGCCGGAAGCAGCGCCAGCCGGCCGAATCCGGCGCCGACGCGATCGAGGACTGGCAGTTGGCCCGGGCCGAGTCCCACACCTCGACCGGCCTGCGGTCGGCGGAGATGGACGCCCTGGACCGGATGCCCGACTCGGCGGTCACCGACGCGATGCACGAACTCGCCCCCGACTTCCGGCTGGCGGTCTACCTGGCCGACGTGGAGGGTTTCTCCTACAAGGAGATCGCCGAGATCATGGGCACCCCGATCGGCACCGTGATGTCCCGGCTCAACCGCGGACGCAACCAGCTGCGTCGGCTGCTGGCCGACTACGCCCGTGAACACGGCCTGATCGCGGAGGACGGCGATGAGTGATCCGACCACGAACCAGGCCTGCCAGCACATCATCGACAAGCTGTACGAGTTCCACGATCACGAGCTGACCGAGGCCGAGGCCGACGAGATCCGCGAGCACCTGCTGGCCTGTGAGCCCTGCCTGGACCGCTACGACGTCGAACAGGCGCTGCGGTTGCTGATCCGGCGGTGCTGCTCGGGCCAGTCCGCCCCGGAGAGCCTGCGACTGTGGATCCGTACCACCGTCACCCGCACCGTGATCGTCTCCGACTAGCACCAGACCCCCGGACGCAGAAGCGCCCCCGCCGGATCGGCGAGGGCGCTTCGTGGTTCCTCAGGCGTTGGGGCGCTTACCGTGGTTAGCGCTGTTCTTCCTGCGGGAACGGCGCTTCCGGCCACCCTTACCCATCTGATTCTCCTTACGCGTGGATCGCGCGCATCTGGCGCGACGTCCCATTCTGCCACCCGGCCAGCCGGGGCTCAACTTGAGGGCCGACCCCCTAGGGTGGGGGACATGCCGAGCATGGAACAGGTGATCGAGGAGCACACGGCGCTGAGTGCGAAGGACGCTGCCTGGCTCTCCCGCCTGGTGGACGAGTGGTCGCTGCTGGCCGACCTGTCGTTCGCCGACCTCATCCTGTGGGTGCCCGGCGAGGACGACAACGTCTTCTGGGCCTGCGCCCAGATCCGTCCCACCACCGGCCCGACCTCACTGGAGGACGACGTGGTCGGGGAGGAGATCTCCTACGACCCCGAGCACCTGGTCACCGAGGCGTTCCTCTCCGGCGAGATCTGCCACGCCAGCGGGAACAGCCTGCAGGCCGGCATCCCGGTGGACATCAAGGCGATCCCGATCATGGCGGGGGAGCGCTGTCTCAGCGTGGTCGAGATGCACACCAACCAGATGGGCGTCCGCGCCCCCGGTGCGCTGGAGGACGCGTATCTGGAGGCTGCCGAGATCCTGGCCGGCATGGTCCACCATCGCGAGTTCCCGATCGAGGGCGATCCGCCGGTGCCGTGGGTGTCGCCGCGGGTCGGCGACGGCACGATCCGGGTGAACGCCCAAGGCATCATCACCTTCGCCAGCCCGAACGCGCTGAGCGCCTACCGCCGGATGGGCCTCACCGGCGATCTGGAGGGGGAGTCCTTCGTCGGCGTCACCCGGAGCCTGCTGACCGACCACCGCCGCCCGGTGGAGCAGCCGGTCGCCTCCTCGCTCTCCGGACGGGTGTTGCGCGAGGTGGAACTGGAGTCGCCGACCGCCACCGTGCGGGTCCGGGTGCTGCCGCTGCGGGATGACGACGGGCCCTGCGGGCTGCTGGTGATGTGCCGGGACACCACCGAACTGCGCACCCAGGAACGTCAGCTGGTCACCAAGGACGCGACCATTCGCGAGATCCACCACCGGGTGAAGAACAACCTGCAGACCGTCGCCGCGCTGCTGCGCCTGCAGTCCCGCCGGATCACCTCCCCGGACGCCAAGGGGGCGCTGGACGATGCGATGAAGCGCGTCACCTCGATCGCGGTGGTGCACGAGATCCTCTCCCAGGCCTTCGACACCAGCGTGCAGTTCGACGACGTCGCCGACCGGCTGTTGCGGATGGTGGGCGACGTGGCGGCCACCGGGGGCAAGGTCAGGATGGTGCGCGAGGGCAGCTTCGGCTCGGTGCCGGCGGATGTCGCGACCAGCCTCTCGCTGGTGCTCACCGAGCTGTGCCAGAACGCGGTCGAGCACGGGCTGCGGGACAGCTCGGGCTCGGTCTGGGTGCGCCCTCAGCAGCGGCGCGGCGAACTGGTGGTCGAGGTGGTCAACCATGGCGAGCCGCTGCCCGAGGGTTTCACCCTGGCGTCGTCGACCAGCCTGGGACTGTCGATCGTCTCCACCCTGGTGGAGGACCTGGGCGGGACCTTCAGCCTGGTGCCGGGGGAGGACGGGATCGGGACGGTCGCCTCGGTCCGGGTACCGCTCGCCTGAACCGGTTGTCGGATCGATCCCCGAGGTCGGCCGAAGGCCGTGTCTCGAAGGGTTGTCCTCGGGTTCGTTGTGGGCTTCGGGACTCCGTCCGCCGCGCGGGCCGGATCCCGACCAGCGGTTGGGCCGTGGCGTGGTGAGCGGTCAGCCGGCGCGGACCCGCATCCGTGCCGCGCGGCGCTTCATCGAGCGTCGCTCGTCCTCGGAGAGTCCACCCCAGACACCGTGGTCCTGGCCGGCGTCCAGCGCCCACTGCAGGCAGGTCTCACGCACGTCGCAGCGGCGGCAGACCTTCTTGGCCTCCGCGATCTGCATCAGCGCCGGCCCGGTGTTGCCGACCGGGAAGAACAGCTCCGGATCCTCGGTCAGGCAGGCTGCTCGATGGCGCCAGTCCATGAAGAACACAACTCCTTAAGGTGGATGATTACCGCAGTCGGGCACAACGCCCGCTCTTGGCCAGGTATTCCCGCACGAATCGACTCCGGGATGACGTCCGACCGTGAATCGCGCAGATTCAAGTGTAGGTGCTGAATTCGCAAACGTCAGTAGTTGACGGGCAGAAAAGTTGTGCCGCGTTCCGGGCGGCGTCGGACAGTAAGCTGCGCTGGTGCATTCCGCTGACGCGTCCGCCGGCCCCCGCCCTCGTGGGCTGATCGTGGCCAGCCTGGGATCGGTGGTGCTGGGCGTGGTCGTGATCGGCTTCGCGGTGGCTTCGATGCTCTCCGGCCACGGCACCTTCAGCGGCGCGATCGGCGGCTGGCTCGCGGTCTACGGACTGGCCGGGGTGGCCGCCGGGGTGGCGTTGTGGCGGCGTTCCCTGCTCGGCCGTGGCCCGGCGCTGATCGAGGCCGCGCTGAACACGATCGTGGCCTTCACCATGGCCGGTGCCGCACCGGCGGCATGGCTGGTGGTGGTGCTCTCGGCGATCACCCTGGTGGCGGTGGTGCTGCCGTCGACCACCGCGGTGCTGCGCTGGCCCCGGCTCAGGAGAGCCGGCGCGCCCCCGGCGAAGGAGCCCCCACGAAGCTGACCGGCATCCCGAAGCCGGCATTGGCGAAGGCCTCCCGAACGGCCGCCGCCGCCTGATCGACCTGCTCGGCGGGAAGCAGCCCCAGGACGCAGCCGCCGAAGCCGCCACCGGTCATCCGGGCCCCCAGGGCCCCGGCTGCCAGCAGGGTGTCGACGGCCAGGTCGACGGTCGGCACGGTGATCTCGTAGTCGTCGCGCATCGACCGGTGCGAGGCGGTCATCAGCGCCCCCAGCCGGGCGAAGTCGTCGTCGGCCAGGGCGTCCACCGCCTCCAGCACGCGCCGATTCTCGGTGACCACATGGCGCACCCGCCGAGCTTCGAGTTCGGGCAACCGGGCCAGCGCGCCGTCCAGATCGTCCACCTCGCGGAGCAGGTCGATGCCGAGCAGCCGGCAGGCCTCGGTGCACGAGGCCCGCCGCGCGGCGTACTCGCCGTCGACGTGACTGTGCGGCGTCCGGGTGTCGACCACGAGGATGGCCAGGCCCGCCTCGGCGATCCGCAGTGGCACCTGCCGCACCGCCAGGGTGTGGCAGTCCAGGAACAGCGCGTGGTCCTGGGTGCACAGCGTGGACGCCGCCTGGTCCATCAATCCGGTCGGGGCTCCGACGTAGGCGTTCTCCGCGCGCTGGGCCAGCCGGGCCCGGGCCATCGGTTCGATGGCGAGCCCGTACAGGTCGCACAGCGCGGTCAGGGTGGCGCACTCGATCGCCGCCGAGGAGGACAGCCCGGCCCCGATCGGGACGTCGGAGGAGAGGACGAAGTCGGCGCCGCCCACCTGGTGGCCGGCCTCCCGCAGCGCCCACACCACGCCTGCCAGGTAGGCCTGCCAGCCGGTCTCACCCGGGGTGAGCCGGTCGGTCTCGACGGTGGACTCCAGTTCCAGCGAGGTGAACCGCCAGCACTCGTCCGGTCGCGGTCGCGCCGCCAGCACGGCTGCCTGCGGGATCGCGAAGGGCAGCACGTAGCCGCCGTTGTAGTCGGTGTGCTCGCCGATCAGGTTGATCCGTCCGGGGGCCGCCCAGACACCGGACGGCGAACCGCCGACCAGTTCGGTGAATCGATCGGCGATCTCGGCAGCGTTCATTCGTCCTCGTCATCCAGTCGGGCCAGCCAGGTGGCCAGCCGTTCGATCGGCACCTCGAAATCCGGGTTCAGGTCGACGAACAGCGCCAGCTGCTCGGCCAGCCAGTCGAAGCTGATCTCCTCATCGCCGCGCCGCTGCTGCAACTCCTCGATGCCGCGATCGGTGAAGTACATGGTCGCCTCACTGTGCCATCGCGCGCTGCATCAGCTCAAGGTGCTGCTGCAGGTGCACCTTGGCGTCGCCCACCGACGGCGCCGAGGCGGCAGGCCGGGTGATGCCGCTCAGGTTCAACCGGTACCCGGGCAGCTGCTGGGCGATCGCGGCCGGCAGGTGGAGCTGCAGGAACCACCACGGGCCCTGGTTCTCCGGCTCGTCCTGGACGAACCGGATGTCGGTGACCTGCGGGTACCGGGCCAGTTCCGCGGCCAGCTCCCTGGTCGGCAGCGGGTAGAGACGCTCCAGCGGCAGGATCGCCACACGGCCGTCCAGGCCGGCCTCGGCGCGGGCGTTGATCAGATCCCACCGGATCTTCCCCGAGCACAGCAGGATGCGCTCCACGGCGGCCGGATCGGTGATCGTCGGATCGCCCATCGCCGGCTGCCAGGAACCCTGGGTGAAGTCGGAGATCTGCGAGACCGCCTGCTTGCTGCGCAGCATCGACTTGGGCGTGGCGACCACCACCGGACGGTGCCAGTTGACGTAGGCGTGGGTGCGCAGCAGGTGGAAGTAGCTGGCCGGCGTCGAGGGCTGGCAGACCGCCAGGGCGCCCTCCGAGCACAGGTTGAGCCACCGCTCCAGCCGGGCCGAGGTGTGGTCGGGTCCCTGTCCCTCGTAGCCGTGCGGCAGCAGCAGCACGACGCCCGACTTCTGCGTCCACTTGGCGTTGCCCGCGGCGATGAACTCGTCGGAGATGGTCTGGGCGCCGTTGGCGAAGTCGCCGTACTGGGCTTCCCAGAGCACCAGGGCGTCCGGCGCGGCCACCGAATAGCCGTACTCGAACCCCATCGCGGCGTACTCGCTGAGCAGGGAGTCGAAGACGTAGAACTCGCCCTGGCCGTCGGCCAGGTGCTTCAACGGGACGTAGGCCTCGTTGGTCACCCGGTCGACCACCGCCGCGAACCGCTGGCTGAAGGTACCGCGGCGGGAATCCTGCCCGACCAGCCGGACCGGACGTCCCTCCAGCAGCAGCGAGCCGAAGGCGAGCATCTCGGCGGTGGCCCAGTCGATCGGGCCGTTCCGGATCGCGTCCGCGCGGCGCTGCAGCTGCGGCAGCACCTTCGGGTGGACGGTGAAGCCGTCGGGGAACACCAGGTGGGCCTGGGCGACGGTCTCCATCACCTCGGGGGTGATCGAGGTGCCGCCGTCCTCACCCAGCTTCGCCGGGTAGTAGGGCACCTTGCGGTAGCTCTGGCCGTCCTCCGGCTCGGCGTTGCGGAAGTCGGTGAAGACGCCCTCCAGCCGGGCGCGGAAGCGGGCCATCACCTCCTCGGCGTCCTCGGTGGAGATGTCCCCGCGTCCGATCAGCGCCTCGGTGTACCGCCGCCGGACGGAGCGCTTCTGCTCGATCAGGTCGTACATCAGCGGCTGGGTGAAGCTGGGGTCGTCGCCCTCGTTGTGGCCGCGGCGGCGGTAGCAGACCAGGTCGATCACCACGTCCTTGCCGAACCGCTGCCGGAAGTCGAAGGCGATCTGGGCGACCCGGGCGACCGCCTCGGGATCGTCGCCGTTGACGTGGAAGATCGGCGACTGGAAGCCCTTGGCGATGTCGGTGGCGTAGACGGTGGAGCGGGATTCGACCGGCGCGGTGGTGAAGCCGACCTGGTTGTTGATCACCAGGTGGATGGTGCCGCCGGTCTTGTAGGCCCGAAGCTGGCTCATCTGCAGGGTCTCGTAGACCACCCCCTGGCCGGCGAAGCTGGCGTCGCCGTGGATCAGGATCGGCAGCACCGGGAAGACACCGTCGCGCCGGGCATGCTGGTCGAGCTTGGCCCGGACGATGCCCTCCAGCACCGGGTTGACTGCTTCGAGATGGCTCGGGTTGGCGGCCACCGAGGTCTTGATGGTCTGGCCGGTGGCGGCGGTGAACTGGCCCTCGGCGCCGAGGTGGTACTTCACGTCGCCGGTGCCCTGGTTGAGCCGGGGGTCGAAGCCGCCGTCGAACTCCTGGAAGATCTGGGCGTAGGACTTGCCGACGATGTTGGCCAGCACGTTCAGCCGGCCGCGGTGCGGCATGCCGATGATCGCCTCGTCCAGGCCGGCGTTCGCTGCCTGCTCGCAGATCTCGTCCAGGAAGACGATCGCCGACTCCCCGCCCTCCAGCGAGAACCGCTTCTGGCCGACGAACTTGGTCTGCAGGAAGGTCTCGAAGATCTCCGCCTCGTTGAGCTTGTCCAGGATGCGCAGGTGCTCCTCCCGCGGCCAGCGGACGAACGGACGCTCGAACCGCTCCTGGATCCAGTCGCGCTGCTCGTTGTCGGCGATGTGCATGTACTCCACGCCGACCGTGCGGCAGTAGGAGCCGCGCAGCACGGCCAGGATCTCGCGCATGGTGAAGTCCCGGCCGGAGACGCCGCCCAGATCGCCGACCGGGAACCGGCGGTCCAGATCCCACAGCGTGAGGCCGTGGTGCTCGATGGCGAGCTCGGGGTGGGTGCGCTGGCGGTACTCCAGCGGGTCGATGTCGGACATGTAGTGGCCGAGCGTGCGGTAGGCGTTGATCAGCGCGAACACCCGGGCCGGCCGGGGCATGGTGCCCAGGGCCTGGTCACTGACGTCCGCCGCCCACCGGATCGGGGTGTAGGGCACCCGCAGCGAGGCGAAGATCTGGTCGTAGAAGCCGTGCTTGCCGATCAGCAGCTCGTGGATGTACTTCAGGAACTCACCCGACTGCGCGCCCTGGATCACCCGGTGGTCGTAGGTGGAGGTGAGGGTGGTGACCTTGGAGATGCCCAGGGCGTTGATCCGGTCCTGGCTGGTGCCCTGGAACTCCGGCGGGTAGTCGATCGACCCGACGCCGAGGATCACGCTCTGGCCCGACATCAGCCGGGGTACCGAGTGGTTGGTGCCCAGCCCGCCGGGATTGGTCAGGCTGGCGGTGGTGCCGGCGAAGTCGTCGGCGGTGAGACCGTTGCTGCGGGCGCGCTGGACCAGCTTCTCGTAGGCGGCCCAGAACTGGACGAAGTCCAGGTCGGCACAGTTCCTGATGTTCGGCACCAGCAGCTGCCGGGTGCCGTTCGGCTTGGCGACGTCGATCGCCAGGCCCAGGTTGATCGCCGCCGGCGCGACCAGGTTGG
Organism: Actinomycetes bacterium; assembly: GCA_023393755.1. Taxonomy (GTDB): domain Bacteria; phylum Actinomycetota; class Actinomycetes; order Propionibacteriales; family Propionibacteriaceae; genus Propionicimonas. Next base: position 5,086 of record JAEXCA010000069.1, on the reverse strand, counting down.
GCTTGCCGTCGATCAGCTCGTAGTGGTTGTTCAGCTCGGGCATCGCGACCAGGGCGCGGATCATCGCGTAGCCGATCAGGTGGGTGAAGGACACCTTCCCACCGGTGGAACGGGCCAGGTGCTCGTTGATCATCTGCCGCTGGTCGATCGCCAGCTTCATCGGTACTTCGCGGACACTGGTGGCGGTGGGCACCCCCAGCGAGGTCTCCATGTTCGCCGCGGTCCGCATGCCCGGCCCGCGCAGCGGGGTGACGGTGGCGTCGCTGGGCTTGGCGACCGGCGCCTCGGTGATCCGCGGCAGGTCGGGGGAGACACCCTGGCCGGAGCCGGGGGCCTCCGGGCCACCGGCCCGCTTCGTCCGGCGCTCGACCTTGCCGCGGGTGGCCTGCGGGGCGGGTTCCGCGGCCGCCTCGTCGGAGACCTCGGCCGGTTCGGCGGTCCCGGCGTCCGTGGCCTGGGTGGCCTGGGTGGCCGTGGGTGTGGCGTTGGTGGCGGTCCTGCCCGGCGGTGACGTGGGGGAGGTCGGCGACGAGGCGCTCTCGGCCCGGAAATACGCGGCCCAGGAACTGTCCACCGAGCCGGGATCGGCCTGGAACTTCTCCCGGAGTTCGTCGATCAGCCAGTCATTGGCTCCGAAGTCGGCGGTATCGCCGGGGGTCACGTCCTGCGGCGTGGTGGCCACTTTCCTCATCTTCCTTGCTCGGGCTAGGAGTTTTGCCTCGCGACGATGCTACCCACTCCAGGCCGAACCACAGCGTCCTCGCTGCGGTGAGTCGGAGCCTGGGGCGGGCTGCATCCCATCAGGTTACCGACTCGCGGCACGGCGGGCCGACCACCGCTCCGCGCTGGACCCGTCGGTGGCAAGACTGCCCATGGCGAGGGGTGGCAGCGGTCCCCGGAGCCGGTGACCGGCGCGGGCGTTCCAGGTCTTCCCGGCCCGGGCAGCGAAATGGCTCCTGGCCGGATCCCTACGGGTCCGATCAGGAGCCTGGCTGGCGCCCCCGGCAGGATTCGAACCTGCGCTCCCGCCTCCGGAGGGCGGTGCTCTATCCCCTGAGCTACGGGGGCCGGCTGTGCGGGCCTCGGCAACTGTAGCAAAGATCGGGGGGCCGCGACGCCGTGTGGTGGCGACCGGTCCCGCCCCGCCGGGGTGACCAGCAATCCGCCGGCGTCGGGCGGGACGGCCAACCTCTGGCACAGTAGGCGGCTATGACGCACATGCATGTCGCGGGCTCGCTTCACGCCGACGCGACCTCGCCGGCTCCGGTGTGGTTGACCCGCCCGGACGACGTCAACGCGCTCACCCCCGCGCTGTGGAGTTCGAGCGTCACCCGGCGGGACGACGGGGTCATCTCGGTGGCCGGCCTGAAGCTGACCGACCTGGCCGAGCAGGTGGGCACGCCGGCCTACGTCCTGGACGAGGAGGACTTCCGGCAGCGCGCCCGCGCCTGGCGGGACGCCTTCGACGGCTGGACCGTCTACTACGCCGGCAAGTCCTTCCTGTGCGGCACGATCGCCCGCTGGGTGGCCCAGGAGGGACTCAGCCTGGACGTCTGCTCGCTGGGGGAACTCACCGTCGCGCTGCGGTCGGGGATGCCGGCGGCGCGGATCGGCATGCACGGCAACAACAAGAGCGAGGCGGAGCTGAGACTGGGGCTGGAAGCCGGTGTCGGGCGGATCATCGTCGACTCCGCCGACGAGATCGGCCGGCTGGAACGGCTCTGCGCCGAACTGGACACCACCGCCCAGGTGCTGATCCGGGTCACCACCGGCGTCGAGGCGCACACCCACGAGTACATCGCCACCGCGCACGAGGACCAGAAGTTCGGGTTCTCGATCCAGGGCGGCCAGGCACTGGTCGCGATGGTGCGCTGCTATCACAGCCCGCGGCTGGACCTGCTCGGGATCCACTCCCACATCGGTTCGCAGATCTTCGACACCAACGGCTTCGAGGTGGCCGCCCGCCGGACGCTGAAGCTGTTCAGCCAGTTCCGCGAGGCGACCGGGGTTTCGCTGGCCGAGCTCGACCTGGGCGGTGGCTTCGGCATCGCCTACACCAAGGAGGACGACCCGGCGACGCCCGAGCAGCTCGCCGCCGGCCTGCGGGAGATCGTCGACCACGAGGTGCGCGGCTTCGGGCTGGAGCTCCCGGCGATCTCGATCGAGCCCGGGCGGGCTATCGTCGGCCCGGCCGGCCTGGCCCTCTACCGGGTGGGCACGGTGAAGGTGGTCGAGGTGGGCGGCGGCATGTCCCGCCGGTACGTCTCGGTGGACGGCGGGATGAGCGACAACATCCGTCCGGCGCTCTACGCCGCCGAGTACTCCGCGAGCCTGGCCTCCCGGGTGTCGGACGCCGAGCCGGTGGTCTCCCGGGTGGTCGGGGTGCACTGCGAGGGCGGCGACATCCTGGTGCGGGACGAGTTCCTGCCCGCCGACGTCCGTCCCGGCGATCTGCTCGCCGTCCCCGCCTCGGGGGCGTACAGCCGCTCGATGGCCAGCAACTACAATCACACTCCGCGGCCTCCGGTGGTCTCGGTGAAGGACGGTCAGGTCACCACCCTGGTGCGCCGCGAGACCCTGGACGACCTGCTGGCCCTGGACGCCGGCCTCACCGACTGACAAGGATCCCGATGACGACGAGTGCCCCGCTGAAGGTCGCCCTGCTCGGGTGCGGAGTGGTGGGTTCCCAGGTTGCCCGGTTGCTGCTCACCCAGGCCGAGGACCTGCGGGCCCGGATCGGCCGGCCGCTGGAGCTGGTCGGGATCGCGGTGCGCGACGGCGGCAAGCGGCGCGAGGGGATCGACCCGGCGCTGCTCACCACCGAGGCCGACGCGCTGGTGCGCCGCGGGGATCTCGACCTGGTGATCGAGTTGATGGGCGGGATCGAACCGGCCCGTGACCTGCTGCTCGCCGCGATCGAGGCGGGGGCGTCGGTGGTCACCGCCAACAAGGCCCTGCTGGCCTCCGAGGGTGGCCCGCTCTACGCCGCCGCCGAGGCGGCCGGGGTGGATCTCTACTACGAGGCGGCGGTCGCCGGCGCGATCCCGATCATCCGGCCGCTGCGGGAGTCGCTGGTCGGCGACGAGGTGCTGGCGGTCAAGGGGATCGTCAACGGCACCACCAACTTCATCCTCGACAAGATGCACTCCGCCGGCGAGAGCTTCGCCGACGTGCTGGCCGAGGCCCAGGCGCTGGGTTACGCCGAGGCCGACCCGACCGCCGATGTCGAGGGCTTCGACGCCGCCGCCAAGGCGGCCATCCTGGCGTCGCTGGCCTTCCACTCCCGGGTGACGCTGGCCGACGTGGATCGCGAAGGCATCACCGGGGTGAGCCTCGACGACGTCGAGGCGGCCAGGGAGATGGGCTGCGTGATCAAGCTGCTGGCCGACTGCACCCTGTCGTCGGACGGCCGGATCGCGGTCGGCGTCCACCCCACCATGGTGCCGGTCTCGCACCCGCTGGCCAGCATCCCGGGCGCCTACAACGCGGTGTTCATCGAATCCCGCAATGCCGGCCGGCTGATGTTCATGGGGCCCGGTGCCGGCGGCCAGCCGACCGCCTCGGCGGTGATGGGTGACGTGGTGACCGCGGCCCGCAACCGGGTGCGCGGCGTCGCAGGGCCGGGGGAGTCCGCCTACTCCGCCCGAGCGATCACCCCGTCCGGCGAGGTCAGCTCCCGCTACTACGTGGCGCTGCAGGTGACCGACGAGCCCGGCGTCCTGGCGAAGGTGGCGGCCTGCTTCGGGGCCCACGGCGTCTCGCTCCAGGCGGTGCGGCAGGACGGCGGGGACGGCGAGTCCTGGGCGCGGCTCGGCGTGATGACCCACGTCGCGCCGGACGCCGACGTGCGGGCCACCATCGCCGAACTGCAACGGCTGCCCGAGGTCGGCGCCGGGGTCGCGCTGATGCGGGTGGAGGGCCGATGAACCTGGTCTGCCTCGACCTGGAGGGCGTGCTGGTCCCGGAGATCTGGATCAACGTGGCCGAGCGCACCGGCATCGACGCGCTGCGGCTGACCACCCGCGAGGTCGCCGACTACGAGCGGTTGATGGCCCACCGGCTGGGCGTGCTGGACGAGCACGACCTGAAGCTGGCCGACATCCAGGCGGTGATCGCCGAGATGGGCCCGCTGCCCGGCGCGCAGGAGTTCCTCGACCGGCTCCGGCAGCGAGCCCAGGTGGTGATCCTCTCCGACACCTTCTACGAGTTCGCGATGCCGCTGATGGCCCAGCTGGGCCACCCGACGCTGTTCTGCCATCGGCTGGAGGTCGCGGACGACCGGATCGTCGGCTACACGCTGCGTCAGCCGGACAGCAAGCGGGCCGCGGTCAAGGCCTTCCACGCGCTCAACTACCGGGTGATCGCCGCGGGCGACTCCTACAACGACACCGCCATGCTGAGCGAGGCCGACGCCGGCATCCTGATCCGGCCGCCGGAGTCGGTGGTCGCCGAGTTCCCGCAGTTCCCGGTCACCCGGACCCTGCCGGAACTCGCGGACGCGATCGAGGGCGCACTCACGTCCTGGTGAGCGCGGGGTGCGCGGCAGTGCTATTCTTGGCCACGTCGCAGTTCTGCGCCGCCGCTCCACCAGGTCGAGCGGGACGGGTTTGCTCCCGTCATTGAAGTGAATCCCTCAACGAGAGCGATTGGCTCCAGACCCGGATCCGAGGCACAGCCGCTGGGAGACGTCCAACACCGGTCGCTGATCGGCGCGCCCCTCGCTGTCATACCCCTTCCGAAAGGAACTCCGTGACCGACACACTCAACCCCACGTCGGCCGCCCGCTCCGGTTCGCAGAGCGTCGACGCGATGCTGCTGCCCGAACTCAAGCAGCTGGCATCCTCGCTGGGCATCAAGACCTCCGGTCTGCGCAAGGGCGCGCTGGTGGAGGCGATCAAGTCCGCCGGCGGCGGCAACGCCGGCCAGCGCACCCGCTCGCGGCGCAACTCCGAGCCGGCCCCCGCCGCCGAACCGGCCGCTCCCGCCGAGAAGCCGGCGCGGCCCGCCCGTGGCGCCAAGGCGAAGCCGGCGCAGGAGGCGCTGGTCGAGGAGCGTCCCAGCAGCCAGCCGCCGGCGCGTACCGAGC
>JAEXCA010000215.1 GCA_023393755.1 Actinomycetes bacterium | reverse complement strand
GCCGTACACCGAGGCCTACCTCAAGGTGGCGCAGGCGATCTCGGAGGGCACCGATGGCTGGGCGGAACGGAGTTCGGCGATCCGGCAGCACGTGCTGGGGCTGCTGTTCCCGCGTCCGCTGGCAGACCGGGAGTACCTGGACCGGCTGGACCGCTGGGTGGCCGAGACCTCGCCGACGGATTCGGTGCTGCGGCAGGTCGGCGAGCGCCGGGACGACGCCGAGCGCGCCCTGCGCTGCCAGACGGCAAGCCTTTCAGCCGCGGAGCGGGTGAAGGCGCAGACGTCCTGACGAGCACCGCGGCAGCGGTGCGAGGAACGGACGGGCGGCGGTCAGTCCTGCTGGCGACGTCCCCAGGCGGGGGCGAACACCAGCACGGCGAACACCGCCGCGATCCCGAGCGGCACGAACAGGGTGAGGAAGAGCAGGTCGAGCACGGTCGGGTTGTAGACGTCCGGCCAGCCGGTCAGGGTCGTCGTGTCGATCATGCGGCAAGGGTACCGAACTCCCCTGCCCGGGCGCGTGGGCGGGGCTACCGAACTCTACGCATCGCCGGGACGCTGCAATCTGGGCAGGTCACCGGCTGCCCGGCCGGGTTCGGTACTGTGGCGGTTCGAGGCGAGCGGTCCGCGGACGGTGAGCCGAGAGCCGAGGAGTGCCCTGCGTGAGTGTGCCTGCTGACCGTCCCGATGACGCCCGGGTGATCATCGATTCCGACGAACTGGGACGGGCGCTGACCCGGATGGCCCACCAGTTGCTGGAGGCCAACCACGGCGCCGGGAACCTGATGCTGCTCGGTATTCCCACCCGCGGCGTCCCGCTGGCCCGGCGGCTTGCCGGGCTGATCGGCGAGATCGAGGGCCACCCGGTGCCGGTCGGATCGCTCGACATCACCATGTACCGCGACGACCTGCGCCGGAACCCCACCCGCGCGGTGGGACGCACCGAGGTGCCCGGCAGCGTGGACGAGGCGGTGGTGGTGCTGGTCGACGACGTGCTCTACTCGGGACGGACGATCGGCGCCGCCTTCGACGCGCTGCGGGATCTCGGCCGGCCCCGCGCCGTCCGGCTGGCCGTCCTGGTGGACCGCGGTCACCGCGAGCTGCCGATCGCCGCCGACGCGGTGGGTCGCACCGTGCAGACCGCTGCCGCCGAACGGGTCCGGGTGCGACTGGCCGAGACCGACGGCATCGACGAGGTCACGATCTCCCGGGAGGCGCGGTGAAGCACCTCCTGAGCGCCGCCGACCTGAGCCTCGACGAGGTCAACGGCATCCTCGACCTCGCCGAGGAGATGCAGCAGGTGCAGACCCGGCCGGTGAAGAAGCTGCCGGCGCTGCGCGGCCGCACCATCATCAACATGTTCTTCGAGGATTCCACCCGCACCCGCAGCTCCTTCGAGATCGCGGGCAAGTGGCTCTCGGCCGACACCATCAACGTGACCGGCAAGGGCTCGTCCACCTCCAAGGGGGAGTCGCTGCGGGACACCATGCTCACCCTGGACGCGATGGGGGTGGACGCCTTCGTGATCCGGCACTCCTCCTCGGGCGCGGTGGCCCAGGCCGCCGGCTGGGTGAAGGCCCACGTGATCAACGCCGGCGACGGCCAGCACGAGCACCCCACCCAGGCGCTGCTCGACGCCTACGCGATGCGCCGGCACTTCCGCGAGCTCGACACCGAGGGCTGGGCGGGCAAGCGGATCGCGATCGTCGGCGACCTGCTGCACTCCCGGGTGGTGCGCAGCAACGTCCTGCTGCACCGGACGCTGGGCTCGGAGGTGGTGCTGGTGGCGCCGCCCACCCTGCTGCCGACCGGGGTGGAGACCTGGGGCTGCGAGGTCACCTCGGACTTCGATTCCGTGCTGGAGAGCTGCGACATCGTGATGATGCTGCGGGTGCAGCGCGAACGGATGGCCGGCGGCTTCTTCCCCACCCCGCGGGAGTACGCCGACGGCTACGGCCTCACCCTGGAGCGGCTGGGACGGCTGAAGGACGGGGCGGCGATCTGCCACCCGGGGCCGATGAACCGCGGCGTGGAGATCTCCTCGGAGGCCGCGGACGCCGCCAACTCGCTGATCCTGGAACAGGTGGCCGCCGGCGTGGCGGTCCGGATGAGCGTGCTGTACCACCTGCTGGGCGGCTCGGACGAAGGAGGGCAGGCGTGAACGTGCTGATCACCGGAGCGACCACCGCGGACGGGGTGCGCGGCGACCTGTACCTGGCGAACGGCGTCCTTGCCGACCCCGCCGATGCCCCTACAGGTGTAGAGCGGATCGATGCCGACGGTCTGCTGGCGCTGCCCGGCCTGGTCGACCTGCACACCCACCTGCGCGAGCCCGGCCGGGAGGACGCCGAGACGGTCGCCACCGGCACGCTGGCTGCGGCCCGCGGCGGCTTCACCTGCGTCCATGCCATGGCCAACACCGACCCGGTGACCGACACCGCCGAGGCCGCCGAGTACGTCGCCTCGCTGGGCGAGCGGGACGGGCACTGCCATGTGGTGCCGGTCGGCGCGGTCACCAAGGGACTCGGCGGCGAGGAACTGGCCGAACTGGGGCTGATGGCGACCTCGCGGGCGAACGTCCGGGTGTTCTCCGACGACGGCCGCTGCGTCAACGACTCGCTGCTGATGCGCCGCGCGCTGACCTACGTCAAGCCCTACGACGGCGTGATCGCCCAGCACGCCCAGGATCCCCGGCTGGCCGGGCCGGGCGCCTGCTGCCACGAATCCGAGATCTCCGGCCGGCTGGGGCTGCCGGGCTGGCCGGCGCAGGCCGAGTCGGTGATCGTGGCCCGCGACGTCCAGCTGGCCGAGCTGGCCGGCGCCCGGCTGCACGTCTGCCACGTCTCCACCGCGGAGAGCGTCGAGGTGATCCGCTGGGCCAAGCGCCGCGGCATCCAGGTGACCGCCGAGGCCACCCCGCACCACCTGTTGCTGGACACCGGTCACGTCGAGGGCTTCGACACCACCTTCAAGGTGAACCCGCCGCTGCGCACCTCCGAGCACATCGAGGCGATCCGGGAGGCGCTGGCCGACGGCACCATCGACACCGTCGGCACCGACCACGCCCCGCACGCCCGGCAGGACAAGGACCACCCCTTCGACATCGCGCTGCCCGGCATGCTCGGGCTGGAGCAGGCCCTCGCGGTGGTGATGGAGGTCATGGTCAACCCCGGACGGCTGGACTGGCCCACCCTGGTCGCCCGGATGTCCACCACCCCGGCGCGGATCGGCCGGGTCGCCGGCCAGGGCCGTCCGGTGGCGATCGGCGAGCCGGCGAACCTCGTCCTGGTGGATCCGAGCGCCCGTGCCGAGGTGGACCGGGACGCCTCCGCCTCCCGGTCGCGGAACAACCCGTACCACGGACTCGACCTGCCCGACCCGGTGGTGGCCACCTTCTGGGCCGGTAGGGCCACCTATCGCCGCGCCTGAGCGCTAGACTCCGGCCTGCGCAGGCAGAGGGGAGTCTCGGTGTCGAAGGAACGGGCCAGCGTCAAGGACGTCGCCGAACGCGCCGGCGTCTCGGTGGGCACCGTCTCCAACGTCCTGAACCGGCCCGAGGCGGTCAGTCAGGCCACCCGCGCCAAGGTCGAGGCGGCGATGACCGAGCTGCGGTTCCTGCGCAACGCCTCGGCCCGGCAGCTGCGGGCCGGGGTCTCGACCACGGTGGGTGCCGTCCTGCTCGACCTGGGGAACCCGTTCTACACCGAGATCGCCCGCGGGATCGAGGATCGCCTGGCGGTCGACGGCCTCACCCTGATGCTGTGCAGCTCGGACGAGGACGCCCGGCGCGAGGCCACCTTCCTGCGGCAGTTCGCCGAGCAGGGCGTGCGCGGCATGTTGGTGACCCCGATGGCGTCGACCGCCGAACGCCTGCTCGACCTGCGGGAACTGGGGATCGCGTCGGTGCTGATCGACGCCACCAACGACAGCCTGCCCACCGTGCGGGTCGACCACATCTCGGGCGGACGACAGGCGGTCGCCCACCTGCTCGAGCGCGGCCACCGGCGGATCCTCTTCCTGGGCGACGATCCGCAGCTGCAACAGGCCCGGCACCGGCTGCGGGGCGCGGTCGAGGCGGTCTCGGCGGCCGGTCTCTCCCCCGCCGACGTGCTGGTCACCCGGCAACTCTCCGGCCTGGACGCCGCCGCCGGCGAGGAGGCCATCCTGGCCACCCTGGAGGCCGACGGCCCCCGTCCCACCGCGGTCTTCTGCATCAACGACCTGGTCGCGCTGGGCGTGCTGCGCGCGCTCCGCCGGCGCGGCATCGGAGTGCCGGACGAGATCGCCATCGTGGGCTACGACGACCTGTACTGGGCCGCCGAACTGGCCACCCCGCTGAGTTCGGTCCGGCAGCCGATGCGGCAGCTCGGCTGGGCCGCCGCCGACCTGCTGCTCGGTGACGTGGAGGCGACCTCAGGCGCGATGTTCGAGCCCGAGCTCGTGATCCGCGCCTCGTCCTGACCTCCCGGGTCTACCCCGGATGCGCCGGCCAGCGCTCCAGGCCGAGATTCGCCTCGGGCGGCACCGGGATCGGGTGTCCCTCGGCGTCGCCGTGGACCAGGACGGTGAGGGTACGGGCATGCACTCGGCCGGTGGCCGGCTCCTCCACCTGCGCGACCAGGGTCATCGAGGTCCGTCCGACCCGGGCGTAGGCGGTACGGACCCGGTAGGGCTCGATCCGGTGGCGGAGTTCGGCCAGGTAGTCGACATCCTGGCGGGCGACCAGCCAGGTGGTGTGGTCCGCGGTGGCCTGCTGCATCCGGGTGAGTCCGGCTCCGTCGGGGTTGAGGTGGTTGCGCGCCTCGGCGACGTAGTCGAACACCCGCACGTTGTTGACGTGGCCGTACTGGTCCAGATCGGCCCACCGGACGACGAAGTCGAACGCACTGGCCGCCTCGCCGACCCGCCACCGTCCCAGGTCCCGCAGCGGCTCCAGCTCGCCGCCGTGGGCGGCGAACCACGCACGCTCGGCGGCGGTCATCCGCTCCGGCCGGCCGTTGCGCGCCTTCGCCAGCAGGGTGCGGGCCCGCGCCACCGGCACGCCGAGGTGGCGCACCCGGTAGCCCACGGTCACCGTGGCGGCACCGACCTTCCCGACGCTCAGTTCCACCTCCACCGCTTCGGGCGCGTAGCCGATCGGACGCAGGTACTCCACCTGATGCCCGGCCACGATGCTGCTGGTGCCGAGCATGTGGGCGTTGTCGCCGGAGAGCAGAAAGGCGACCCTGGCCTCCTGCAGGTAGTCGGCCAGGACAGCGTTGTTGACGTGCCCCTGGGTGTCCAGGTCGACCCAGCGCAGCGGCACCCGGACGACGAAGCTCACTCCTCGATCTCGTCGGAGTACAGTCCGGCGACGATGTCGGTGAACCGCTGGGTGACCGCGGCCCGGCGGATCTTCATGTTGGGCGTCACGCCGCCGTCGTCCACGCTGAACTCCTGCGGCAGGATGGCGAACTTCTTCACCGTCTCCCAGCGCTCCAGCTTGGTGTTGGCCTCGTCGACGTAGCGCTGGATGGTCTCGCGCAGTTCGGGCAACTTCACCAGCTCGCCGTAGGCCATGCCCTCCTTGCCGTGCCGGGCCGCCCACTTGGCCAGGTTGTCGCGGTCCATGGTGAGCAGCACCGAGATGTACTTGCGGCCGTCACCCACCGCGACCACCTGGGAGAGGTAGGGAATCGTGGCGGCCAGCACGCTCTCGACCTTGGACGGCGCCACGTACTTGCCGCCGGAGGTCTTCATCAGATCCTTCTTGCGGTCGGTGATGGTGAGGTAGCCGTCGGCGTCCAGCTTGCCGATGTCGCCGGTGTGGAACCAGCCGTCCACGATCACCTCGGCGGTCTTCTCCGGGTCGTTGTGGTAGCCGCGCATCACGCCGGGGCCCTTCACCAGCACCTCGCCGTCCTCGGCGATCCTGATCTCGGTGCCGGGGACGGCCGGTCCGACCGTCCCGAACCGCGGGGCGGTGGGCAGGTTCACGCAGGTCACCGCGCTGGTCTCGGTCAGGCCGTAGCCCTCGACCACCAGCAGGCCGGCGGAGTAGAACCAGGCCTGCACCTGGCTGGAGAGCTTGGCCGAACCGGAGATGAAGAAGTCGACGTTGCCCCCCACCCGCTCCTTGAGCTTGCTGAACACCAGCTTGTCGGCGATCCGGTAGGCCACCCCCATCGCCGGTGGCAGCGGGCGTCCGGCCAGGCGGTACTCGCGGCTGGCCCGGCCGACCGCGAACGCCCAGCGCGCGATCCGGCCCTTGAGGCCCTTGCGTGGGGACGACAGCAGCACGGCCGCGCGCACCTTCTCGAAGATCCGCGGCGCACCGCACATGAGGTCGGGTTTCACCTCGCCCAGGCCGGAGACGATCCGGTCGATCCGGCCGTCCACCGCCGAGCCGAAGCCGACTCCAAGCTGAACGGCCAGCAGCGCCTTGCCGAAGACGTGCGACAGCGGCAGCCACAGGTAGTGGGTCTTGGTCTCGTCCAGGATGTTCAGGCTGACCACGGCGAAGGCCTCGTACACCCAGCTGCGGTGCACCAACTCGACGCCCTTGGGCAGGCCGGTGGTGCCCGAGGTGTAGATCAGGGTGGAGAGGGTGTCGCCGGTCACCTTGGCGGCAGCCTGGCTGACCGCGTCCGGCCGCTCGGCGAGCAGCTTGTCACCGGCCTGCTCGAGCTGCTTCCACGACCAGACCCGCTCGCCGTCGCCCTCGCCGTCCAGCAGGACGATGTGGTGCACCTGCTGCCGCAGGTCGGCTTCGGTGATCTTGGCGGCCTGCTCGGCGTTCTCCGCGATCAGCACCACCGCCTCGGAATCCCGCAGGATGTGCTGGAAGTCCTCGCTGGCGGTGTTCGGGTAGATGGTGGTGGTGGCACCACCGACCAGGTTGATCGCGAGGTCGCTCAGGATCCATTCGATCCGGGTGCTGGAGGCGATCGCCACCCGCTCCTCGTAGCCCAGCCCGGCGGCCAGCAGGCCGGCACCGAACCGCTCCACCCGCTCCCTGGTCTGCCGGTACGTGATCGACACCCACTGATCGTTGGCATCGGGGTACCGGAAGGCCTCCTTGTCCGGCGTCTGATCGACCCGCCAGTAGAACATTTCACCAACGGTGGCTGGCTTTCCGGCGAGGATTTGCTCGGCTGTGGTCATGGTGGCGGCCCCTTCGTCGACCTCGACTGTGCAGGGCAGTCTAGGTGGGCGCCGACCACCAGCGAAAGCGTTCCCCCGGAGGGTCGGGACGATTGATCGCGCGAATTCATCCCTGACCGGCGCCGGCGTGCTGCCGTCGCTCGCTGTAGACCGCCAGGCCGAGCAGCACGCCACCCGCGCTGACCAGGGCGATCAGCCACGGGACGGCGTCGATCGCCTGCCGGGCGACGAACACCAGCAGCACGGCGACGGCCAGGTCGACGATGCCGGTGATCATGCAGGGCCGCCACAGCTTGCGGGCGCCCACCAGGAGCGCGGCCAGCGCCATCACCAGCACCAGGATGGCCCGCCAGGTCTGCGGATCGGTGCCGATCGCCAGGGTGGAGGGGCCGAGGGTGGCCAGCACCCCGGGCAGGATCGCCCGGGTCGGATCGGTCTGGCCGATCGGCCAGGACCGATCCGGTGGAGCCTTCTCGCCCCGGCCGGCCGCCCGCCAGGCCAGCACGCCGCAGGCGAGCAGCGTCAGACCGAGCGGCAACGCGTGGAACTCGACCCGCAGCTGGCGCAGCGACCAGCCGGCGATCCCGACGCCGAGTGCCAGCAGCCAGCAGTACCAGACCGGTGGCAGGATCACCCGGCCCCGCAGCCGCAACCGGGTGGCCAGCAGGGTGAGGCCGAGCAGCAGCAGACAGGCCAGCCACAGCGCGACCACCACCGCCTGGCCGGGCCGCACCGCCAGGACGAAGCCCAGCGCCACCACGGCCAGGGCCGGGGCGAACCGCCAGGACGCGGCGGCCGAGCGCCACCTGGGACGGTGGGCGAGCGCCCCCCGCACCACCTGGCAGGCCAGGGCCAGCAGCCCGGCGGAGATCACGGCGTTGGCGACCACCCAGCCGAAGGCGGTGAGCGGATCGGCACCGAGGTTGAGCAGCAACTGGTCGAGCAGCGGGTCGACCGGTGCCACCGTCCGGCTGGAGCGGATGGCCACCAGCAGCGGAGCGGTGCCGGCCACCAGCAGCCCGCCGGCCAGCACCCAGTGCTGCCGCCAACGATCCCCCCGCCGATCCCCGAGGTCGCCCGCAGGGCTGGTCCCGGGTCGCTGGGTCACCAGGGTGACGACGGCGAGCACCAGCGCCGCCCCGGTCAGGGCACCGGCCCGCAGCAGCAGATCGCGTCCGGTGGCGGCCAGCAACCAGCTGGGCAGCAGCGACAGCTGCAGCCCGGCGGCCACCAGCACCCACCAGCGCGCCCGGTGGCGCACCAGCAGCAGGCCGACCACCACCGCGGCGACGCCGATCGGCAGCGTGTAGGCCTCGACCAGCCCCACCTCGAACAGCACCAGCGCGCTCCACAGCACCCCGGACGCGGCCAGCGCGGCCAGCCACCACACCCAGCGCCGGTCGGGCTGGCCGGCGACCACCGCCGCACCGGCGGCCAGGATGGCGCAGACCACCAGCGTGGTGGTCGGGCCGGCGGCCGGCAGCACCACCGCGAGGATCACCGCGGCGATCGCGGTGAGCAGCGCCCCGCCTTCGAAGGCCCGGCGGATCGGGCCGGCGGCGCGGGAGTCGAACCGCTCGATCCGCGCCGCCCAGTAGGCGGCGGTGATCGCGGTGAAGCCGGCCAGGGCGGCCACGATCGGCAGCAGGATCGGGGAGCCCGAGGTGGGGATCAGCATGGCGCCGGCATTGATCAGCCAGATACCGATCGTGGGCAGCAGGCTGGTGGCGGCCAGCACCCGCAGCCAGCTCGGCTGCGGCCGGTGCCGGGCGGTGACGGCCAGTTCGACCGCGAGCATGCTCGCCGAAGCGGCCGCGGCCCACCAGGTCCGGTCCTCCAGCACGGTGAGGACGGCCAGCGTCCACGGCACCAGGCCCAGAC
>JAEXCA010000084.1 GCA_023393755.1 Actinomycetes bacterium | reverse complement strand
GCCGTGCACCGGGATGCAGGTCGGGTGGATCTGGGTGTAGCACGGGTTGCCGAAGTAGGCACCCTTGCGGTGCGCCCGCCAGTTGGCGGTGACATTGCAGCCCATCGCGTTGGTCGACAGGAAGAAGACGTTGCCGTAGCCGCCGGTGGCCAGCACGACCGCGTCGGCGAACCAGCTGTCGATCTCGCCGGTGACCATGTTGCGGGTGATGATGCCGCGGGCCTTGCCGTCCACCATGATCAGCTCGAGCATCTCGTGGCGGTTGTACATCTTCACCGTGCCGGCGGCGATCTGCCGCTCCAGCGCCTGGTAGGCGCCGATCAGCAGCTGCTGGCCGGTCTGGCCGCGGGCGTAGAACGTCCGCTGCACCTGGACGCCGCCGAACGAGCGGGTGTCCAGCAGGCCGCCGTACTCGCGGGCGAACGGGACGCCCTGGGCGACGCACTGGTCGATGATGTTCGCGCTGACCTCGGCCAGCCGGTAGACGTTGGTCTCCCGGGCGCGGTAGTCGCCGCCCTTGACGGTGTCGTAGAACAGCCGGTGGGTGGAGTCGTTGTCGTTGCGGTAGTTCTTGGCCGCGTTGATGCCGCCCTGGGCGGCGATCGAGTGCGCCCGGCGGGGGCTGTCCTGGTAACAGAAGTTGAGGACGTTGTAGCCCGCCTCGCCCAGGGACGCGGCCGCCGCGCCACCGGCCAGGCCGGTGCCGACGATGATCACGGTGAGCTTGCGGCGGTTGGCCGGGTTGACCAGCTTGGCCTCGAACTTGCGCTGCGACCACTTCTTGTCGATCGGGCCGGCCGGCGCCTTGGCGTCGCGCACCTCGTCGCCGAGGACGTAGAAGTCCTCCGGCTTGGGGCCCTTGCTCGCGGCCTTCTTGGCGGGAGCGGGGATGTCAGTCGTGGTCATGCGTGAACAACTCCCGTCAGAACAGCCACCGGCATGATCATGAAGCCGATGTAGAGCAGGATGGCGATCACCCAGGCGCAGCCGTTCAGTACCTTCTGCGCCTTCAGCGAGGTGTTGGCGCCCAGCGTGGTGAAGGCGCTCCAGAAGCCGTGCCGGATGTGCATGCAGACCGCCACCATCCAGATCGCGTAGGCCAGCACCAGCCACCAGTTGCTGAACTCGCCCAGCACCATCTCGTGCGGAGCGGCGTTCGCGGTCCCGGAGACCAGGGTCGCCCGGACGGTGAACTGCAGCAGGTGGAAGATCAGGCCGCCCAGCAGGATGATGCCGCCCCAGCGCATGGTGCGCGCCGAGTAGGTCTGCGCCAGCCGCCGCTTGGCCTCGTAGCTGTCCGGGTTCGCGATCCTGGCCCGGCGCCACAGCGTCGCGGCGCTGTAGACGTGCAGGCCGATGACGGCCAGCATGCCGAACCGGAAGATCCAGATGAACCAGCCCTGCGGGATCAGCGGGTAGAGGATGCCACCTTCGTCGCCCTCGCCCTTGAGCCAGTGCGCGTAGTGGTCGAATGCCTCGCCACTGATGAACATCTTGAAGTTGCCGAACGCATGCACCAGGAGGAACGCGATCATCGCCAGACCGGTGATGGCCATGATGACCTTCAGCACGACGGTGGATCGCAGGGCCTTCTGATGTGGAGTAAGAGTCGTTGTCGCCACGGGTTCCACCCTAACGATCCGGGCGGTTTTTGTCTGACCATTTGGCCTATTCAGGGCCCATCCGTCCCAGATTCCGGACGGGGACTGGACGAATCGCCGGATTTCTGGATTTCAACAACGACGCGGTGTCGTAAATGCCGCCATTTCGGGGTCAGTCGTCGTGCCGCAACAGGTCCGGACGACGCTGCCGGGTACGGGCCAGGGACTGCTCGGCACGCCACTGGGCGACCTGCCCGTGGTGGCCGGAGAGCAGGACCGCCGGGACCTCCAGCCCGCGCCAGGAAGCGGGCTTGGTGTAGACCGGGTACTCCAGCAGGCCGGCCAGTTCGTCGCCGTGCGACTCCTCGGCCAGCGACTCCGGATTCCCCAGGACGCCGGGCAGCAGCCTGACCACCGCCTCGACGATCGCCAGGGCGGCCACCTCACCACCGTTCAGCACGTAGTCGCCCAACGAGACCTCGGCCACGTCCATCCGGGTCGCCGCGTGGTCGATCACCCGGGCGTCGATCCCCTCGTAGCGCCCGCAGGCGAAGACCAGCCGGTCGCGGGCGGCGAACTCGACGGCCTGCGCCTGACGGAACGGAACCCCGGCCGGGGTCGGGACGACCAGCAACGGCCGCTCCCCCGCCGGCACCAGGTCGTCCAGCGCCTCCCCCCAGGGCTCGGGCTTCATCACCATGCCGGCGCCGCCGCCGTAGGGGGTGTCGTCGACGGTGCGATGCCGGTCGTGCGTCCAGTCCCTCAGGTCGTGGACGCCCACCTCCACCAGCCCGGACGCGATCGCCTTGCCCACCAGCGACAGCTGCAGCGGTGCGAAGTAGTCGGGAAAGATCGTGATCAGGTCAATCCGCATCCGGCACCTCGTCCAGCAGCCCGGGAATCGGGTCGATCACCACCCGGCCGCCGGCCAGGTCGATCTCCGGGACGAACTGCGCGACGAAGGGCACCAGCCGTTCGCCGGCCGGAGTGTCGAGCGCCAGGACGTCCTGGGCGGGCAGATGCAGCACCCGGGCGACGGTGCCCAGCGCAGCACCGGCGGGATCCACCGCGGCCAGTCCGATCAGCGCGGTGTCGTGGAACTCGTCGCCGTCGGTGTCGTCGGCGTCGATCTCCGCCCACAGTTCGGCGCCGCGCAGCGCCTCGGCCGCCGACCGGTCGCCGGCCTGCTCGAAGGCGACCACCGGCGTGCCGGCCTGCCAGCGCAGTTGCCGGACGGTCAGCGACCCGGCGGTGGGCGAGGACAACCGACTCCCCGGAGCGAAAC
>JAEXCA010000050.1 GCA_023393755.1 Actinomycetes bacterium | reverse complement strand
GTCCACCACCCGGCCGTCCAGCGCCCCGGCATCGGCCAGCAGCCGCTCCCCGGCGGCGCGGAGCTCGTCCAGGTCGTCCCCGGCCAGTTCGGCGAACAGCCAGCCCCGGCCGGCGGGCAGGTCGGGCACCGGCCGCTTCCGTCGCGCGACCTCGACGATCCGTGAGTCCAGCCCCTCCAGCGCGACCGGACGGTGGCCGAGCAGGGCGGGGACGGCGTCGGCAGCCTCGGCCATGGAGGCGTAGCCGAGCGCGACCACCACGGTGTGCGCGGGTGCTCGGACCAGTCGCACCTCGGCGCCGGTGACCGCCGCCAGGGTGCCCTCCGAGCCAGCCAGGAAGGCGGTGACGTCGAAGCCGTTCTCCGGAAGCAGGTGCTCCAGGCTGTACCCCGACACCTGACGGGAGAACCTGCCGAACTCGGTGCGGATCACGCCGAGGTTCGCCAGCACCACCTCATGCAGCCGGCGGAGGGTGGGGGAATCGATGGTCCGCAGGTCTCTACGGGTGTCGAGGCGCAGCCGTTCCCCGGTGCCGGTGATCACGTCCAGCGCGACCAGGTTGTCGGCCGTCCGGCCGTAGCCGAGCGCCCGCGGCCCGCAGGCGTTGTTGCCGATCATCCCGCCGATGGTGCAGCGGTTGTGGGTGGACGGATCCGGGCCGAACCGCAGCCCGTGGGGCGCGGCCGCCCGCTGCAGCTGGGCTTGGACGACCCCCGGCTCGACCGTCGCGGTACCGGCCGCGGGGTCGAGGCCGGCGATGGTGGTCAGGTGGCGTGAGGTGTCCAGCAGGTAGCCCGGCCCCACCGCGTTGCCGGCGCAGGAGGTGCCCGCGCCGCGCAGGGTGACCGGCACCCCCTCGGCCCGCGCCCGGTCGAGCAGTTCGACCAGCTCGGCGACGTCCCGGGGCTGGGCCACCGCCCGCGGCACCACCCGGTACAGCGAGGCGTCGTAGGAGTACAGCGCGCGGGTCAGCCTGCTCCCATCGAGTCGCGGCCCGCTCAGCACACCCATGGGGACACTCTGCCACCTCGGCCCGGCGAGCAGTCGTGGACTGTCCGCGCGGAGGTGAGCCAGGTCACGCTACGCTCGGCACAGCTCTCGCACAGAAAGGCTGAGAGTCAGATCGGGTGGCAGGCCGCGAAGCCCGCCACCCGAACCGATCACCGCTAGAGGAGACACATGAGTTTCGCCCGCCCCACCCGTGCCATCGCCCTGGCAGCAGCCACCGCGCTGCTCACCGGACTCGCCTTCGTCGTCCCGGCCACCACGGCCCAGGCGGCACCGAGCCTGAAGGTGAAGTCGATCAAGGTCAAGGGCCCCAAGAGTGTCGATGCCGTGGCCCAGCCGACCGATATCTCGTTCACCGTCAAGTTCAAGGGCCCGAAGCCGAGCGACACGATCGTCTACGGCTGCGACGCCGGCGTCGCCCCCTACGTCCAGGTGCTGAAGAGCTTCACCGCCACCCCGGTGGCTCCGGTGGTCTCGGCGGTGCCGGCCACCGTCGCTCCCAAGCAGGCTGCCACCTACTCGGTGCAGGTCGCCCCGGAGACCTCGGCCGGGAAGTACCGGGTCAACGTGCCGATCTGCGTCCGCAACGTGGCCACCGGCAAGCAGACCACCAAGCTGGCCAAGTACGACTTCACCGTCCGGGTGAGCGCCGATGTCGCCTACAACGACATCCTCTCGGGGGCGACCGTCCTGGACGGCTACGGCCGCACCAAGAAGTGGACCTGGAAGGTGAACGGGCCGGAGTACCTGCAGGGCACGAAGGTCACCGTCTACGTCCAGGCTCCGGGCAAGACCACCTGGAAGAAGGTCACCTCCACCAAGCTGAACAAGAAGGGTGACAAGACGTTCAAGAGCAAGAAGGTCAAGGTCGTGACCGGTAGCAACGTCTACTTCAAGTTCAGCGCCTCGGCCTACGGCCCGGCGTTCGACAGCCCGCCCTACCCGATCGTCGCGCGCTGCCGCCCCCCCGATCCGCCACCCGAGAGCTCCGGGCCCCCCGCCCGGGGGGGCGGGAGCTCTTCGGCTGTCAGGCCCCCCACAGCGCCGGACCGTACTTCAGTACGATCGCGGCGACCAGCAGGACCAGCCACAGGGTGATCACCAGGGCGTCGACGCCCATCCGCAAGCCGGCCCGCAGGGAGTCGGTCACCCGTTCGGGCAGGAACAGGTTGTTGTCGCGGATGTTCACATGGGTCAGCGAGGTGAACACCAGGGTGGTGGAGAGCGTCACCAGCAGGCACCACGGGCAGAGCGCGTTGATGTGGAACATCGACTGGTAGAACAGCCAGTAGGCGAAGACCAGGCCGATCGTGTAGACGATCTGGGCCGAGAACATGAACCAGCGGGGGAACTTCACCCTGCCCAGGCTGGCCACCGCGATGGTGATCACCACCGGCTCGGCGATCAGGCCGAGGAAGGCGTTCGGGAAGCCCAGCAGGTTGGCCTGCCAGGTGATCCCCACCTTGCCGCAGCTGATCACCTGGTTGATGTTGCAGCTCAGCGCGGCACTCGGGTCGCGGGCCAGCTCGATGGCGTCGATCGACAGCACCAGGGAGGCGACCAGGCTGATCAGCGAGGAAGCCAGCATGTAGCTGAAGATCCACTTGTCCGACTGCCGGAAGCGGTGGATCCGCTCGAGGACGTCGCTCACTTGGCGGCCGCGGCCTGCTCGACGGCGGCCTTCAGCGGACCGGCTTCGAGGATGTTGACGCTCTTGTCGGTCGGCCAGGCCTTGCCGTCGATCAGGATGCTCGGCGTGCCGGTGATCCCGGAGTTGGCGGCGACCGTGGCGGCGTTGGTGATGAAGTCCTCGTTGGCCAGCCGGGCGAAGGTGGCGATGACGTCGTTGCTGACCCCGGCCTGCCGGGCCAGGTCGGCGATCTCGGCGTCGGACAGACCGGGAGTTCCCTCGTCCGGCTGCCGGTCGAACAGCGCCGCGTTGAACGCCATCACCTTGTCCGGCTGCGCCTTGGCGACGGCAACGAAGGCGCTACCCGAACGGGTGGAGTACCGGGTGCCCTGGGACTGGCGGTCCTGCCAGTTCACCACGTGGAACTCGATCTTGGCGGTCCCGTTGTCGACCAGCTCCTCCAGGTCGGCCCGGTTGGCCCGCTCGAACATGCCGCAGAACGGGCACATGAAGTCCTGGTAGATGGTGAGGGTCACCGGGGCGTCCGGGTTACCGGCGATGACCGAGTAGTTCCCGGTGACGGCGCCACCGCCGTCGGCAACGGGGGCGTTGCGGGTGCTCAGCACCACGGCGACGATCACGCCGACGATCGCCAGCGCGGCGACGCCGAGGATGCTGAAGGTGACGATGCTGCGGACCTTGCGCTCTCTGGCCTGCTGTTCCCGCTGGCGCTGGAGTTGTTCCCGGCGGTTGCCGGCCGGGTTCGGGTTGTTCTGGGGCTTCTTGCTGCTCATGGTTGTCTCCGGTCAGGTCGAGGGGAGCCCGCGGGAGGCGGGCGTGGTCGGGCTGGTGAGCGGGCGGACGCCTGCTCAGCGATCGACCGGAGGAGCGCGGAGAGACCAGTGGGTGGCGGGACGATGCCAGGCGCGCACCGGCACGGGGACGGCCAGCGGCGTGCGTCCCCAGACCGGCAGCGAGCCGGTCGCGGTCAGCCCGAGACGCCGGCCCAGCCAGCGTCTGGCGGCGCGCAGCGCGTGCCGTGCCCAGACCCCCAGGCCGAGCGTGAGCGCCAGGGCGACCAGGCCCGCGATCATCGTCCCCAGCGAGAGGACGATGGAGATCCGGGCCACCTCGGCGTAGTGCGGACCGGGGGCGAGCATGCCCTCGGGGCAGGCCGGGCTCTGCGCCAGCACGTGCAGCTGGACACCCAACCAGGACGCACCGGGCAGTTCGGTGACGCAGGCCGGCAGGCTGCCGGTGAGGCGGAAACCGGGAGCACTGGCGAGCGCGAACACGCCCAGCAGCGTCAGGAGGAGGGCTCCTCCCACGCCGCGCAGCCGCGTCCTTCGCATCCGGCCTCCCAGGATCGCGCCCATTCTATGCGACACCGCCCATGCCGCGCGGCAACCGGGACGATCGGCCGCCGCCGGGCGCGGGTGGCGTCCCGGTCGCGGGCCGCCACCCGTTCGCACCCCGTGCCGTCAGGCGGCCACTTCCGCGCGCCGGCGGTTCCACAGGTCGAAGGCGACGGCCAGCAGCAGGACGACGCCCTTGACCACCGACTGAAGCTGCATGGGCAGGCCGAGCAGCGACATGATGTTGCTGATCACTGCCATCAGCAGACCGCCGATCATGGCCCCGCCGACGCGTCCGATGCCACCGGTGGTCGAGGCGCCGCCGATGAAGCAGGCCGCAATGGCGTCCAGTTCGAACATGTTGCCGGCACCAGGCTGGGCGGCGTTCATCCGGGATGAGTAGACCACACCCGCCACCGCGGCCAGCACGCCCATGTTGACGAAGATCCAGAAGTTCACCCGGCGTACCCGGACGCCGGAGAGCTGGGCGGCGTTCAGGTTGCCGCCGATGGCGTAGACGTGCCGCCCGAACACCGATCGCTGGCTGACGATGGTGTAGACCACGAACAGCGCCAGCACCAGCACCAGCACGTTGGGAAGACCGCGGCTGGTGGCGAACTGGTAGCCGAGCCACATGATGATGGCGGCCATGAGTACCAGCTTGGCGATGAAGATCGGGGTGGTTTCGACGGTCTGCTGGTAGGCGATCCGGCCCTGACGGGCACGCCACTGCAGGTAGGCGTACACCACCACACCGATACCGAACATCACCAGGGTGAAGACGTCGATCCCGTAGCCGCCGAACAATCCGTTCTGGAAGCCGTTGGCGATCTCGTAGTAGGTGCCGCCGAAGGGTGACAGCGAGATGCTGTTGAGCACCTGGTAGGTCAGGCCGCGGAAGATCAGCATGCCACCCAGGGTCACGATGAACCCGGGGATGCCGACGAAGGCCACCCAGAATCCCTGCCAGATCCCGACCAGCAGACCGACCACCAGGGCGGCCAGAACACCCATCCACCACGGCAACTGGTACTTGATCACCACAACGGCCGCGACGGCGCCGGTAAGCGCGACCACCGAGCCGACGGACAGATCGATCTGGGCCGCGACGATCACCAGCAGCATGCCCATCGCGAGGATGAGGATGTAGGAGTACTGCAACACCAGGTTGGTGATGTTGCCCGGGGAAAGGAAGTTCGGGCTGGCGATGGAGGCCGCCGCCACGACCACGACGAAGGCGATCAGGATGCCGCTCTGGCGTAGGTTCCTGGTCAGGAGATCGCGGAGTCCCGCCATGGCCGTCATCGGAGGAGTCCCTTCTCGTTGTTGTCGTTGGCTGCGGTTGGGGCCGTCGGATCGAGATCCCCCGGGTCCTCAGCGAGCGGGCGGTTCCGCTCCAGGGTCATCAGTTCCATGAGTCTTTCCTGGGTTGCTTCGGCCACCGGGAGTTGTCCGGTGATCCTGCCGTAGGCGAGGGTGTAGATGCGGTCGCAGATGCCCAGCAACTCAGGCAGTTCCGAAGAGATGACGATCACTGCCTTCCCCTCGGCGACCATGCGGTTGATGATCGTGTAGATCTCGTACTTGGCGCCGACATCGATGCCACGAGTGGGTTCGTCCAGGATCAGTACGTCCGGCTCGGTGTAGAGCCACTTGCTCAGCACGACCTTCTGCTGGTTGCCGCCGGAGAGCTTCCCGACCAGCGACAGCACGTTCGGCGTGCGGATGTTGAGGCTCTGGCGGTACTCCTCGGCGATCTTCAGTTCCTCGTTGCCGTTGACCCAGCCCCGGCTGGAGAGCTTGAACAGGCCCGCCGAGGAGATGTTCTCGCGGATGTCGGCCAGCAGGTTGAGCCCGTACCGCTTGCGATCCTCGGTGGCGTAGGCGATGCCGTGCCGGATCGCATCCGGCACCGTCGAGGTATCGATCGGCTTGCCGAGCTTGAGGACCTGCCCGGTGATGTCCCGGCCGTAGGAGTGGCCGAAGATGCTCATCGCCAACTCGGTGCGGCCCGCGCCCATCAGACCGGCGATGCCGACCACCTCGCCGGCGCGGACGTGGAAGGAGGCGTTGTCGATGATCAGCCGACCGGCCTGGGTCGGGTGGTAGACCGTCCAGTCCCGCACCTCCAGGACCGGCTCGCCGATGTTCGGGGTTCGTTCCGGATAGCGGTGCTCCAGGTCGCGGCCGACCATGCCGCGGATCATCCGCTCCTGGGTGGCGGTCGGCTCGGACATGTCCATCGTCTCGATGGTCCGGCCGTCGCGGATGATCGTCGTGCTCTGCGCGATCTCGGCGATCTCGTTCAGCTTGTGGGAGATGATGATCGCGGTGATTCCCTGCGCCTGCAGCTGGCGGATCAGGTTGAGCAGGTGCTCGGAATCGGTATCGTTCAGCGCCGCGGTCGGCTCGTCCAGGATGAGCAGCTTCACATCCTTCGACAGCGCCTTGGCGATCTCGATGAGTTGCTGCTTGCCCACGCCCAACTGGGAGACCGGGGTGGTCGGGTTCTCCTGTAGCCCCACCCGCTCCATCAGCTTGGCCGCTTCGTGGTTGGCCTTGTTCCAGTCGATCAGGCCGGCCAGGCCGCGTACCTCGTTGCCCAGGAAGATGTTCTCCGCCACCGACAGGTACGGCACCAGGGCCAGTTCCTGGTGGATGATCACGATCCCCTTGGCCTCGGAGTCGTTGATCGACGAGAACCGCACCTCTTCGCCATCGAAGAAGATCTCGCCCTCGTAGGTGCCATGCGGGTGAACCCCGCTCAGCACCTTCATCAGGGTCGACTTGCCCGCCCCGTTCTCGCCACAGATCGCATGGATCTCGCCGCGCTGGACAGTCAGCGACACATCCTGCAGCGCCTTCACGCCGGGAAACGTCTTGCTGATCGACCGCATCTGAAGAATCTCGCTCATGTCCCTCCCTCCGAACCGCTATCGAGCAGGTGGCGGGGGGGGGCCCGGCCGATCGGCCGGACCCACCCCGCTGGAGACCGGTTCGCTACTTGGCGACGCCGGACTCGACTTCTTCGGCGCTCCAGTAACCGGAGTCGACCAGGAGCTGCTGGATGTTGTCGGCGTAGACCGTGTCAACCTCGAGCAGGTAGGAGGGAACGACCTTCACGCCGTTGTCGTAGGTCTCGGTGTCGTTGGCCTCGGGGGTGCCGCCGGAGAGGAACGCCTTGGCAGCGGTGACTGCCTGGGCGGCCAGCTTCCGGGTGTCCTTGAAGATCGTCGAGTGCTGGATGTCGTCCTTGATCAGCTTGACCGAGGCGATCTCGGCGTCCTGGCCGGAGACGATCGGCAGGCCGTCGGAGATTGTCGGGCCAAGACCAACACCCTGCAGCGCGGTGATGATGCCGCGGGAGATGCCGTCGTACGGGGAGAGGACGCCCTTGAGATCCTTGCCGGTGCCGCCGTAGGTGGAGGTCAGGATGTCCTCCATCCGCTTCTGGGCGGTCTCCTGCAGCCAGCGCAGCGTGGCGGCCTGCTCGATGGTGGTCTGGCCGGACTTCACCACCAGGGTGCCGTCATCCAGGAAGGGCTGCAGCGTGTCGATCGCGCCCTGCCAGAAGAAGTGGGCGTTGTTGTCGTCCAGCGAGCCGGCGAACAGCTCGACGTTCTGGCCCTTCTCGGCGGAGCCGGTGGCCTTGCCGTCCTTGTCGGTGACGCCCATGCCGTACAGCAGTGCGGTGGCCTGCGCCACGCCCACGGCGTAGTTGTCGAAGGTGGTGTAGAAGTCGACGTTCGCACTGTCGCGGATCAGCCGGTCATAGGAGATCACCTTGATCCCCTTGGCCGCGGCGGCCTCGAGCTGGCTGGTCAGCGCGGTGCCGTCGATGGCGGCGATGATCAGGAGGTCTGCGCCCCCGGTGATCATGGCGTCGATCTGCTGGGTCTGGGTCGGGATGTCGTCGTTGGCGAACTGCAGGTCGACCTTGTAACCGGCCTCCTCGAGGCCGGCCTTGACGGCGTCGCCGTCAGCGATCCAGCGCTCGGAGGTCTGGGTCGGCATCGCCACGCCGACGAGGATGTCGCCCGCGGGGGCCGAGCTCTGCTCGCCACCCGAGGACGGGGCGGGGGTGGTGGTGCCGCCACCGGCGCCCGTTCCGCCACAGGCGGTCAGCGCGAGGGCGGCCGCGAGGCCGGCAATCGCTAGTCCGAATCGTCGCATCATGTGCTCCTTCTCATCTCTGAGAGTTTCAAGCCTGCGGACCCTGCGACAGGTCCCTTCCGGCCCTCGCCGGCGGCTTCTTTGCATCACTGACTGTAGACCGGCCGCGCTTGGCGCGTGGGCGGACTTGGTCACGATTCTGCAACGATGTTACCGCACACATATCATATGCGAGTTAATGTGAGCGCACACATGGGTCGGTTCCCGGCCTGCTGGGCCGGCCGACGGGGGGCAGGTTCGTGGTGTCGTGCCGGTGGCGGGTCGAGTCGGGGACGGTGGGGTCGGTGGGGTGTCCGGGTGGCTGGGCACGGTGGCTCGGAGGCGTACGATCGGCACCGTCAACGGGGAGAGGAGTGTGATGGCCGGCCGTCAGCGGAAGCCGAGCATGTACGACGTGGCGGCGCTCGCCGGGGTCTCTCACCAGACCGTGTCACGGGTGCTGAACAATCACCCGAGCATCCGGGAGTCGACCCGGGCGAAGGTGCTGCGGGCGATCGAGGAGGTCAACTACACCCCGAACCCGATCGCCCGGGCGCTGGCCACCAGCCGTACCCGCCGGCTCGGCGTCCTGGTCGACGCGCCCGACCACTACGGGCCGAACTCGGCGCTGCGAGGCTTCGAGGAGGCGGCGCGTGCCGGGGGGTACGGGATAGACGCCGCCACGGTCTCCGACGTGCTCGGCGCGGCCGCCGGTATCGAGCACCTCCTGGCGCAGGGAGTGGAGGGGGTCTGCGTGATCGCCCCGCGGCTGTCGTCCATGGCGAGCGTCCGGGCCGCCGGCGGCGATCTGCCGGTGGTGGTGGTGGCCTCGGAGGTGGAGCCGGATCGCCGCACCGTCGCGGTCGATCAGCGGGGCGGGGCGCGGCTGGCGGTGGAGCACCTGGTGGCGCTCGGCCATCGCGAGATCCTCCACCTCTCCGGCCCGGCGGACTGGCTGGACGCCCGGGCGCGGGAGGCGGAGTGGCGGGCCGTGCTGGTGGAGCACGGGCTCGCCGTCCGCGAGCCGGTGGTGGGGGACTGGACGGCCGACTTCGGCTACTGGTTCGGCAGCGAGTCGGACGAGGTGCTGGCGGCTACGGCGATCTTCGCCGGCAACGACCAGATGGCCCTCGGCCTACTGCACGGACTCCACGCCCGGGGGATGGTGGTTCCGCGGGACCTCAGCGTGGTGGGCTTCGACGACATCCCGGAGTCGCGCCACTTCCTTCCGCCGCTCACCACCGTCCGGCAGGACTTCCACGCGCTCGGCCGGTTGAGCGTCACCCTGCTGCTGGATCGGCTCCACGAGCCGCCCGACGCCCACCGCGAACTGATCGCTCCGGAGCTGGTGATCAGGGAATCGACGACAACACCTGTCTGTTAGCGGTAACATACTCGACGAGGCAGTCGAAGGAGACAGATGTTTGACCCCGAGCTCATGGCGCGGATCGACGACGTGCGGGCGGACGTGGCCCGGTTGCACGCCGAACTGGTGCGGTACGGCCTGGTGGTGTGGACGGCGGGGAACGTGTCCGGCCGGGTGCCGGGCACCGACCTGTTCGTGATCAAGCCGTCGGGGGTGTCGTACGACGAGTTGACGCCGGAGAACATGATCCTGTGCGATCTGGAAGGCAACGCGATCCCGGGGACACCGGGGAGCGAGCGGTCACCGTCCAGCGACACCGCGGCGCACGCGTACGTCTACCGGCACCTGCCCGAGGTGGGTGGGGTGGTGCACACCCATTCCGACTACGCGACCGCGTGGTCCGCCCGCCGGGAGCCGATCCCCTGTGTGCTGACCATGATCGCCGACGAGTTCGGCGGCGAGATTCCGGTGGGTCCGTTCGCGTTGATCGGGGACGATTCGATCGGGCGGGGGATCGTGGAGACCCTGCGCGGTTCCCGCTCCCGGGCGGTGTTGATGGCCAACCACGGACCGTTCACCGTCGGGGTGACGGCGAAGGACGCGGTGAAGGCCGCGGTGATGGTCGAGGATGTGGCCCGGACCGTCCATTTCGCCCGGCAGTTGGGTGAACCGGTGCCGATCGCCCAGGCCGACATCGACTCGCTCTACAACCGCTATCAGAACGTCTACGGGCAGGCCACCGATGACCGCCGCCCGTCCGAGCAGAAGGAAGAAGCATGACCCTCAACACCTCCCTGGATTCCTACGAGGTCTGGTTCGTCACCGGCAGCCAGTCGTTGTACGGCGAGGAGACGCTGCGGCAGGTGGCCGAGCAGTCCCAGGCGGTGGCCGCCGGCCTGGACGGGTTGCCGGTGCGGGTGGTGTGGAAGCCGGTGTTGATCGACACCGACGGGATCCGCCGGTTCGCGCTGGAGGTGAACGCCCGCGACGACGTGATCGGGGTGGTGGCGTGGATGCACACCTTCAGCCCGGCGAAGATGTGGATCACCGGGCTGGACGCGCTGCGCAAGCCGTTGCTGCACCTGCACACCCAGGCCAATGTCGAGCTGCCCTGGGAGGAGATCGACTTCGACTTCATGAACCTGAACCAGGCCGCCCACGGCGACCGGGAGTTCGGCTACATCCAGACCCGGCTCGGGGTGCCGCGCAAGACGGTGGTCGGTCATGTGTCGAACCCGGAGGTGCGCCGTCAGGTGGAGGTGTGGCAGCGGGCGGCGGCCGGCTGGCAGGCCGCCAGGTCGTTGAAGCTGGCCCGGTTCGGCGACAACATGCGCTATGTCGCGGTGACCGAGGGTGATAAGACCGAGGCCGAGTTGAAGCTGGGCGTCCAGGTGAACACCTGGGGGGTCAACGAGCTGGCCGCCGCGGTCGCGCAGGCGTCGGAGGCGGACGTGGACGCGCTGGTGGCGGAGTACGTCGACAGCTACGACGTGGCGGCGGAGTTGCTGCCCGGCGGTGAGCGGCACCAGTCGCTGCGCGACGGCGCCGCGATCGAGCTCGGGTTGCGGTCGTTCCTGGAGGCCGGCGGGTTCGGGGCGTTCACCACCAGCTTCGAGGATCTGGGCGAGTTGAAGCAGTTGCCCGGCCTGGCGGTGCAGCGGCTGATGGCCGAGGGCTACGGGTTCGGTGCCGAGGGCGACTGGAAGACCGCGATCCTGGTGCGGGTGGCCAATGTGATGGGCGCCGGTCTGCCCGGTGGCGCGTCGCTGATGGAGGACTACACCTACGACCTGACGCCGGGGGAGGAGAAGATCCTCGGCGCGCACATGCTGGAGGTCTCGCCCTCGCTGACCACCGCCAAACCGCGGCTGGAGGTCCACCCGCTCGGGATTGGCGGCAAGGCCGATCCGGTCCGGCTGGTGTTCACCGCGGACGCCGGGCCGGCGCTGGTGGTGGCGATGTCGGACGTCCGGGACCGGTTCCGGCTGGTCGCCAACGTGGTGACCAACATCGTCCCGCCGGATCTGCCCAGGCTCCCGGTCGGACGGGCGGTGTGGCAGCCGGCCCCCGACTTCGCCACCAGCGCCGCCTGCTGGCTGGCCGCCGGCGCCGCGCACCACACCGTGATGACCACCGCGGTGGGGATCGAGGTGTTCCGCGACTTCGCCGAGATCGCCGGCATCGAACTGCTGGAGATCGACCAGGCGACCACCGTCCGCGGCTTCACCCGCGAACTGCGCTGGAACCAGGCCTACTACCGCCTCGCCCAGGGGCTGTAGGAAGGTTTCGCCGGGCTCTGGGCTGGGGGTCGGTTCTGCCGGTGGCGTCGTTCCGGCCCAGGCCAACCGCGTCCGCCACCTGCTTGACGGTCGCCCGCTCCAGTCCAGGCAGCGGCGACGAGACGCGACGCCGCCCCGCGACCTGCTCGGCCGCGGGGCGCCCCTCGTCGACGATCAGCGCAGCCGCTGGGTGTGCCAGATCCGGTCGATGTAGTCGGTCATCGAGCGATCGGAGCTGAAGAAGCCGCTGCGGGCCACATTCAGCACCGCGGAACGCGTCCAGGCATCGGTGTCGGCGTAGTACGCGTCCACCTTCGCCTGGGCGTCGATGTAGGACTGGTAGTCGGCCAGCGCCAGGAAGCGGTCCTCGTACAGCAGGTTCGAGACCAGCGACTCGAAGGTGCTCCGGTCGCCGCCGGAGAAGTGGCCCGACGCGATCAGGTCGAGGGTTGCCTTCAGCTGGGGGTTGGTCTCGTAGTACTCGTGCGGCCGGTAGCCCTTCTGCTGCAGGTCGGCCACCTCGGGTTCGAGCAGGCCGAACAGGAAGAAGTGGTCGTCGCCCACCAGCTCGCGGATCTCGACGTTCGCGCCGTCGTCGGTGCCGATGGTCAGGGCGCCGTTCAGGGCGAACTTCATGTTGCCGGTGCCGGAGGCCTCCTTGCCGGCCAGCGAGATCTGCTCGGAGAGGTCCGCGGCCGGGATCAGCCGCTCGGCCAGGGTGACGTTGTAGTTGGCCGGGAAGGCCACCGTCAGCGCGCCCTTCACCAGCGGGTCGGCATTGATCACCCGGGCGACCTGGTTGATCAGGTGGATGGTCTCCTTGGCCATCCGGTAGCCGGGGGCGGCCTTGGCGCCGAACACGAAGGTGCGCGGGGTGACGTCCTCGGGCTTCACCTTGCCGGAGATGATCTGCTCGTACAGCGTGACGATGTGCAGTACCTTCAGGCTCTGCCGCTTGTACTCGTGCAGCCGCTTGACCATCACGTCCAGCAGGTGGTGCTCGGGCAGTTCGATGCCGTCGCGGGCGCGCAGCAGGTCGTAGAGCCGGGTCTTGTTCTGGTCCTTCACCTTGGCGAAGGACTCCCGGAACTCCGGATCCTCGGCGTACCGCTCGAGCTCGATCAGCCGCTCCAGGTCGGTCAGCCAGCCCACCCCGATGGCGTCGGTGATCAGCTGGGAGAGGCCCGGGTTGGCCAGCCGGACGAACCGCCGCGGGGTGACGCCGTTGGTCACGTTGGTGAACTTCTCCGGCCAGTACTCGGAGAAGTCGGGTAGCACCTTGTCGCGCAGCAGCTGGGAGTGCAGCGCGGCGACGCCGTTCACC
This sequence comes from Actinomycetes bacterium, assembly GCA_023393755.1. Lineage (GTDB taxonomy): Bacteria > Actinomycetota > Actinomycetes > Propionibacteriales > Propionibacteriaceae > Propionicimonas. The sequence continues at coordinate 14,804 of JAEXCA010000050.1, read as the reverse complement.
CTGCTGCCGGCCACGGTGGCCAGGTAGGCCATCCGGACGGCGCGCTCGGGGTAGTCGGCGACGATCGACATCCGCCGGGCCCGCAGCTCGTCGTCGGGGAAGGCGGCGCGGACCTCGGCGAGGAACTCGTCGTTGATCCGGTAGATGATCTCCAGGTGGCGGGGCAGCAACCGGCCCAGCAGGTCGACCGGCCAGACCTCCAGCGCTTCGGGCAGCAGGGTGTGGCAGGTGTAGGCGAAGCACTTCCTGGTGATCTCCCAGGCTTCGTCCCACTCGAACCTGCGCTCGTCGACCAGGATGCGCATCAGCTCGGGGACGCCGATCACCGGGTGGGTGTCGTTGAGCTGGAAGATGATCCGGTCCGGCAGGGTGCGCAGGTCGACGTCCGGGCCGAGGTAGCGGTCGATGAAGTCCCGGATCGAGCAGGCGACGAAGAAGTACTGCTGCTGCAGCCGCAGCTCCTTGCCCTGCGGGGTGGAATCCTCCGGGTACAGCACCTTGGTGATGTTCTCGGCGAAGGTCTGGGCGCGGACGGCTTCGGCGTAGTCGCCGGCGTTGAAGATCGACAGGTCGAAGGCCTTGGTCGCCTGGGCGCTCCACAGCCGCAGCGTGTTCACCCGTCCGTTCAGGTAGCCGGGGACGGTGTAGACGTACGGGATGCCCAGGACGTTCCAGGACGGCACCCAGCGGGTGCGCTCGACGCCGTCGGTGTCGGTGTAGCGCTCGGTGTGACCGCCGAAATCCACCTGGACGGCCGACTCCGGGTGCGGGAACTCCCACGGGCTGCCCAGCGCCAGCCAGGTGTCGGGCTGCTCGACCTGGCGGCCGTCGACGAAGGTCTGCCGGAAGATGCCGTACTCGTAGCGGATGCCGTAGCCGATGCACGGCACGCTCATGGTGGCCAACGAGTCGATGAAGCAGGCGGCCAGCCGGCCCAGGCCGCCGTTGCCCAGCCCTGGTTCCAGCTCCTGCGCGCGCAGCGTTTCCAGGTCGATGCCGCAGGCCGCCATCGCCTCGGCGGCGATCTCCTCCAGGTCGGTGGCCAGCAGGGCGTTGTCGAGTTGCCGGCCGAGCAGGTACTCGGCGCTCAGGTAGCCGACCACCTTGGCCTCGCTCTGCCGCATCTTGCGGGTGGTCTCCAGCCAGCGGGCCATCAGGTAGGCGCGCACCGTCCGGGCCAGGGCCAGGTACTGGTCGTTGACGCTGGACTGCGACAGCGCCACGCCCTGGCCGGTGTTCAGTTCGCGCAGGAACTGGCGGACGAAGCCGTCCACCGAGTGGGCCGGCGCCGTGACCGGTGCCAGCGCGAGCGGGTGGGTCGGCTGGAAGACCGGGCCGAGCTGGTGCGCGCCGGTGGTGGGCGACTCGTCGGCGCGGGCGGGTCCGTCGGGCAGCTCGGTATCGAGCAAGGAGTATTCGGTCACTGGCTTACGGTAACGACTTACACGGGGAGAACTCCAAATGTCTCGCCCCACCGCGCAATACTCACACCCCGATGCCTTGACGATCGACCGGTGTTTCCTCCGTGTCGGCGAGTGGACAGCTGGCCGAGCGACGCCCCTTCGCGGGCGGGGAGCCGAGGGTGTGGGCACCGGACTGCGCGACGCTGTACCTCGCCCCTCCGCGCGGGCGGGGAGCCGAGCTCCAGGATTCCCAGCGAAGGCCCGAAAGTTCAGGTAGCTTAACTCTATGGAATCCAGGGTGTCGCCGCCGCCGACCGCCCAGCCGGTGTCGTTGCACCAGCGTCGGCTGCCCTGGCTGTGGGGTCCCGCCTTCGTTGCCGCGATCGCCTATGTCGATCCGGGCAACGTCGCCGCCAACCTGACCGCGGGCGCGCGGTACGGCTACCTGCTGGTGTGGGTGCTGGTCGCGGCCAATGCGGCAGCCGTCCTGGTGCAGTACCTGTCGGCCAAGGCCGGTCTGGTCACCGGACGCAGCCTGCCCGAACTCCTGGGCGGACGGTTGCGGCGCGGTCCCCGGCTGGCCTACTGGGCGCAGGCCGAGGTGGTGGCCGCCGCCACCGACCTGGCCGAGGTGCTCGGTGGCGCGATCGCGCTGCAGATCCTGTTCGGGCTGCCGCTGGTCTGGGGCGGGGTGATCGTCGGCGGGGTGTCGATGCTGCTGCTGGTGATCCAGAACCGCCGCGGCCAGCGTCCGTTCGAGTTCGTCGTGATCGGGTTGCTGCTGGTGATCACGAGCGGCTTCATGGCCGGGTTGTTCGTCAGCGACGTGTCCTGGCCGGCGGCCGCCGCCGGCCTGGTGCCCCGCTTCGAGGGCAGCGGGTCGGTGTTGCTCGCGGCCGGCATGCTGGGCGCCACGGTGATGCCGCACGCGATCTACGTCCATTCGGCGCTGGCCCGGGACCGGCACGGTGCGCCGAGTGGCGCGGATCTCTCCCGGGTGCTGCGGGCCACCCGGTGGGAGGTGGTGGCGTCCATGCTGGTGGCCGGTGCGGTGAACATCGGGATGCTGCTGCTGGCGGCGGCCAGCCTGCCGGGGGTCGCCGGCACGGATTCGATCGAGGGTGCCCACGCCGCCATCACCGCCTCGCTCGGCCCGGTGGTCGGCGTGCTCTTCGGGGTCGGCCTGCTGGCCTCGGGATTGGCCTCCACCTCGGTCGGCTGCTACGCCGGTGCCACCATCATGGCGGGGCTGCTCCACGTCCGGATCCCGCTGCTGGTGCGCCGGCTGATCACGCTCGTTCCGGCCCTGGTGATCCTCGGCCTGGGGGCGGATCCCACCTGGTCGCTGGTGCTCAGCCAGGTGCTGCTGAGCATCGGCATCCCGTTCGCCGTCGCCCCGCTGGTGAAGCTCACCAGCGATCGGGGGATCATGGGCAGCCATGCCAATCCCCGGTTGCTGCAGGTGGTCGCCTGGGTGGTGGTCGGCCTGATCGTGGCGCTGAACCTTGCCCTGATCGGACTGCAACTGACGGGGGTGGGGTGATGGACGAGGTCGACGCCCTCACGCCGGTCGCGCAGGACTACCTGAAGGTGATCTGGGCAGCCACCGAATGGGGCGAGCCGCCGATCACCACCAAGGGCCTGGCCACCCGGTTCGGCACCACCCAGGCGAACGTCTCCGACACGGTGCGCCGGCTGGCGACGCAGGGGCTGGTGAGCTACGAGCCGTACCGTCCGGTCGTCCTCACCGAGCGCGGGGTGCGGCTGGCGATGGCCATGGTTCGACGGCACCGGCTGATCGAGTGCTTCCTGGCCGAGGTGCTCGGCTACGGCTGGGACGAGGTGCACGACGAGGCCGAGCGGCTCGAGCACGCGATCTCCGACGACTTCCTGAGCCGGATCGACCGGCTGCTGGAGCACCCGCGGTTCGACCCGCACGGCGATCCGATCCCCGGGCCGGACGGCAGCCTGCCGTCCGCCGAGACCGCGGTGCCGCTGCCCCAGGCCGGTCCCGGGCGGCACCTGGTCGCCCGGGTGTCCGACGCCGACCCCGCGGTGCTGGGACGGCTGCGGGAGCGCCAGTTGGTGCCCGGCGTCGTGGTGGACTGCGGAGACCTGGACCTGACCGACCCGGATCTGGCTGCCGTCCGGGTTCGTCCGGTCCCCGGTCGTACCGGCGAGAGCCACTGACCCCCGAGACGGGCTATCATCGGCGTATGACGATGATATCGGTGAACGCCGAACCTTCCGGTTGTCATCACGACCAGCTGGCGGCCGGCCTGTTTCGCGCCCTGGCCGATCCGTCCCGCCTGGCGATCGTCTGCCATCTGAGGCTGGGCGAGCATCGGGTTGCCGATCTGGTGGCCCACCTGGGCCTGGCTCAGTCCACCGTCTCGCAGCACGTCGCCTGGCTGCGGGAGCAGGGCCTGCTGACCGCCCGCAGCCAGGGCCGCGCCACCCTGTACGCGTTGGCGCAGCCGGCGCTGATCGCCGAACTGCTGGCGGTCGGGGACCGGTTGCTGGCAGCGATCGGGTGCACGCCAGGCGACTGCGCCAGGGATCAGGGGTTGGTGTCGTGACCGGGCATGGTCACGGCCACAGCCACGTTCCCGGACATGCCGGGGCGCGGCACCGCTGGCGGTTGCTGGCGGCCTTCGGGCTGACCCTGGTGTTCCTGGTGGTCGAGGTGGTGGCGGCCTGGCTGAGCGGCTCGCTGGCCCTGCTCTCCGATGCCGGTCACATGGCCACCGACGTGGTGGCGCTCGGCACCGCGCTGGCGGCAACCCAGCTGGCCGCCCGTCCCGACACCTCCGGACGGCGCACCTACGGCTCCTACCGCGCCGAGGTGTTCGCCTCGGGCTTCACCGTGCTGCTCATGCTGGGAGTGGCGGTCTACGTGGTGGTCGAGGCGATCGGACGGATCGGTGCCGGTGCCGAGATCGCCACCGGGCCGATGCTGGTGGTGGGCGTGCTCGGGCTGGCGATCAACCTGGTCTCGCTGTGGCTGCTGCGCGGCGGCGCCCGGGAGAGCCTCAATGTGAAGGGCGCCTACCTCGAGGTGCTGGCCGACAGCCTGGGCTCGGTCGGCGTGATCGCCGCCGCGCTGCTGATCGGCTGGACCGGCAATCCACTGTGGGACACCGTGATCGCCCTGGCGATCGGTGGCTACGTCGCGGTGCGGGCGGTGCTGCTGGGACGCGAAGTGCTGGCCGTGCTGGGGCAGCAGGCGCCTGCCGGGATCGACCCGGCCGAGGTGACAGCCTGCCTGGCTGGCGCGCCGGGGGTGGCCGACGTCCACGACCTGCACCTGTGGACGCTGACCTCGGGGATGAACGTGGCCACCGCACACATCGTGGCCGTTCCCGGCACCGATCCCGGCCAGGTGCTGGCCGCGCTGCGGCATGTGCTGCTGGAACGCTTCGGCATCGACCACGCCACCCTGCAGGTGGAGACCGACGCCTCGGGCTGCGAACTGAGTTGGTAGTTGCCCGACCGGCGCTGAGGGCGCACGATGGAGGTGTCCTACGAAGGAGGTCTCCCGATGACTGTCGATGGCGTGCACCAGGGCATGGACGGCCGGATCGAGCTCTTCCCGGTGAACGCGCCCTGGACGCCCGAGGCCGGCTTCGTGGTGGAGCAGCCGCCCGCGCAGCTCGATGACGCCCTGGCGCGGGCGGTCGCGAAGACCCGCCCGCCTGAGGCGGAGGGGCGGGTGGGGGTCAGCTGAGGTAGTCCAGTCCGACGTCCAGCACGCGGGCGGAGTGGGTCAGCCAGCCGACCGAGATCAGGTCGACGCCGGCCTCGGCGATCGGGACGGCGGTGGCCGGGGTGATCCGGCCGGAAGCCTCGGTGATCATCCGGCCGTCGACCATCGCGACCGCTTCGGCGAGGACGTCCGGGTCCATGTTGTCCAGTAGGACGGCGTCCGCGCCGGTCTCCAGCAGCTCGGCGAGCTGGTCGAGGGTGTCCACCTCGACCTCGATCTTCACCAGATGGCCGACGTTCGCCCGCGCCCTTTCGACCGCGGGGCGGATCCCGCCGGCCGCGGCAATGTGGTTGTCCTTGATCAGCACCGCGTCGTCCAGCCCGAACCGGTGGTTGGCGCCACCGCCGGCCACCACCGCGTACTTCTGCAGCGCGCGCAGGCCGGGGATGGTCTTGCGGGTGTCGGTGACCCTGGCGCGGGTGTGGGCGATCGCGCCGGCGATGGTGGCGGTGCCGGTGGCCACCCCGCTGAGGTGGCCGAGGAAGTTCAGCGCCACCCGCTCGCCGGTCAGCAGCCCCCGGGTGGGACCGGTAACCCGGGCGACGGTCGTCCCGGGCTCGACCCGGGAGCCGTCCGGGGTCTCGATAGTGACGGCGATCCGGGGATCGACGAACCGCCAGGCCAGCTCGGCGCAGGCCAGGCCGGCGATCACCCCGGGCTCGCGGGAGACGATCGCCACCTCGGCGGTGGCCTCAGCGGGGATGATGGCGTCGGTGGTGAGGTCGCCGGCGCGTCCCAGATCCTCAACCAGTGCAGCGCGGACCAGGGGTTCGATCAGCAGGCGGGGGAGTTCTCTCATGCCGCGGTCTCCGTTCCGCTGGTCAGGCCGCCAACGGTGGTGTGAGCGGCGATGGCCTCGGTGTCGGGATGGTCGAGCCGGGTGTGGCCGCCGCGCGATTCGGTGCGCTGCAGCGCCGACCAGACCAGCAGCCAGGCCACCAGGCCGGCCTCGGTGTCGCGGTGGGGCGCGAGGTCGTCCAGCGCGGCCCGCAGGCCCTCGCCGGTGCGCAGCACGCCCGCCGCGGCGGTGGTGATCCGCCTGACCTCCGCCAGCGCCGGGTCGGGCGAGAACGGACGGCCGCCCGCCCAGCTCGAGTGCGCGGCCCGCACCGGCCGACGGGTGCTGTCGGTGCGCAGCCGGCGTCCGATCCGCCGTCCGCAGACCACGGCCTCCAGCAGCGAGTTGCTGGCCAACCGGTTGGCGCCGTGCAGGCCGGTCGAGGCGACCTCGCCGGCCGCGTAGAGGCCCGGGACGGTGCTCTGGCCGTCGGTGTCCACCGCCACGCCACCCATGTGGTAGTGCGCGGCGGGACGGACCGGCAGCAGGTCGCGGGCCGGATCCAGACCGGCGTTGACCGCGATCTGGTGGATCGAGGGGAACAGCTCGGCGAACCGCTCGCCGGGGTGCTCCCGGGCGTCCAGGAAGACCAGGTGGCCGGCCTGCAGCTGCGCCCATTCCGCGCGGGAGACCACATCGCGGGCCGACAGCGGGTTGGCCAGCACCCACTCGCCGCGCTCGTTGACCAGGAAGGCTCCCTCGCCGCGGACCGCCTCGCTGACCAGCGGCATCGGGTCGGTGGCGACGTCCAGCGCGGTGGGGTGGAACTGCACCATCTCCAGGTCGCGCAGCACGGCGCCGGCGCGGTAGGCCAGCCCGAGGCCCTGGCCACGCGAGCCGAGCGGATTGGTGGTGTGCTGGAACAGTCCGCCGATCCCGCCGGTGGCCAGCACCACGGTGTTGGTCAGCAGGTCGACCGGTCCGGTCGGGGTGCTCACCCGCACGCCGGCGATCCGGCCCGCCTCGACCAGCAGGTCGACCGCGGGGGAGTACTCCCAGATCGCCACCGACGGCAGCTGCAGCGCGCGTTCCACGACCGTGCGCAACAGTTCGGCGCCGGTGCCGTCGCCCAGGGCATGGACGATCCGGCGGCGGCTGTGGGCGCCCTCCAGGCCGAGCCGCAGCGTGCCGTCCGCGTCGTGGTCGAACCGTGCTCCCTGCCCGGCCAGCCAGGCGATCGCGTCCGGGCCGTCCCCGGTGATGGACGCCGTGACCTCCGGGTCGCACAACCCCGCACCGGCGGCCAGGGTGTCCGCGGTGTGCTGGGCGGGATCGTCGTCCGGGCCGACCGCGGCGGCGACACCGCCCTGTGCCCAGCCGGTGGAGGTTCCGGTGCTGACCGCACCCGCACTCAGCACGACGCAGGGCGACGGCGAGAGTTCGATCGCGGCGGTGAGCCCGGCCAGGCCGGCCCCGACGATCACCGGGCAACCGGCGTCGATCCGGCGGGTGGCCGGCATCACCTCACCGCCAGCATGCGGTCGACCGCGGCGCGGGCCCGCTCGGCCACGTCCGGGTCGATGGTGACCTCGTTGGTCATGGTCTCCAGCGCCCGCCGGATGGTGCCCAGCGTGTTGCGCTTCATGTGCGGGCACAGGTTGCAGGGACGGACGAACTCGGTGCCGGGGAACTGCTGGGCGACGTTGTCGCTCATCGAGCACTCCGTGATCAGCGCCACCCGCAGCGGCAGTTTCCGTCCGACGTAGTCCACCATCTGCGCGGTCGAGCCGGCGTAGTCGGCGGCGTCCACCACCGGCGGCGGGCACTCCGGGTGGGCCAGCACGGTGACGCCGGGGTAGTCGGCGCGGATCTGGTGGATGTCGTCCGGGGTGAACCGCTCGTGCACCTCGCAGGCACCCGGGTGGGTGATCACCTCGACCCCGGTCTGCCGGGCGATGTTGGCGGCCAGGTACTGGTCGGGGATCATGATCACCCGCGGCACCCCGAGGCTCTCGATCACCTTCACCGCATTGCCCGAGGTGCAGCAGATGTCGGATTCGGCCTTCACCGCCACCGAGGTGTTCACGTAGGTGACCACCGGCACGCCGGGGTGCTGCCGCCGCAGTTCGCGGACGTCCTCGGCGGTGATCGACTCGGCCAGCGAGCAGCCGGACCGCAGATCGGGGATCAGCACCGTCTTCGACGGGTTGAGCAGCTTGGCGGTCTCGGCCATGAAGTGGACGCCGGCCAGCACGATCACGTCCGCCTCGACGGTCATCGCCTCGCGGGCCAGGGCGAGCGAGTCCCCGACGATGTCGGAGACGCCGTGGAAGATCTCGGGGGTCATGTAGTTGTGCGCCAGGATCACGGCGTTGCGCTGGGCCTTGAGCGCCATGATCGCCTCGACGTCGTCGGCCATGGTGGCCCACTCGACGGCGGGCACCACGTGGCTGACCTTCGGGTAGAGCTCCTGCGCGGTGAGGGTGGCAGTCATCGGATTCCCCTTTTGCTAACTCTGAGCAAAAGAAATGCTACACCTGAGCAAAACCAAACGGCAAATCGTCCCGGTGGTCGGTCGTCGGCGTGGCGGTTCGGAACCCGCGCCGCTCACAGCGGCTTCGACAGGCTCAGCCAACGTTCCCTGAGCATGTCGAAGGCCCTTGATCGGCGCATCCGCTGGGCAGCCCGCGATGGTCGACGGTCAGCGGATGCGGGGGAGGGCCAGCTTCGTGCCGGCGATGTCGCGTTGCTGGCGGACCTCCTGGCGGAACCGGTAGAGCCGGGCGGGCCGGCCGCCGGTGGAGGCGTCCACCCCGCCGGTCTCCTCGACCAGTTGCTGCTGTTCCACCAGGCGGCGGAAGTTCTGGGTGTGGACGCCGGTGCCGGCCAGCGCCTCCACGCAGTCCTGCAGCTGGCGCAGGGTGAACTCCGGAGGCAGCAGTTCGAAGACCACCGGACGGTACTGGAGCTTCGACCGCAACCGGGCCAGCCCGGTGGCCAGCACCCGGCGGTGGTCGCCGAGCATCCGGCGGCCCGGCGCCAGTTCCGGCTCGGGCAGCCGCCCGGCGGCCGGGGACTCCGGCACCAGGCCCACCTCGTACATCAGCTCGTAGCGCTGCAGCACCAGGTCGGGCTGCCAGCCGGCGCCGTCCAGCCCGAAGGTGCTCGCGCAGCGCTGGCGACGGGCCTCGGCCGACGCCGGCTCCCGCTCGGCCCAGGCGGTCAGCGCGGTCACGATCGGTGCCGGCAGCCCGCCGCCGGGCCGGAGATCCTCCCAGGGCAGCAGATCGTAGATCCGCCGCCAGTCACCGATCCCGGGATCGGCGGCCGGCGTGGTCAGTCCGAGGTAGGACACCGACAGCCGATGCCCGTGGCCGGGCTCGTGGTCGAGATCGACGAAGGTGTAGAGCTGCTCCAGGTAGCCCAGCTCACGCCCGGTCTGCTGCTCCACCCAGGCGCGGGTGGCAGCCTGCAGGGAATGGTGCCCAGGCATCAGCGGGCCGGCCGGCAGCCGGGCCGGTTCGCCCAGGGCCAGCACGCAGGGCACGCCGTCGACCAGGGCCACCACGACGGCCAGCAGCTCCGCCGACACCTGCCGTCCGTTCGCCCGGTCATCGTCCATGCCGTGAAGGATAGGGAGTTCTCCCCGCTTCCGCACGGGCCGGGCCGGGCTAGCCTGGTTGCGTGCGACGCATCCTTTCCTGGCTGGTGGCGGCGGTGGCCGCCCTCCTTCTGTTGCCCGCCACCCCCGCGGCGGCGGACGACGACCATTCGTCCTGGCGAATTCGCAGCTACGACGTGGTGGCGACCGTGGACGCCGAGGGCGGTGTCACCCACGTCCAGCTGGATCTCGCCTTCGACTTCGGCGGCGATCCCGGTCACGGGCCCTATGTGACCTTGCCGCTACGGCAGGAGATCGACGGCGACCCCGACCACTGGCGGATGCTCGACGTGACGGTCGGTGAGGTCAGCAGCCCCAGCGGTGCCGACGACACCGTCGAGACGCGGGAGGAATCCGGCAACCTGCTGATCCGGATCGGCAGCGAGGGCCGCACCTTCACCGGCGTCCAGCGGTACCGGATCAACTACGCCATCCGCGGCCTGATCGCCACCAACCAGGCCCAGTCCGGTCTGGACGAGTTCAACTGGAACGTGGTCGGCACCGGCTGGGAGGTGCCGATCGACCAGGTGACCGCCTCGGTGACCGGCCCGGCCGCGGTGCAGCGGGTGGCCTGCTTCACCGGCGACTGGTTCCGCGAGCCGTGCCCGGCCGAGCAGGACGGGCACACCGCCGGCTTCACCGCGTCCGGGCTCGGCGAGGGCGACCCGGTGCAGATCGTCGCCGGCTTCCCCGCCGGCACCTTCACCAGCGCCGAGCCGCGGTTCACCACCCGCTTCCACATCGGCAACATGTTCCCGGTGACGCCGGTCACCGGCGGCCTGACCGCGGTGCTCACCGCCCTCGGCCTGGGCTGGCTGTTCCGGCGCACCCGCCGCGGTGCGCGTGACCAGGTGTACCTGGGGCTCACGCCAGGGATGACGCCCGCCGCCGGCCAGCAGGTGTCGATCGGGGAGGGGACGGCCAGGGCTCCGGTCGCGGTTCAGTTCCACCCGCCGGCCAACGCCCGCCCCGGCGAACTCGGGGTGCTGACCGACCACACCGCCGACAACACCGACATCACCGCCACCATGATGGATCTCGCGGTGCGCGGCTACCTGAAGATCGAGCAGACCGGCAGGAAGGACTGGACCTTCACCAAGCTGTCCACGGCCAACGGCCTGGTCGGCTACGAGCGGCACCTGTTCGACGGGCTGTTCGGCAAGGGGTCGGTGGTGGAGACCGACGATCTGAAGGACTCCTCCTACGCCGATCTGCTGACCGGAACCCGTAGCCGGCTGTACGACCGGGTCACCAAGGAACTGCACTGGTTCACCCGCAACCCCAGCACGGTGCGGGTCCTGGCGGTGATGGGCGGCATCGGACTCGTCGTGGCCGGCGCGGTGCTCGGCATCGGGCTGGGTTTCGTCGGCTTCGGCCTGATCGGGCTGGCCGGGGTGCTGACCGGCATCGGCGTGCTGATCGCCAGCAACCGGTTCGGCGCCCGCACCGCCGACGGTTCGGCAGTGCTGGCCCAGACCAAGGGTTTCGAGCTGTACCTGAGCACCGCCGAGGCCGACCAGATCCGCTTCGAGGAGGGGATCGACGTGTTCAGCCGCTACCTGCCCTACGCGGTGATCTTCGGGGTGGCCGAGCGCTGGACGAAGGTGTTCGCCGAGCTGGAGGCCCAGGGACGCTACACGCCGACCGCCACCGGCTGGTACGTCGGCTACGGCCACGGCACCATGCTCGGCTCGGACTTCGTCTCCTCGATGGACCGGCTGAGCAGCCAGATGACCTCGTCGCTGCAGCACGCCACCGCCGCGTCCTCCGGGGGGTCGGGGTTCAGCGGTGGCGGAGGCTTCGGCGGCGGTGGTGGCGGCGGGTGGTGACGGCGCCGATCGTCCGGTGCCGGGCGAGTGGCCGCGGGGCCGCTAGGCTGACCCCGTGCTGATCCCCCTCGCCATACCGGGGTCGCCCCTGCTGCCGCAGAACATCCCCCTGGCGCTGGTGATCATGGTCATCTCGTCGATGCTGTTCGCGACCTCGGCGACCATCCAGCACCTGGCGGTCGGCCGCCAGGTGGACACCAGTACCAAGGAACGCCACATGGGCGTCCGGCAGGTGCTGGGTCTGCTGAAGAACCCGCGCTGGCTGCTCGGCCTGGCAACAGCCGCGGTGGGTGCCACCGGTCACATCGTGGCGCTGATGATGGCGCCGGTCACCGTGGTGCAGCCGGTCGGCATCCTGGCGGTGCCGTGGGCGGTGCTGCTGGCGGCGCGGATCCACCACTTCCGGCCGCCCAGGGCGGTCTGGATCGCGGTGGCGGTGACCGTGGTCGGGATCGTCGGCTTCACCCTGGTCTCCACCCGGACGGCGGTGTCGGAGACCCACCTGCCGCCGGTCGGCATCGTGGTCGGCTCCGCCATCATGCTGGTGATCGGCGCGGCGCTCGGCGTCGGCGGGCTGATCGGCAAGCATTCGTTGCGCTGCCTGCTGTGGGCCTCGGGCGGTTCCTTCTTCTACGGACTCTCCTCCGCCCTGGTCAAGGTGGCCAGCCATCTGGTCGGGGGGCCGAACTTCTGGGAGACCCCGCTGTTCTGGGCGGTGGCGGGGTTCCTGGCGGTCTGCTACCTGGGCGGCGGCTTCATGATCCAGCAGGCCTACGCCAACGGTCCCGCCGAGATCGTGGTGGGCTCGATGACCACCACCGACCCGATCGTCGCGGTCACCTTCGGGCTGGTCGTGCTCGGCGAGGGCGCCCTGGTCGGCCTGCCCGACGCGATCGGGATGCTGGTCGCCGGTGCTATCGCGATCGGCGGCGTCGTGGTGCTGTCGAAACACCATCCGGAGTCGATGACCGACCACTGACCCGCTCGATCGCCCCGCGGTAGATCGCCAGGTAGGCCTGCGCCATGGTCTCGCCGGTGAGCCGGCCGCCGAGTTCCCGGGACGCCCGCGCCATCCGCCGACGGCGGTCCGGGTCGTCGGCCACGGCGGCCAGGCCGGCGGCGAGCTGGGACGGGGCGGGGCCGGTGAGCAGGGCGTTCTGCTCGCTGACCCCGATCTGGAGCCGCTCGTCGCAGTAGAGGATGGGGGCACCCGCCGCCGCCGCTTCGGCCAGCACCATGCCCTGGGTGTCGAAGTGGTGGGAGGCCAGCACGTAGATGTCGGCGTCGGCCATCTCCGCGGCGACCTCCGCCGCGTCCAGCCGGCCGCGGAAGTGGACCCGGCCGGCCGAGCCGGGCTGGAGCAGCCGGCGCAGCGCCGGCTCGGCCGGCCCGGTGCCGACGATCACCAGTTCGGTGTCGGCCCGGTCCAGCTCGAGGAAGGCGCGCACCAGGGCGTCCACCCGTTTCTCCGAGCCGAGCCGGCTGCAGGTGACGATCCGGACCGTCGGGTCGGCCGGGTCGCGGCGGCGCCGGGCGGCGGCGAACAGCGGATCGATCCCGCTGGGCACCACGTGGCCCCGTCCGGCCAGTTGCGGCGCGGCGTCGAGGATGCACTCGATCATGAACCCGGCCGGCGAGGTGAAGGCGTCCACCCCGGCGGCGATCCGGGCGAGATTGCGCCAGTCCCGGCGGGCGTGCACCGAGTCCTCCCCGGCCGCGACCGAGCCCGGCCGGCGGGTGGGGACGTCCGGGCGTCCGCCGGCCAGGGAGAGCAGCCGCGGGGCGAGTGGCAGGTAGGTCAGCGAGTTGAAGCCCGAACTGCCGGCGTTGGTCCGGTGGGTGCCGACGTAGTTGGAGTGGAAGGTGTGCACCTGCGGGATGCCGGCCGCCCCGGCGACCAGGGCGCCCAGGTACAGCGAGCCCCGTTCGTTCTGGGAGTGGACGACGTCCAGCTGGTGGTCGGCGGCGATCCGGCGGGCGATCGCCGGCGTCGCGGCCAGCGAGCACAGGTAGCTCGGCGTGCCCGGCAGCCGCCATTGCGGCAGGGCCTCCCATTGGCAGTTGGCCGGTGGCTCGAAGTCCCACTGCGGCGCGAACAGGGTCACCTGGTGGCCGAGGGCCACCAGGTTGTCGATCTGCTGCTGGATGGAGCGCGAGACGCCGCCGGAATGGGGATAGAAGTCATCGCTGAGGATGCCCACCCGCAGTCCTGTCGTCACGCCGGCCTCAGGCGGGGACGAGCAGGGCCGAGATCTGGCGCCCGGCGTCGGTGGCCAGCAGGACGGTGAGATCGGCCCGGTAGGTGGGGAAGAAGATCCAGCCGGTGCGCTCCTGACCGGCGTCGATCGGCTCCCAGCCCAGCGCGGGGGAGGACATCGCCGGGCCCGGCTCCAGCACCTCGACGGCGTCGTTGCTGAACGCCATGAACGAGTACCACAGGGTGCCCTTCTCCACCACCAGCCGCAGGTTGATCTCGACACCCTCGTCGTTCCAGCGGGACTCCACCACCTCCCAGCGACCCTCGACGCTGCCGTCGGGGGTGACGAAGGGCTGGCCGCTCGGCCTCGGGGTGGCCGAGGTGGCCGCCGGCCTCGGGGTGGGGGACGGCGCCGGTGGGCGGCTGGAGAGCGTGGCGGTGACCAGGATCAACGCCGCGATCGCGATCGCACCCAGCATGATCAGCCACGGCAGCGGCGAGCGGGGCGGGCTGAACTGCTCGATGCGGGTGGCTTCCGGCCGTTGCGGGCCCAGCGGGCGGGTCGGATCGAACGGCTGATGCGGTTGGTAGGGCGGCTGGGTCATCGGCACCAGGCTACCCGGTGTGGATACCGTGAGCGGCCGCGAACCGGGATGCCACCACCTGTGGACAAGTGGCACAGTGCGGTGGCCGGTCGCCATGCTGCCCGGGCATGACGGTGAACGATGCACGGCCGCGGGTGCGGCTGCAGAACTGCAATGACGTCCTCGGGCTGATCCCGCATCTGCTCGGCTTCCACCCCGAGGAGTCGCTGGTGGTGCTCGTGCTGGAGCGCGGGGTGCTCGTGCTGACGGCCAGGCTCGACCTGGCCGACGCCACCCGGTCGCAGGGAGTGGAGCGGGTGCTCACCCGGATCTGGTCCCGGTTCCCGGCCGCCGACGCCTGGTTCGTGACCTACACCAGCCACGACGAGTACGCCTGGGCGGTGTTGCGGCGCTGTGACGCCTTCCTGCCGGCGGCCGCGTCGCGGCGGCTGATCGCCGTGGCCGGCGACACCTGGCAGGCGGACGGCCCGACCGGTCAACGCGGGGTGCACGATCCGGGGTGCAGCCGGACGGCCGCCGAGGCCGCCGTGCAGGGGCTGGTCGCCCGCGGCTCCCGGGCGGAGCT
>JAEXCA010000022.1 GCA_023393755.1 Actinomycetes bacterium | reverse complement strand
GTCGACCTGGTACCCGACAGCGTCCTGCGTCCGGAGTTCCGCGACCGCGCCTTGACCGAGGCGGTCGCGCTGTGAGCCGGCAGCCCGACGAGATCCTGCGCGACGCGCTCGCCCACTTCGAGATCGTGCTGGCCTACGCCCAACACAACCTCGACGACCAACTCGTGATCGATGCCATCTGCATGCGCTTGTCTGCCGGCATCGAAGCCCTCGCCACCCTCGAAATGAACGTGCGCGACCTCCTGTTCGGCGCCGACTGGCCCCTCATGTGGGGCATGCGTAACCGGATCGCCCACGGCTACCTACTCGTCGACGCCGCCATCGTTCGCCAGACACTTGCGCAGGACATCCCGAAGATCATCGACCGCATCCAGGACCGACTCGGTTCGTCGTAGCGGATGTCGAGCATTCACGCTCGGCTTGAACGACCGCGCCGGGTGCGGCATGTGCGGACGGGTCCGGCAGGAGCAGCATTCGGCCGCTCACGGCCTCGCAGCGTGCCTTCGGGACACCCTTCGCGGCGATGCTGTCGCTCGGACGCCGACTATATGCTTCTTGGTGCGGTGTTGGTTCCAGCGGTATGCGAGCCTCTGCCCACGACTCGTCCGTGCGTCGAGCACCACGAGCGCCCCACATCCGGGCGCCAGCCTCCCCAACCGCATGTCGATCACGGCAGAGATAATGCTGATCTAGGACCGACGGATGGAAGCGAAATGCACGGGCTGGACTGGGCGCACATCGGCCGAGAAACCTTCGATCGAGTAGTCGACGCGATCCTCGATCGCGAGTTTGGCGCCCGGGGACACGCGGTGGACGGGCGAGGCGGCGACGAAGGGATCGACTACTTGGTCGATGACGGCCGCCTAGTCTTCCAATACAAGTACTTCTCTGATGGTTTCAACAGTCGGGCGACGAGCCGTCGGAAGCAGATCACGCGTTCTTTCACGAGCGCTCTCAGTGACCGCATCGAGGAATGGGTCCTCGTGGTGCCCGCCACACTCTCACCTAGTGAGCGTAAGTTCATCTCCTCACTCGAGCAGGCAGGCGGGCCGAGCGTCGCGGTGTGGGACCGCGCAATCCTGGACGGCCGCCTCGCGAAGCACGAGGACCTCGCCAACTACTTCAGGTTCGGCACAGATGTCGAACACCTTCACGCGAAGGCAGCGGCATTCCTGAAGAACCCGGTGGTTCGCAACGGCGACGACGTGCAAGCCCGCCTGTCCGAGCTGCGTAGTGACGTGGCGGACGCTGACCCCGACTGGACATTCGACGTAGCTATCGAAGGCAACACGACACGACGGACACTGAGGCCCAAGCACCCAAATGCCGCAACGAGGTCGCCCATCACGATCACGCTAGGGACGTCCTTCGAGTCTGGCAGCGAACTGGGCGCTGCCTTTCTCGACGGCGTCAAGTTCGGCTTCACGGGCCAAGTCTCCCTTCCTGCTAACACCATCCGAGAGTTCCGCGTAAGCGGGCCGCCCTTGGTGAGTCAAGCGGAGGGAGCGCTCGAAGGTCTCGAGATCCTGCCTGCTCTCCCGCCCAACTCATGGCACGACTGCGATATCGAGCTGGTCGGCGCAGAGGGAGAGGAACCGGTGCGCTACCTTGGAGAGATCAGGGGGGTGGCAGCGGGCAATCAAGGTTTCACGCTCGAACTGCGCGTGGGCCGATTGATCTCGGCCATGCTTCGTTGCCCCAAGCCGCCCGTGCGCGCCGGGAAAGCAAGTGTGACCGTCCAAAGCCTGGTAGGTGTCTCGCCGCGGGAAGCACAGGAAGCAGCACAGTTCATCCTTGACTCCGCCCAGAGGAGCCGTACTCGAATAGTACTTCCCGGAATCGGCGACATGCTCCTGAGCAGCCTCGCGGCGATCGCCTCGAAAGACTTCATTGATGGATACCAAGAGCCCGCGCTCCTGGCCGAAGACCTGGCGGTCATCGAGAAGTACAGCGGCGTCCGTTTCCGAATGCCGGCGACATACAGCCCCCTCGAACGAGTGCGCGCACGGAATGCCCGCCTCATGTTCGAAGGGCACGCAGTCGCCGACCCAGGCTCTCATGGCACGATCAGTCTGACCCTCAACGGCGATGGCGAGCGCGACATCCTAAAGCTCCTCGACCGGGACGGCATCTGGTTCGGCTGGACGACACCCAATTCGCGAATCGCGCTCTTCGGCAAGGAAGTCATTGTGCCTGAGCTTAGCTACCTTACATTCTTGACCGCCCTCCCCACCTCGGCAAGAAAGATTCGGCGCGCCTTCAAAGCAAACCAAGCCGCAGGAGCAATCCTCACGATGACCATGCGCGAAGGAGACTGCGTGCGCGTGTACATGCCGGACCGCATGGCACCCGACGCGCCCATAAACATCACTCCTTGGGATCTTCCGGGTATTACCCAAGAAGGGCTCCTGAACCCCGCTGGCTAAGGGTCGCCGGGTCACCCAGGAACACGAGGCGGCGAAGCTGGATGATTTGTTCGGCTTGCCCATCTAGTCGGTCACTTCCCATAGCCGCAACGGTGTAGCGAACCTCGGGAGCCTTGCGCTACCTGTAACGGACCTCGTGAATCTCGCGGTCGTTCTGGTACAGCCCGACCTTCAATCGACCGCCGAGGTGCTCCAATTGTCCCCGTCTTCTCTTGGCCGCCAAGACGTCAGCGTCGCCGGCCAAGAAGTTGGTCGCGTTGACGGGACTGCCCGATGGGGTCGCGTGGATGTCAACGGACTGTGTAGGACCAGGTGCCCGCATACTGACCAACGACGATCTCCTGAGGCTGCTCGATTGCCACTGCGGCGGAGGGAAGTGAACCACCAACCGTCGCCGCGCGACCCCCTTTCTGACCCTCGCGGGCTCACCCGTGCACTCAAGCCCAGCACGAGCCCCCCAACCACCGCGGCTTCTTGCTTGGCGATGGCCCAAGCATGAATGCGCAGGCGTGCGCAGGTGGAGCTTGGCAGCAGGGCAGTGCTGTGGCCCGCGCTCGTCTACGACGAGAGGGCGAGTCGTCCGACGTTCGACGGCCGAGAGGGTTCTACTGCTCTTGGCTGCCGCCGTTCTCGTCGGGATCCTTCAGTTCGACCAACTCGACAGCCGGATCACCTATTTTCACCAGCGAATCCTCAGGGTCGATCTCCCTGACAGCGAACGGGCCGTCCGTACGAAGGGTTTCAACAGTGGTTTTCTCAGGCGTATAAGTCAGCCCCGTAGAGAACGCCCCCAGGTTCAACCCCTTGGCAGGGGTCGTAATCGTCCTAAAAGTACGACCCACGCTCAAATTTGGGTAAACTTGGACGATCTTCACTTGCGTCTTCGGCCATTCAACCGATCCAAGCGTCTTTGATGGGTCCGTTGGGTCGGGGATCCGGATGCCACCAGGGTAAAGAATGTCGAAGCGCATGCCGACTTGCACGCCGTGTTCGCTCCCAACGTTGAGGACCAACTCACGCTCGTTCAGAACAGTTGCGACTAACCCTTCAATGCGACTCACGGCTCTCCTCGGATCCCTCGATTGCTTGCTGTTCTGATTCATCCCTGCTATTCGCTTCATCGGTGATCTTGAATGCGTCGGGATGGAACTCGGCCCAATGGTCAGCGGCGGAAAGGATGCCCTCCTCGAGGAACGAGAGGTCTCGACTAAGCATGCCCACGTCCGCGCGAAGCGAAGATTGACTCCTCTTCATGTCTCCGAATGACCTCTCCGCCAGGTCGCGCCCTCGCGCCGCCGTCTGTGCAAGTCGTAGGAGGTCACGAACAGCTGATCGAGCGAGCGTGGGATCAGCCCGTCCAGAGCGGTTGAAGATCATTGCGCTGCCGAGCTGAAAGCAACCTGCGACAACAACCAGAACCGCATTGACGGTGACACCCCATGCCTGATCGGTCGGCACGAAGGCGATCGCGATGGTGATGAGGAAACCGACGACAACGAAGGTCACGCCCCAACCAACGCCACGGGTCTTGGCTCGCGGATCGTCGGACACAACCTGCATTATGGCGGACGTTCCCCGCCGGGCGAAGGCGGCCAAGACTTCAGGCGTGACGCCGAGCTGCTGCCTTCCCTCCGAGAATCGGGCCCGCTGACGATCCTGAAGTCCTCATGTCGAGCGGGGGCAGCAGGGCACGCCGGGGAGCGCACACGCGCGAAGTCTGACCACTTCCCCTCGGCAGTCACCACCCCACTCTCGGCCATGAGCGCGAGACAGTCAATCTCGCCCGGCAACCATCTGCGAGAGTCGCTCGGCGATCTGTCGGTCGCGGTCCTTCGCGGCGTGTTGGTACAGCTGCGCCGCTACAGATGTCGAATGGCCGAGTCGCGCTTGAAGCTCGGCCGTCGTCGCACCGACCTGGGCCGCTAGCGTGGCTCCGGTGTGGCGAAGATCGTGCCACTTGAGATCGTCACGACCGGCGGCGGCCCTGGCCTTAGTGAAGTGGGTGCCCATCACCGAGTGCCACATGTGGCCTCGGCCCTCACCGGGGAACAGCAGCGAGTTCGGCCCGGGCCGAACGTAGCTCTCGAGGTGCTCCTCGATGATCGGCCAGACTTGGGGGGGGATCGAGACGTCGCGGACGCCGGCGGCCGACTTCGGCGGCCCGACGACAGCCCCGCCGGGCGGGAAGGTGACCGCTCGGCGAACCTTGATCTGATGATTGACGACGTCGATGTCCTTGCGCCGCAACTCGGCGATCTCCCCGTAGCGAAGGGCGCACCAGGCGGCGATCATCAACGCAGCGCTGAGCCGGGGTGGCATGTTGTCGGCCATGACCTGGATCTCTGCCGGTGTGGCCGGCTCCACGGGGCGCCTGACTGCCGCAGCTCCGGCACCTCGGATGTGAACCGGGGAGGCCGCGATCAGCTCGTCGTCGACAGCGCTGTTCATGATCGCCCGCAGGAGGGCGTAGGCCTTGGTCCTGGCTCTCGGGGTCGCCTTGTTCAGGCTCGCGTGCCAGGCCCGC
The DNA here is from genome assembly GCA_023393755.1 of Actinomycetes bacterium. Classification (GTDB taxonomy): domain Bacteria; phylum Actinomycetota; class Actinomycetes; order Propionibacteriales; family Propionibacteriaceae; genus Propionicimonas. Next base: position 38,508 of record JAEXCA010000022.1, on the reverse strand, counting down.
ACGTCAGCGCGAGTGATCCGGTCGACCGGCTTCTTGCCGAAGGTCGGCATCAGGTAGGCGCCGAGAATCTGGCGGTAGTCCTTCTGCGTCAGGGCCCGCAGCGGCTCGCCCTTCGAGTTGCGTCGCTCGTCGATCCAGCGCGTCGCGTAGTCACCGAAGAGCTCCTTCGGCGCGGCCGCGAGCCTCGCCTCCTCGGCCCGCTCGCCCGGCGAGCTCCAGCGCTCGTCATCGACGGTCGCCTGGTCGATCCGCTTCTTCTCGTTGTACAGCCAGACGACCGCCAGGTCCTTGCTCTCGAAGGTCACCGGGGCGTTGTGCCGTGCCAGGTCGGGACCGATGAAGCTAGCCTGATACCTGCCCGACGGCAGCCTGCGGATGGTGCCGAAGTCCCGTCTGTCGACCATCGAGGCCTCCAAAATCGCCCAGATCCGTGCACTCTACGTGCACTAAGAGAGCATACGAGCATCCACATCCGCCCACCAGAGCGTCTTGGGATGATCTGTGTTTGCCCTAGTCAGAGGCGTGAAATTCGCTTGTGGGCCCACTGGGAATCGAACCCAGAACCCGCGGATTAAAAGTCCGCTGCTCTGCCAATTGAGCTATAGGCCCTACGGCACAGCATCGTATCGAGCGCTGGCCGGGGCGTGCACACTGGAGGTGTGGAGGCTGGCATCTGGGGCATCGTCGCCGTCCTGGTGATCGGGACGGCGGTGGTCGCCTACGGCTGGTACTCCGACCGGGCGGACGACCGCCGGCGGGCCGAGGCCCTGCGGCAGCCACCGGAGCGGGAGATCCCGCGGTTCAGGGCGGACGAGGTCCGTCCCAACTACCTGAGCGAACTGGAGGCCGCCACCCGTCCGGCTCACCTGCCGGCCACCGATCTCGACGATGCCGAGCGCGCCAGGCTCCGGCAGCTGATCGACGGCTCACCGCAGTTCCCGGCGGGCTGGCCGAGCCGGGAGTACGTCACCGACGCCGCCACCGGCTGGTGCCTCCTGCAGGATCCGGCGATCGTGGTCTGCGACGACGAGGTGACCGCCATGCGGGAACTGCTGCCCGCGGTGAAGCGGGTCCGCGAGGCCGGCCGTCCCCTGGTGCTGGTGGCGCCGGCCGTCGCCGCCGAGGTGCTGACCACGCTGCGGGCCAACTGGGTGCAGGGCACCTTCGCCTGCCTGCCGGTGCTGTTGCCGGACGACCGGCGGCGGTCGCTGGCGTCGCTGACCGGCGCGCAGCCGGTGTCGGTGGCCGACCTGCAGGCGGGCTACCTTCCGTCCGGCCAGCTCGGCACCTGCCAGGCCTGGGTGAGCGACCGGCGGACCGGCTGGGTGGTGCTCGAAGGTCTCAACTAGCGCTTCAGGATTGGGCCGTCAGGTCTCAACCAATGCTCAAGGTCACTTCAGGGTTGGGGTCGGGCCCGCGGCGACGGCTCAGGCGTAACCCAGATCATCGAGCTCGTGGTCGTCGATCCCGAAGAAATGGGCCACCTCGTGCCACACCGTGATCCGCACTTCCTCGACCACCTCGGCCTCGTCCAGGCAGTACCGCAACAGCGGGCCGCGGAAGATCACGATCCGGTCCGGCAACACCTCTCCGTACCAGGAACCACGCTCTGACAAGGGGATTCCGTCGTAGTAGCCGAACAGTTCCGGGTCTGCGGGGTCGGGTTCGTCCTCGATGATCACGATGCAGTTCTCGATCAGATCGAGGAAGCGCGCGGGAATCTGCTCCAGTGCCCGGTGCACCAGCTCCTCGAACTCCGCCGGCTCCATGCTGACCGCCATGACCCTCACGATAGCGGCCTGACTAGGCATCGAATCACAAGGATGTAGTTCACAGAGGGTCCTCAGCAACCTCTCTGATCCCCATGACGCGGGCGGTCGCGGCTCTCTACAGTCCTGATCGCTGAGGCATCAGGGACAGGTGTGACACGTGGGTCGCATGTGATTCGAGTGTCACGGGGAAGACCTCTCCCTGAGCCTCACCCCCCGAACGGACGACTTCCCCAAGGAGAGCCGCGCATGAGCAAGGCACGGATCGCGATCACCTGGCTGGTGACCACGACGCTGCTGGTCGGCGTCGGCATCACCACCGCGGTGATGGCCAGCGCGGCCGTCACGCTCTACACGGCGAAGGCGGAGGTCTACGTCCGCACCGGTCCCAGCACCTCCAAGGCATCGCTGCACCTGTTGAAGAAGGGTGACGTCGTCGAAGCCAAGGGCAAGGCCAAGAGCGGCTGGCAGCCGATCAGCTTCAACAACACCACCGCCTACGTCTACGCCCAGTACGTGAAGGTGACCAAGTCGACCAAGACCCCGATCACCAACGCCGCGCCGAGCACCCGCGAGACCGCGGCCAACGTCAACCTCCGTACCGGGGCCAGCCTGAACTCCGAGATCGTCCGCGTCCTGAAGAAGGGCACCGCGGTCGCCGTCACCGGACGCAAGTCGGGCGAGTTCACCGAGGTCAAGGTGGACGGCACCATCCGCTGGCTGTTCACCCGCTACGTCGGCGGTGTGACGTCCAACCCGCCGGCAGCGCCGAGCGTGCCCGTGCCTCCACCCGCCCAGCCGACCACGCCCGCCCCACCCTCCGGCCCGACCCCCGATCCGATCGCCAACGTGGTCACCAGCACCGCCCTGGTGCTGCGGCAGGCGGCCAGCGAGGCTGCTGCATCGCCCGGCGACATCGCCGGCGGCGTCCTCGTCGGACTGACTGGACGGCACAGCGGCAGCTACTCCGAGATCGTGGTGAACGGGACCGTGGCCTGGGTTCTCACCGGCTACCTCAGCGCGGCCGCGCAGGCTCCGACAGTGACCCTTCCGGCGGCGATCGGCCTGCTGTACATCAACGCCTCCGACGTCAACGTCCGCAAGGAGGCCGATGTCGAGTCCATCAAGCTCGCCACCCTGGCCCGTAGCACCGTCCTACAGCCCACCGGACCCACCCTGAACGGCTACACCCAGGTGATCTTCTCCGGCGGGCTGGCCTGGGTCGCCTCGCAGTACCTGAGCACCACCGCGCCGCCGGCCTCGCTCGGCACTGCCAGCCTCGACAAGCTGCAGGCCAACGGCAAGGCAGCGGTGCTGGTCGTCCGGCAACTCTTCCCCGAGATCAAGACGATCCACGGCTGGCGGGCCTCCAGTGCCTACTCCGCCGACCATCCGAACGGGCGGGCGATCGACATCATGATCCCCTCCTACAAGAGCAACAAGGCGCTCGGCGACCGGATCGCCCAGTACTTCATCGACAACCACCAGGCGATGAAGGTGAAGTACGTGATCTGGCGGCAGCGCAACTACACCATCACCCGCGGCAAGTGGGTGCACATGGCCGACCGTGGTGGCGACACCGCCAACCACTTCGACCACGTGCATGTGTCGTTCCTGAGCTGACATCCCCCCGTCGGCTCGGTAACAACGACAGCGGTCCGGCATCCCCCCGCCGGGCCGCTGTCGGGCTTCAGTTCGGCGCCCGGCATCCGATTATGGGAGGCCGGGCGCCGGGCCGTATAGTTCACAGGTCAGGTCCCCATCGTCTAGCGGCCTAGGACACTGCCCTTTCAAGGCAGCAGCGCGGGTTCGAATCCCGTTGGGGATGCTCCTGGACGGCTCTCTCCATCGCGCCGGGCCCACCCTGCCGGGTGATCCCCCACGTGCTGGCCGAGCCGGGCGGGACCCGGAACACGGCCGATTTCATCCCTCGGGAGCAGGTACGTTATAGTTTCGGGGCTGGCCGGAAACGGCCAGCACGGTCTTGTTCGCAAGGCCCCGTGGCGCAGTTGGTTAGCGCGCCGCCCTGTCACGGCGGAGGTCGCGGGTTCGAGTCCCGTCGGGGTCGCTGGAGTAGCCGATACTCCACCAGGCCAGGTAGCTCAGCAGGTAGCAGCGTTCGCCTGAAAAGTGAAAGGTCACCGGTTCGACCCCGGTCCTGGCCACAAGCGATGATCCACCCGCCCGCTTCGGCGGGCATCTTTCGTTATGACACCTGTTCTGGCCCGGCCTCCCAGGACGCCGGGTTCGGGCGCGCACAGCGCAATGGCACCGCATATCACCACCTGCTGGGCCCTGCGGGGTCGGCCGCGCGCATCCACGCCTCTTACCAGGCCGGCGAATGCCCCGAGAACCGGCGTCGATGCGCGCTGGTGAGATCCCGGTCGTCGATCAGCCCTGATCGCCGCGAATGTGCGAGACACCCGGTGGGCAGGCGGGCCCGGCTCCCGCCTGCCACGAACCGCACGGTCAGTGCTGCGGGACGACCACCAGGGGCTCGGCGAAGTGGCAGGCACTGTGGTGCTCCCCCACGCCGTCGGGGCGGTCGATCAGTTCCGGCGCGGTGGTGCGGCAGATCTCCTGCGCGCGCCAGCAGCGGGTGTGGAAGCGGCAGCCGGCCGGCGGGTTCGCCGGGGACGGCACGTCGCCGTGCAGCACGATCTGCTCCCGGGTGGCCTCGGCCACCGGGTCGGGCACCGGGACGGCGGACAGCAGGGCCTGCGCGTACGGGTGGGTGGCCCGCTCGTAGATCTCCGCGTCGTTGCCGATCTCGACCATCTTCCCCAGGTACATCACCGCGATCCGGTCGGAGATGTAGCGCACCACCGACAGGTCGTGGGCGATGAACAGGTAGGCCAGATCCAGCTCCCGCTGCAGCCGCTCCAGCAGGTTCACCACCTGCGCCTGCACCGACACGTCCAGCGCCGAGACCGGCTCGTCGCAGATCAGCACCTTCGGGTTCAGCGCGATCCCCCGCGCCACCCCGATCCGCTGCCGCTGGCCACCGGAGAACTGGTGCGGGTAGCGGTTGATGTGCTCGGGGTTGAGGCCGACCAGGTCGAGCAACTCCTGCACCCGGCGCTTGCGGGAGCCCTTCGGCACCACGTCCGGATGGATGTCGAACGGTTCCCCCACGATGTCACCCACCGTCTTGCGCGGGTTCAGCGAGGTGTAGGGATCCTGGAAGACGATCTGGATGTCGCGCCGCAGCCGCCGCAGCGCCGCACCCTTCTGGGAGTACATGTCGACGCCGTCGAAGGTCACCTTGCCGCTGGTCGGCTCCTCCAGCATCATCAGCAGCCGGCTCAGCGTCGACTTGCCGCAGCCGGACTCGCCCACCACGCCCAGGGTCTCGCCCTTGTACAGCTCGAAGGACACCCCGTCCACGGCCTGCACGTACCCCACCGTGCGCCGGATCACGCCGGCCTTGATCGGGTAGTGCTTGACCAGGTTCTCGGCCTTCAGCACCAACTCACCGGTCACCGAGCACCTCCTGTGTGCGATGGCAGGCCGAGCCCCGTCCCGGCTCGAAGAACTCCAGCGGCGGCGGGGAGCCGTGCCGGCAGACCTCGATCGAGAACCGGCAGCGCGGGTTGAACGGGCAGCCCTCGGGGATCGACAACAGGTTCGGCGGCAGGCCGCCGATCGCTCGCAGCGTCTGGCCCTTCTGGTCCAGCCGCGGGATGGATTCCAGCAGCCCCAGGGTGTACGGGTGGGCCGGTCGGGCGTACAGCGGACGGACGTCGGCGGTCTCGACGATCCGGCCGGCGTACATCACCGCGATCCGGTCGGCGACGTTCGCCACCACCCCCAGGTCGTGGGTGATCAGGATCAGGCCCATGCCCGAGTCGTCCTGCAGCTCCTTCAGCAGTTCCATGATCTGGGCCTGCACGGTGACGTCCAGCGCGGTGGTGGGCTCGTCCGCGATCAGCACCGCCGGGTTCAGCGCGATCGCCATCGCGATCATGATCCGCTGCCGCATCCCTCCGGAGAACTGGTGCGGGTAGGCCCGCACCCGCTCCTTGGCGGCGGGGATCCGTACCCGCTCCATCAGCTTGATCGCCTCGGTGTAGGCGTCGACCCGGTTGGCCCCGCGGTGCTTGCGGAACATCTCGGCGATCTGCCAGCCGACCGGGAAGACCGGGTTGAGCGAGCTCAGCGCGTCCTGGAAGATCATCGCGATCTCGGCACCGCGCACCTTCCGGCGCTGCGGTTCGGCGAGCTTGAGCAGATCGACGCCGCGGTACCTGACCTCTCCCCCGGTGATGTAGCCGGGCGGGGTGTCCAGGATGCCCATGATCGCCTGCGCGGTGACCGACTTGCCCGAGCCGGACTCGCCCAGGATCGCCAGGGTCTCCCGCTCCGCGAGGTCGAAGGACACGCCGTTGATCGCCTTGGCCGCGCCCTCGCGCAGCCGGAACTCCACCTGCAGGTCGATCACTTCCAGCAGCTTGCCGTCCGGCGCCGACTGCCACTGCAGTTCGGTCGATTCCCGGGTTGTCGTGGTCATGGCGCGCCTCACCGGATTCTGGGGTCGATGGCGTCGCGGAGCGCGTCACCGAGCATGATGAACGCCAGCACGGTCACCGACAGGAAGATGGACGGGAACAGCAGCATGTGCGGGGCGGTGCGGACCAGCCCGAGCGCCGAGGCGTTCGAGATGTCGATGCCCCAGGAGACCGCCGGCGGCCGCAGGCCGATGCCGAGGAAGGCCAGGGTGGCCTCGACGGCGATGTAGGTGCCCAGGTTGATCGTGGAGACCACGATGATCGGCGCGACCGCGTTGGGCAGGATGTGGCCGAACACCAGCCGCGCCGGGGAGGCACCCAGCGCCCGCGCCGCCAGCACGTACTCCTGCGGCTTGACCTGCAGCACGCTCGACCGCATCAACCGGGCGATGGACGGCCAGCCGAACAGCGAGATCACGCCGACCACCTGCAGCACCTGCAGGATGAACGGGGTGTCGAGGCTGGGCGGGAAGGTGTACAGGAACAGGATGCCGGCCAGCAGCAGCGGGATGGCGAAGAAGATCTCGCCGATCCGGGAGAGCAGCGCGTCCAGCCAGCCGCCCAGGAAGCCCGAGAACAGCCCGACCAGCCCGCCGAGGAGCACGGTTCCGACCGTCGAGAGCGCGCCGACCATGATGGACGCCCGGGCGCCGTGAATGGTGCGGGCGAAGACGTCGTAGCCCTGCGCGGTGGCGCCGAACGGATGCTCGGCCGAGGGTGGCTGGCGGGCGATACCGAGGTCGCCGTAGGTGGGGTCGGCGGAGGTGAACAGTTGCGGGAAGGTCGCCATCACCAGGAAGAAGAGGATCAGCCCGCTGGAGATCCAGAACAGCGGGTTGCGGCGCAGTTCGACCCAGGCGTCCGACCACAGCGACTTGGCCTTGCGCTCGGCCTCGGGAGTGCCCACGTCGATCTCCTCGGCGGCGGGCGCCTGCAGCCCGTCCAGCGCCTCGAAGGCGGCTTCGTTGGGGTCAGTCATGGCTGATCCTCGGATCCAGGACGCCGTACATCAGGTCGACGATCAGGTTGGTCAACAGGTACACCAGCACCAGGCAGGTCAGCGTGCCCACCACCATGGAGCCGTCCTTGGTGGAGATGCCGCGGAAGAGATAGCCGCCGATCCCGTTGATGTTGAAGATCCGTTCGGTGACGATGGCGCCGCCCATCAGCGCTCCGACGTCGTAGCCGATGAAGGTGATCACCGAGATCAGCGAGTTGCGCAGGGTGTGGACGCCGACCGTCCGGGCCTGGCTCAGGCCCTTGGCGCGCGCGGTCCGCACGTAGTCGGCATGCAGGTTCTCGATCAGGTTGCCGCGCATCAGCCGGGCGATATAGGCCACTGACAGGGATCCCAGCACGAGCCCTGGTAACAACAACTCCCACCAGGTGCCGTTGGTCGAGGTGACCGGGAAGATCTGCAGGCGCACGCCCAGCAGCATCTGGGCGAGGCTGCCGATCACGAACACCGGGATCGAGATGACCACCAGGCTGGAGACGGTGATCAGGTGGTCGATGAACCGTCCTCGCCGGATGCCGGCGATGATGCCCGCGGCGATGCCGATCAGGGCTTCGAAGACCAGCGCGATGATGGCCAGCTTGATCGTGGTCGGCCAGCGGGACATCAGCGAGGCCGCCACCGGGTCGCCGTTGAAGGCCGTTCCCAGATCGCCCTGGACGAGGCGTCCGAGGTACAGCGCGTACTGGATGGGGAGCGGTTCGTCCAGGTTGTACTCCTGCCGGAACCGCTCGACATAAGCGGGCGGGCAGGGACGTTCACCGCATCGGCCAACGGCCGGGTCGCCAATGGCGAACACCATGGTGAAGATCAGGAAGGTAGCGCCGATGACCACCGGGATCATCTGCAGCAACCGTCGGGCAATGAAGGTCGGCACGGGCCACTCCGTCGATGGGTGCGGGGAGACCGCACGCGGTCAGCCCAGGTTCGAGATACCTGAGCTGACCGCGCGAGGCTGTCCTACTTCAGCTTCACCGACAGCAGATCGGGAGTACCGAACGGCGTGATCTTGACCGGCTGCAGCCGATCGGACCAACCGATCGTGGTCTTGGCGAAGGTCAGCGGAGCGGTCGGGAAGTCCTGCGCGAGCAGCTTCTCGGCCTCCTGGTACTTCGCGTTCGACTCGGCACCGGCCGGGGCGGCGGCCGCCTCGGTCAGCAGCTTCATGAACTCCGGGTTGTCGTACTTCGACCAGTTCGAATCCGCACCCTTGGCGTAGATCGGGGCGAGGAAGTTCTCGATCGACGGGTAGTCCATCTGCCAGCCGGAGCGGAAGATGCCCTGGTACTCGCCCGCGTCGATGCCCTTGTTGAAGGTGGCGAAGTCGCCGGCGGAGTTGAACGCGGCGTCGATCCCCAGGTTGTTCTTCAGCTGGTTGACGATCGCCTCACCGATGGCCTGGTTGACCGGGTTCTCGGTGGTGTTGGTGGTGTAGGTCAGGGTGCCCTTGTAGCCGCCGGCCTTGTCGTACAGGGCCTTGGCCTTGGCCGCGTCGAACACGCAGGCCTCGCCACAGGTGTCACCCAGGTAGCCGTCGACCGCCGGGGAGACCCAGCTCGCCGCCGGCAGGCCGGCGCCGCTGAGCACCTGGTCGACGATCGCCTGACGGTCGATCGCCATCGAGATGGCCTTGCGCAGGTCGACGTTGTTCTTCAGCTGCTCGTCGGCCGGCGAGTAGGTGATCCACCGCAGGCTGCCGGTCTCCAGCTGAGCGTTGCGATCCGGCAGGTCCGACTTGTACAGGTCGCCGACCAGCTGGTCGTTGGGGATCATGTCCATGATGTCGAGGTTGTTCGCCACGACATCGGCGTAGGCGGCGGCGCCGTCGGTGTAGATCTTGAAGGTGACCTTGTCGACGCTGGGCACGTTCTTGCCGGAGTAGTCGGCGAACTTCTCCAGCACCATCTCGGTGTCGGTCTTGGAGGTCAGCTGGAACGGCCCGGCACCGATCGGCTTGGCCTCGTAGGCCTTCGGATCGGCGAAGAAGGAGTCGGGCATCGGCGCGAACGCGGAGTAGCCCAGCCGGACCGGCAGGTTGGAGACCTTCTCGGTGGTCTTGATGGTGAAGGTGGTGTCGTCGACCACGGCCAGGCCGGACATGGTCTCGGCGGCCGGCGGCTTGCCGGTGCAGTCGGGATCGCCAGCGTCGTCGTAGCCGCACTGGACCTGATCCCAGCCCTCAATCATGGACATGAAGTAGCCACCGGCGTAGCCGTTCTTGCCGTTGGCGGTGTAGTTCCAGGCGTCGACGAAGTTCTTGGCCTTGACCTCGGTGCCGTCGTGGAACTTGTAGCCCGGGTTCAGCTTGACCGTGAAGGTCTGGTTGTCGGTGGTCTCGATCGCGCTGGCGATGTCCATCTCCGGCTCCGCGGTATCGGAGTTGTAGTGGACCAGCTTGGCGGCGAACGCGTCGATCACATTGCCACCGCACACCTCGGAGGTGTTGCCCGGGATCAGCGGGTTCTCCGGGGTACAGCCGTTGATGGTGATCTCCGCCGGGCCCGAAGCGGTCGGCGCCGTGGAGCCGCCGGGGTCACCGGTGGACGAAGCGGACGGGGACGGCGTGGTGCCACAGGCCGTGGCGAGCAAGCCGACGACTACCAGACCGGCAGCCGAAGCAAGGTATTTGTACCCTCGCATGGAACCTCCTTGAAAAAGTATCTCTCCCACCGACACGTGGGCTCGTCGAATCGGCCTCACCAGCCGAAGCACAAGACGATCCCCCACCTGGTGAGATTTTCGAACGGTATCAGGTGCGCGCGGAGAGCGCGCGTCTTTTGGCGATGAAGGTTTTGTAACACTGCACGATCCGCGCCGGCGCAGGCCCTGCCTGGAGACCCGGCCGGCCCGCCTTCACGGCCGGACATGCCGCTGGGGCGATCCCGGAAGGGACCGCCCCAGCGGTTGTCAGTGGCGGCATCGACTACTTGGTGTAGCCGACGTTCTCCCACACCGGCACGCGGGCCATGCCCATCGCACCGATGTTCGCCAGGGTGTCACGCACGCCGACCAGACGGGGACGCTGGTACAGCGGGATGGTGTGCACGGCTTCCCAGATCGCCTGCGCGGCCTGGTTGCCCAGCTCGGTCCGCTTGGCGACATCCATCTCGACGTCGATCAGCGGCTTGAGCTCCTGCACCTTGTCGATCTTCAGATTGGCGTAGTTGGAGTCGTTGGGGACTTCCTCGCCCTTCTTGTTCTTGCTGAAGCCGTAGATCTGGCCGATGTTGTTCAGCGGGTACGGCGTACCGATCCACGAGAACGCGATCACGGCGAACTTGCGCTCGGTCAGCACGCCCGGCCAGTCCTTCTGGATGTCGACCACCCGCTGGGTCAGGTTGATCCCGACCTCCTTGAGCTGGTCGTGGGCGAGCAGGTACTCGTTCTCCGAGGTGGCGACGCCACCCAGGGTGGCGAACTCGATGTCGAGCTGCTTGCCGTCCTTCTCGTAGAAGCCGGCCGCGTTCAGCGCCCAGCCCGCACCCTCGAGCTTCTGCTTGGCACCCTCGGGGTTGTAGTCGAGACCCGTGGCGGCAGCCTGGTCGACGTAGTCGGGCAGACCGTGGACGTAGAGGTTGTTGTCCAGCTTCTTGATCATTTCCTCGGGCAGGCCGGCCAGGTCGGAGGCTCCGATCGTCTGGCGGTCCAGGCCCATCAGAATCGCCTGGCGAACGTTGACGTCGTCCAGGAAGGGCGCCTTGGCGTTCAGCGTGAAGTGACGGAAGTCAGGACCGTTGGACTTGCGGACCACGGAGTTCTGGGCACCGGTGGCCTCGGCGTAACCGGAGGCGTTGGGGCCGATGTCGTAGTAGTCGAGCTCCTGGTTGGCGAACGCCTTGGACTTCGCGTCATCGGCGATCAGCTTCCAGGTGAGCTTGTCCAGCAGCGGCTTGTCGCCCCACCACTTCGCGTTCGGCTCCATCACCACGGTACCGGAGGTCTTGTCCCAGCTGGTCACCTGGAACGGACCGGTGAAGTACTCGTCCTTGTACTCGGCCCAGCCGTCGTTGTAGGTGTCGGCGTCCTTGACGCCCTCGGCGCGCTGCGGGCCGCCGGAGATGATCGCGGTCCAGTCCGGGTAGGTGGACTTGAACGTGACCACGACCTCGTTCTCGCCGGCGCCGGCCTCGATCGACTCGATCTCGCTCCAGCCGTCGCTGCTGGCGACAACGAAGTCGTCGTCCTCGCCGTTGTTGGCCTTCCAGGTGGCGACCCAGTCGTCCAGCCCGATCACCTCGCCGTCGTTCCAGACGGCCTTCGGGTTCAGCTTCATGGTGAGCTTCAGCTTGCCGTCCACCACCTCGTCCAGGACGGACTCGACGTAGTCGGTGTTGATGACCGGCTTGCCGAAACCGTCGTAGTCGAAGTAGGCCGGGCTGACCGGTGCCAGCAACTGGTTCAGTTCAGCATCGTTACCGGCGAGGCTGAAGATGTTCCAGGTACCGATCGGGTAGCCGATCGAGCCGATGAACTCGCCGCCCTGGACCAGCTGGTCGCGCGGGGTCTCGTTGATGTCCCAGCCGCTGTCGGCGGGCTCGGTCGGCGACGCGCTGGGCGAGTCGGTCGCCGGCGGGGTGGACTCGCCGGCGGTTGGCGGCTGACTGGTCACCGGCCCGCCGCAGGCGGCGAGAACCAGAGCCAGGCCACCGGCAAGAACCGGCAGCAGGACTTTAGGATGCTTCACTATTCCTCCATTTTCGCGGGGGGCACTCAGAATGGGCAGCCCGCATTGTGGCGTGCTCGAACACCGTACCCGAGATTTCAGTCGCGACGGAATCCGGGGCCGCAAACGGTTACCCAAGCGTTACGGCCCGGACGACCGGCCGAACCGCCTACAGCACCGCGTGGACGCGGCCGTAGTGGCAGGCGGCCTGGTGGTCGGGGCCGAAGCTGGTCAGCGCCGGCGGCTCCTCCCGGCACTTCTCCCGCTGGCTCTCCGGCAGCACCGCGTAGAGCTGGCAGCGGGTGCGGAACTTGCAGCCGGACGGGGGATCCGCCGGGCTCGGCAGGTCGCCGGTCAGCATGATCCGCTCCCGCGACCGTTCGGTGTCCGGGTCGGGGATCGGAATCGCCGAGAGCAGGGCCTGGGTGTAGGGATGGACGGGCGAGGAGTACACCTCGTCCACCGCCCCGATCTCCACGATCGAGCCCAGGTACATCACCGCCACCCGGTCGGCGATGTGACGCACCACCGCCAGGTCGTGGGCGACGAACAGGTAGGAGAGCCCCAGCCTCGCCTTCAGGTCGTCCAGCAGGTTGATGATCCCGGCCTGGATGGAGACGTCCAGGGCCGAGACCGGCTCGTCCAGCGCGATCACCTTCGGTTCCAGGGAGAGCGCCCGGGCGATCCCGATCCGCTGCCGCTGGCCGCCGGAGAAGTGCTGCGGGTACCGGCTGGCATGGCTGGGCTCCAGCCCGACCAGGGTGAGCAGTTCGCCGACCCGCTGCTGGATGACCGCCTTGCTGAAGCCGTGCACGCCCATCGGCTCGGCGATGATGTCGTAGATCGGCATCCGGGGGTCGAGCGAGGCCATCGGATCCTGGAAGACCACCTGCAGGTCACGCCGCAGCGCCTTGCGTTCGGCGCGGTTCAGCCGGCTGGTGTCCTTGCCGAGCACCTCGATGGTGCCGGCGGTGGGCCTGCCCAGGCTCAGGATCTCCATCAGCGTGGTGGTCTTGCCACAACCCGACTCCCCCACCAGACCGAGGGTCTCCTGCTCCCGCACCTCGAGGTCAATGCCGTCCACGGCGTGCACGGTGCCCACCTGGCGGCGGTAGATCGCGCCCTTCATCAGCGGGTAGTGGCGCTTCAGCCCGTCCACCTCGATGACGATCTGCCGCTGCTCGCGCGGCACCGACTCCAGCTCCGAGGTGGCCAGCTCGGGGGTGGGGAAGATGTCGGCGTGCGACAGGTTGCCGGCGATGACGTCCTCCACCCGGTGGCAGGCGGCGACATGGCCGTCGTCCCCGGTCCGCAGCAGCTCCGGCTCGATGGTGCGGCAGGCGTCCACCGCCATCGGGCAGCGCGGCACGAACGGACACCCGGGCGGCAGGTCGACCACCGACGGCGGGTTCCCCTCCAGCACCGGCAGCGCGGTCTTCGAGGTCTCGTCGAGCCTGGGCACCGTCCCGAGCAGGCCGATCGTGTAGGGCATCCGGGGCCGGTAGAAGATGTCGTCCACGCTGCCCTGCTCGACCGGGCGGCCGGCGTACATCACCGTCACCCGGTCGGACATCCCGGCGACCACGCCGAGGTCGTGGGTGATCAGGATGATCGCGGCACCGGTCTCCTGCTGGGCCTTCTTCAGCACCTCGAGGATCTGGGCCTGGATGGTGACGTCCAGCGCGGTGGTCGGTTCGTCGGCGATGATCACGTCGGGGTCGTTGGCGATCGCCATCGCGATCATCACCCGCTGCCGCATGCCGCCGGAGAATTCGAACGGGAACGACTTCACCCGCAGCGTCGGGTTGGGAATCCCGACCAGGTCGAGCAACTCGATCGCCCGGTCCCAGGCCTGCACCCTGGGCACGTCGTAGTGGGTGAGAATCGTCTCCACGATCTGGTCGCCGACGGTGTAGACCGGGGTCAGCGCCGACAGCGGATCCTGGAAGACCATCGCCATGTCCCGGCCGCGGAGCAGCGACATCTGGGCATCGCTGTTGCCCAGCAGTTCGGTGCCGTGCAGCTTGACCGAGCCGGTGATCCGGGTGGTCGGCGGGTGCAGGCCCATGATCGCCAGCGAGGTCACCGACTTCCCCGAGCCGGACTCGCCGACGATCGCCATCGTCTCTCCGGCCACCAGGTCGAAGCTGAGACCGCGGACGGCCCGCACCGGGCCGGCCTCGCTGGGGAAGGTTACGTGGAGGTCGCGGACCTCAAGGACGCGGTCGCCGGCCTTGGTCCGGCGGTCCTTCAACGGGCTTGTCATGCCTGGCCTCCCGAGGACGAGCTGGGATCGAGGGCGTCGCGCAGCCCGTCCCCGACCGCGTTCACCGCCATCACCAGCAGGACCAGCACGGTGGCCGGGCCGAGGAAGATCCACGGATGGGTGGTGGCCATCCGGGCGCCCTCGCCGATCAGCGTGCCCAGCGAGGTGTCCGGCGCCTGGACGCCGAAGCCGAAGTAGGACAGGCCGGTCTCGGAGAGGATCGCGTAGCCGACGCCGAGGGTGGCGTCGATGATCAGCAGCGAGGACGCGTTGGGCAGGATGTGCCGGGTGATGATCCGGCCCGCCGACAGGCCCATGAACTTGGCGGCCAGGACGTACTCCCGCTCCCGGATGGACAGCGTCATCGAACGCACCACGCGGGCCGACAGCGGCCAGGCGAAGACCGCCAGCAGCACCACCAGCAGCAGCCAGGCGCTGTCGCCCTGGGGTGCCCCGCGGGAGGCCACCGCGATCAGGAAGAAGCTCGGCACCACCAGCAGCAGGTCGATGATCCACAGCATGAAGCGTTCGTACCAGCCGCCCAGATAGGCGGCCGACGCCCCGACCAGGGCGGCCAGCGTGGTGGAGATGATCGCGACCAGGAAGCCGATCAGCAGCGACTTGCTCAGCCCACGGATGGTGAGCGCCAGCACATCGCGTCCGGCCTGGGTGGTACCCAGCAGATGCGCCTCGGTGGGCGGCTTGAGGAAGCTCAGCCGATCGATGTCGTCGAACTTCCAGTAGAGGAAGTTGTGCCCGATCACGGCCAGGAACACCAGGAACAGGATCACCAGGGCGCCGGCGACCGCCACCTTGTTGCGCAGGAACCGGCGCCAGATCAGCGCGCTGCGGGTCAGCCGCTTGGCCTCCTTGGCCCGGGTGCCCTCCACTGTTGCTGCAGTCGTCATGCCGCTCACCCCAACCTGACTCGAGGATCGAGGATCGCGACCATGATGTCGGACAGCACCGCGCCGACCAGGACGCACACCCCGGCGAAGGCGGTCACCGCGACCGTGCCGTGCACGTCACGGTTCGTGATGGTGTCGACCCCGTACTGGCCGAGGCCCGGGAAGTTGAAGATCCGTTCGGTGAACGTGGCTCCGGTGAACATGGTCGCCACGCTGAACGCGAAGTAGGTGCCGGTCGGGATCAACGCGGTGCGCAGGGCGTGCTTGAACACCGCCTTGCGCCGGGTCAGGCCCTTGGCCCGGGCGGTCCGGACGTAGTCGGCGCCGAGCGAGTCGAGCATCAGGTTGCGCTGGATCCGGCTCATCGAGGCGGCGCCCAGGATGATCAGCACCAGGGTTGGTAAGAACAGGTGCTGCAGGCGGTCGACGAGGTCGGCGAACGGATAGTCCCCGACGTCCCCGGTCTCGCCGATGAACTCGAAGGTGCGGGTTCCGGTGGCGTCGTTGTACCAGGTCGCCAGCATCTGGGCCACGTGACCGATGACGAACGCCGGGGTGGAGATGATCAGCAGTGAGACGAAGGTCACCACCCGGTCGGAGATCTTGTACTGCCGGGTGGCCGTCCAGGCGCCGAAGGCCACGCCGAGCAGGATGCCGACCAGGGTGCCGATCAGCAGCAGCCGCAGGCTGACCCACATCCGGGTGCTGATCTGCTCGCCGACACTCACCCCGAGCGGCGAGTAGCCCCAGTCACCGCGGACCACTCCGCTGAGCCAGATCCAGTAGCGCTCGGCCAGCGGGACGGAGTCACTCAGGTTGTACTTCAGCAGCTGGGTCTCGATGACCTCCGGCGCCGGCGGCGGCTGCCGCAACTCGAACAGCGCCCGCGGGTTGAGCTGGGTGGCGGCCAGGAAGTAGGTGAGCGACACGGCGACGAAAAGCAGGAACAGGTAGTTCAAGAATCGTCGGCCGATGTAGCGGAGCATAGGTGCGAAACTAGCGCACGGACCCCCGCTTTCCCCAAACATTCGGGTCGGCGCGCTCAGCGGCGACTCACCACGACGGTGCCGAGCACCAGGTCGTCCAGCCCCCTGCGTTCGGCACCGATCACCACCGCCGGAAGCACCACGCAGATCATCGCGGTGCGGGCGATCGCCCGCCACCAGCCCAGCTGCCGCCCGTCCAGCCGGACCACCCTGACCCTCGCCAGGATCTGCCCGAAACTGCCCCCGGCAAGGGCTGTCAGCAGTGCCTTCTGGACGAAGAAGACGGTCAGGATCATCCAGGCCCGCCAGCCTCCCTCACGCAGCACCCCGGCACCGAAGGCGAACACCGCCACGATCATCGACGCACCCCAGTCGAGCAGCAGCGCGGCAATCCGCGGCCGCCAGCTGGCCAGCGACCCCGGCCCGCTCCGGGGCAACCCCAGGCTCTCGCCGGGGTAGCTCTCCGCGTCCTGCTCGCTCATGTCTCTGAGCCTACCGGGCCCACCGGGGACGGTTCCGGGGCCACCGGGGACGGGTCCGGGGCCCGCAAGAACCGTCCCCGGTGGGCCCTTCGTCCATTGGGGCTGTTACATCGCTGAAACACGGCCGCAACTGATGGGACACGACGGCTCGGCTACCGTGGCCGAGTCCGTTACTCATGATCTGTGGAGGCACGATGTTCACCAGCGCCGACGAGCTGTTGGCCTATGTCAAGAACGAGGGAGTCGAGTTCGTCGACATCCGGTTCTGTGATCTTCCGGGTGTGATGCAGCACCTGACCGTCCCGGCCTACGCGTTCGGCGAGGACGTGTTCGAGACCGGAATGGCCTTCGACGGCTCCTCCATCCGCGGCTTCCAGAAGATCCACGAGTCGGACATGACGCTGCTGCCCGACGTCAGCACCGCGTTCATCGATCCGTTCCGGGTCAACAAGACGCTGGCGCTGAACTTCTTCGTGCACGATCCGCTCACCCACGAGGCCTACAGCCGCGACCCGCGCAACATCGCCCGCAAGGCGGAGGCCTACCTGGCCTCGACCGGGATTGGCGACACCGCGTTCTTCGCGCCCGAGGCCGAGTTCTACATCTTCGACTCCGCCCGGTTCGACACCAACCAGCACTCGTCCTACTACTACATCGACTCCGAGGCCGGCGCCTGGAACTCCGGTGCCGAGGCGGACGGCGACGGCCGCGCCAACCGCGGTTACAAGGTGAAGTACAAGGGCGGCTACTTCCCCGTCCCGCCGGTCGACCACTTCGCCGACCTGCGCGACGAGATGGTCAAGCAGCTGACCGCCGTCGGGCTCGAGGTCGAGCGCGCGCACCACGAGGTGGGCACCGCCGGTCAGGCCGAGATCAACTACAAGTTCAACACCATGCTGGCCGCGGCCGACGACGTGATGAAGTACAAGTACATCATCAAGAACACCGCCTGGGCCGCTGGCAAGACCGTCACCTTCATGCCGAAGCCGATCTTCGGCGACAACGGTTCGGGCATGCACGTCCACCAGTCGCTGTGGGACAAGGGTGTGCCGCTGTTCTACGACGAGGCGGGCTACGGCAACCTGTCCGACATGGCGCGATACTACATCGGCGGTCTGCTGCACCACGCGCCGTCGCTGCTGGCGTTCACCAACCCGACGGTGAACTCCTACCACCGCCTGGTGCCGGGCTTCGAGGCTCCGGTCAACCTGGTCTACTCGGCCCGTAACCGTTCGGCCTGCATCCGGATCCCGGTGACCGGCTCGAACCCGAAGGCCAAGCGGATCGAGTTCCGTTGCCCCGACCCGTCGTCGAACCCGTACCTGGCGTTCGCGGCCTGCCTGCTGGCCGGCCTGGACGGCATCCAGAACCGGATCGAGCCGCACGCCCCGGTCGACAAGGACCTCTACGAGCTGCCGCCGGAGGAGCACGCGCTGGTGCCCACCGTCCCGGCGAACCTGGACGGCGTGCTGAACGCCCTGGAGGAGGACAACGAGTACCTGCTGGCCGGCGGGGTGTTCACCTCGGACCTGATCGAGACCTGGATCGACATGAAGCGGGCCGACATCGACGCCATCCGGCTGCGTCCGCACCCGCACGAGTTCGAGATGTACTTCGACATGTGATCAGTACCTGATCACCTGTCTCGTGGACATTGACGGTGCCCCGGGGCTCCCGGCCCACCTCGTCTACTTCGACATGTGATCAGTACCTGATCACCTGTCTCGTGGACATTGACGGCGCCCCGGGGCTCCCGGCCCACCTCGTCCACTTCGGCAGGTGATCACAGCAGGGGACGCGGAAGGTGGGGCTCGGGAAACCGGGCCCCACCTCTCCGTTTCAGGCCGGACCCGCCAGGCTTGAACCGCCGATCTGGTCGATACCAGCCCGGTCGGCGGGGCGACCGGGCAGGCGTCCGTCGATGTTGTCGTTCTGACGCGGGATGACGGCCTGGCTACGACAACTTCCGCGGCCCGGATCGCCATCGGCCCGGACACGCCCCTGAGAACCACCGGATCGGCGGTTCGCTCCGGCGGCGGGCCCTAGGGTGGCGGTGTGAAGCAGTCGGAACCTGTTCAGCTGGTGGCGGTGGTGGGTGAAGGCGTCGTACCGCCCGGTTCGGCGCTGGTGAGCGGGGACGACCTGGGGTTGACCCGTGGCGACGGCTGCTTCGACGCGCTGCGGGTCACCAACGACGCCGAGGGACTGCGGGTCCACCACCGCGAGGCGCACCTGGCCCGGCTGGGACGATCGGCGGCGGCACTGCGGATCCAGGACGCCCCCGCCACCACCGCCTGGAACGAGCTCATCGACGCGGCGCTGGCCGAATGGCGGGAACCCGGCGAGGCGATCCTGAAGCTGGTGCTCACCCGGGGAGCGGAGTCCGTCCGTTCGGCTCCCTTCGGCTACCTCACGCTCACCACCGCACCCGACTACACCAGGGCCCGGCGTGGTGTGACCGCGGTGAGCCTCGACCGGGGCCACCGCAGCGACGCCTTCGCCGACGCGCCCTGGCTGCTCGGGGGCGTGAAGACCCTCTCCTACGCGGTCAACGTCGCCGCCCGCCGGGAGGCGCTCTCCCGCGGGGTGGACGATCCGATCTGGCGTTCCAGCGACGGCTACCTGCTGGAAGGACCCACCTCGGGGTTGATCATCGCCGCGGACGACCGGCTGTGGACCACGCCCACCGGCGGCACCGGCATCCTGGCGTCGGTGACGGTGGGCGCGGTGCTCGAGGTGGCCGGGCGACAGGGTGTGGGGACCGGCGAGGCTCTCTTCACCCCGGCTGGCGCGATCGGAAGCGACGGCCTGTGGCTGGCTTCCGCGATCCGCGGGGTGCTGCCCGTCACAGAACTGGACGGACAGCAGGTCCGGCACGACCCGGCCATCACCTCAGTGCTGGCCCAGGCCGCCGGGTTCCCCGCGATCGCCTGAACAGCCCGACGAGCGTCGGGTGGTCTGCAGTGGGACAGGTGTACGGCGAGCCCGCCTCCCCCCGAGGCCGACTTACGTCGGTGATCAGGCTCGCGCACATACCTGTGACGACAGCTGCGTACCCCCCCGGATGCAGCGTTCGCCGATAGGGCCCCCTTCGCGAACGAAAGCGCGACGGTAGCCTATATCCAAACTGAGAACACCCCTCTGCCCTGACGGAGCCTCCCCTCCCAAGCAGCCTCTCGTCGGACGGATCATTCTCGCCACACCGCGCCCTCCCCGGCCAGTCGCAGAAGTGCGTAGCCTCGGGTGGCAACTGCACTCGGCGGGTTCCCGGCGGTCCGGTGGCCCGTGATGCTATCGGAGTTCCGGGTCTAGGGTGCCGACATGCGCGTGGTTCTGCTCGGCACCGGCTCGGCGGACGGCCTGCCCAATCCCTGGTGCGGCTGTGCCACCTGCGAGGATCAGCGGCCGCGGGGCCGACGCTCCCCCACCTCGGCCCTGGTGGACGGCCGGTTGCTCCTCGACTCCGGCCCGGAGGCACCCGGCCAGGCGGCCCGGCTGGGCCACTCCCTGGCCGGCGTCCAGCTGGTCGCGATCGGGCACGCCCACCACGACCACTGCGATCCAGCGTTCCTGCTGTACCGGTCCTGGGCGTCCTCCCAGCGGCTCACCGTGGTGGGGCCAGCCCCGGTGATCGAACAGGTCCGTCCCTGGGTGGCGGATTCCGGGATCGATGTCGACCTCCGCCAGGTCACCGCCGGGGAGGTGGTGGTGACCGCCGGCTACCGGCTCACCGCCCTGGCCGCGAACCACCACGCCTTCGGCGAGGCGGTGCTCTACCTGGTCGAGGACGGCGAGCGCCGCCTGCTCTACGCCACCGACACCGGCCCCCTGCCCGCGGCGACCGTGGCCGCCCTGGCCGGCACCCGGCTGGACGCCGTACTGCTGGAGGAGACCTTCGGCAGCACCGCCGGGCTCGCCGACGGCCACCTGCACCTGGCCAGCTTCGCCCGAACCGTGGCGGAGCTACGCGAGGTGGGAGCGGTGACCGATGCCACGCAACTGGTCGCCGTCCACCTCAGCCATCACAACCCACCGCTGGCGGAGCTGCAGGCCGAACTCGCCCGCTGCGGTGCCCGCGTCCACCCGGACGGGACGGTGCTGGAGTTGTGAGCCGGAAGCCGGGGCCACCGGGGACGGTTCCTGGTGGCCCCTTCCGGCGAAGCCTCAGATCGGCAGGCGGCGGAAGATCGGGCGTGGGACGTGCTTGAGCACCCACATCATCGGACGGAAGAAGGCCGGCGCCCAGATCAGCTCGCGGCCGTCGCGGGCGGCGTCCACCACGGTGCGGGCCAGCACCTCGGGAGCGATCGCGCCGGGCGACTCCTTGGCCTGGGCCAGCATCTTGGTCTTCACCTGGCCGGGACGGACCACCAGCACCTTGGGGCCGAAGGGCTCCAGCGCCTCACCGAGCAGCCGGTAGAAGCCGTCGAAGCCGGCCTTGGTTGAGCCGTAGACGAAGTTGGAGCGACGGACGATCTCACCGGCCACGCTGGACAGCGCGATGATCAGGCCGTAGCCCTGCTCCTTCATCCGCTGGCCGAGCAGGACACCGACGCTCACCCCGCCGGTGTAGTTCACCTGGGCGAGGGCGACCGCGGCGGGCTGGTCCTGCCAGACCTGTTCGGCGTCACCCAGCAGGCCAAAGGCGACGATCGCGACGTCCACATCGGCGAGCTTCCAGGCCTGGTCGATCACCGCCGGGTGGGTGTCGAAGGCGGTGGCGTCGAAGTCGAGGACGTCCACCGTGGCACCGGCGGTTCGCAGGCCGGCGGTGGCCTCGTCCCGGCGCTGGCTGGGGCGGGCGGCGAGGATCACCCGCAGGGTCTGCTTGGCCAGGTACTCCTTCACGATGGCCAGGCCGATGTCGGACGTACCACCCAGCAGCAGAATCGTCTGGGGGTTTCCGGTGGCGTCGATCACAACAGCTCCAATCGGCGGGCGAGGTCGGAGGCGAACACCTGGTGCGGGTCGATCCGGCGGCGGGTGGCGATCCAGGAGTCGATCGCCGGGTACATGGCGTGGAAGGTCTCGGCGGTGGCGCGGGAATCCTTGGCGGAGTACAGCCGGCCGCCGAACTCCAGCACCCGGGCGTCCAGGCCGGTGAGGAACTCCTCCAGGCCGGCCTTGATCGGGAAGTCCACGCAGACATTCCAGCCCGGCATCGGGTAGCTCAGCGGTGCGCGGTTGCCCTCGCCGAACAGCTTGAACACGTTGAGGAAGGAGTAGTGGCCCGACCGCTGAATGTCGGCGATGATCCGCTTGAACTCGACCACCGCCGCGGGCGGCACCACGAACTGGTACTGCAGGAAGCCGCGGGAGCCGTAGGCCCGGTTCCACTCTCCGAACAGATCCAGCGGGTGGTAGAAACCGGTCAGGCTCTGCACCTTGTTGGTGTAGGTGCCGCTCTTGGCGTACCAGAGCGTGCCGAGCGCGGTGAAGCTGAGCTTGTTCGCCAGGCCATTGGGGAAGACGTCCGGCAGCTCGAACAGTGGCTTGGCGTGGAAGCCGAGCGGGTCGGCGGCCAGCTTGGGCGGGAGCTGGTCGAGCCGGGCCAGGTTGCCGCGGGAGAGCGCGGCCCGTCCCAGCTTCGGCGGGGCCGAGATGGCATCGAACCAGGCGGACGAGTAGTCGTAGTTCGCCTCGGAACCGTCGGAATGGACGGCGATAGTCTCGTCCAGGCTACGGGTCATGATGCCGTCGGCGATGAAGTAGGCGGTCTCGGTGCGGGTCATGCTCAGCGTGGCCCGCAGGATGATGCCGGTCAGGCCGACCCCGCCGACGGTGGCCCAGAACAGGCTGGCGTCCGGGTCGTCGGGGGAACCGTCCGGGGTGAGGTGCAGCACCCGTCCGTCCGCCACCAGGAGTTCCATCGAGGCGACGTGGTTGCCGAAGGAGCCGGCGCTGTGGTGGTTCTTGCCGTGGACGTCGGCCCCGATCGCGCCGCCGATGGTGACCTGCCGGGTGCCCGGCAGGACGGGCACCCACAGGCCGTACGGCAGCGCGGCGCGCATCAGCTGGTCGAGACTCACCCCGGCGTCCACGTCGACCGTGGCGCTGGCCGCGTCGACGGAGTGGATGGTGTTCAGCGGGGTCAGGTCGACCACGATCCCGCCGGCGTTCTGCGCGATGTCGCCGTAGCTGCGGCCCAGCCCCCGGGCCAGGATCCCCCGGCGCAGGTGGGACGGGGAGTCGGCGTTGTGGCCGGCGACCTCGGCAACCGCGCGGGCGATCAGTTCGACGTCGGGGGTGGAGAGGACCTGTGAGGTGGTGGGCGCAGTCCGTCCCCAACCGGTGAGGCGCTGCGTGGTGGTGGGAAGATCCGAGATGGTCATCGTCCCTCAACTGTAGCCGGGGCCGCTGGACCGGGGGCGCGGGGCCGCCGAACCGGGGGCCGGTTCCCCGGTTCGGACTGGACCAGAGAACCGTCCCCCGGTTCACACCGGACCAGAGAACCGTCCCCCGGTTCACGCTCGCTTGCTGAGGCGGGTGGTTGCCAGGCGTAGGGCGCGCTGGCCGGCGGGGCCGAGAGCATCGAGCGCCGAGAGCAACGTGCTGAGGCGGTCGAGGGTGGCGAAGGCCTGGTCGGCGGCATCCGGGTCGGCGCCGTGGTAGAGCTCGATCCCGACGAAGGACGCGCTCACCAGCGGGGCCAGCCCCGCCGTGTCCACGAGCGAACCGATCGGGCTGGCGGGCAGAACCCGCCGCAGCACCCGGTCGACCTCGTCGGTCCAGGCGGCGAGCGCGTGCCGGGCGGCCCGGGCCAGCACCGGATCGTCCTGGGCGCCGGCCATGATCTGCGCCATCACGGTCATCGATCCCGCCAGCCGCTCCTGCTCGTGGACCCGTCGCGCGATCGTCAGCAGGTCGGCGAGGGACCGCGCTTCGGCGAAGGCCTCCCGGTAGAGCCCCACCCGGGCCTCGACGGCCTCGTCGGAGGCCGCCTCGATGAGCTCGCTGACGGACTCGAAGTGGTAGAAGATCAGCGCCTGGTTCACCCCGGCCGCCGTCGCGATCGTCCGTGCGGACGCCCCGCCGACGCCCTTCTCCCGGACCACCGCCAGCGCCGCGGCCCGCAGCCGCGCCTTCGTGGTGGCTGCCCTGGAGGTCATGGCCGTTCTCCCTAGCGTCGTCGCCGCCGGGGAACCGCTGACACCCCGGTCGCCCACCATCCTCCCGGATCTTGAGCAATCGCTCAAGACTGGCTTAGGATGGACTTGAGCAGTCGCTCAAATTGCGGTCGCGGAACCGCCGGACGGGAGGTGAGATCGGTGATCCCCACCATGATCGTGCTCGGCTTCGCCCTCGGCCGCTGGTGGCGGACCGCGTTGATCGCGGCGGCCATCGTCTGGCCGGCGCTCCTGCTCGGCGGAGGTGGGCTGGACGGGCCACCGCTCGATCGTCTCGGCATGCTCGTCGCCGGCGGGCTGCTGGCGGCGGCGAGCGCGGCGGTGGGCGTCGCCGCGCACCAGGTCGTCCGGTTCGCGGTCGACGGCGCGCTCGTCGCTGCCCGCCACCTCCGGGCCCGGCCCAACCGGCGACCCGCCCAGCGATGACCGGGACCCAGAGCCGGACGCGACCCCGTCCCGGCCCCGGCGCGACCTTCGGTTCGATCGCCTACTGGATCCTGGTGGGCGCACTGTCCGGCCTCGGCATCGCCGGGCTGATGACCATCGGCATCCTTCTGCTGGCCGCGGTCGCGGCGCTGTTCCTGATCGCCCTCTTCGTCCCGGCCGTCGTCAAGGCCGCCCTGCCCGCCGCCCTGATCGGCGTCGCGTCCGCGCCCCTGTTCATCGCCTGGCTGAACCGGAACGGCCCGGGCGAGTACTGCCGGCCCGACGGTTGCACCGAGCAGTGGGATCCCTGGCCCTTCGCCACCGCCGGGATCGTCCTGATGCTGACCGGCGCCGCGCTGACCTGGTACGCCCTGCGCCGGCCGCGGACCTGACGGCCAGCCGCGGGACGTCAGCCGGCGAGATCCCAGAAGAGGCGGTCCATCACCTGGCGGGCGAGCCGCGCCCGGCGCTGGTAGTCGTCCCGCAGCAGGGAGGACTCCCCCTTGCCGTAGCCGAGGATCTGGGCGACCGCGGAGAACTCGCGAGGGTCGGTCGGGATGGTGTCGGACGCCCGGCCGCGCAGCAGCATGATCGCGTTCCTGATCCGGGAGGCGAACAGCCAGGCGTCGGCCAGCGCCTCGGCCTCCTCGGCCGTGACCAGTTCCAGGCCCTCGGACGCCCGCAGCGCGGCGATGGTGTACGGCGTTCGCAACTCCGGGTGCGCGCCCGCGTGCTGGAGTTGCTGCAGTTGCACCACCCACTCGACGTCGGAGAGCCCGCCGGGGCCGAGCTTCAGGTTGCGGCGGGGGTCGGAGCCACGTCCGACCCGCTCGTTCTCCATCCGGGCCTTGAGCTTGCGGATCTCGACCAGCTGGGCGTGGGTCAGCCCCTCGGCGGGATAGCGCAGCCGATCGATCTCGGCGAGCAACTGCTCCCCCAGCTCCCGGTCGCCGGCGCCCACCCGCGCGCGCAGCAGGGCCTGTGCCTCCCAGGTGGACGACCAGCGCTGGTAGTAGGCGAGGTAGGACGCCAGCGAGCGCACCATCGGCCCACCCTTGCCCTCCGGACGCAGGTCGAGGTCGAGCTGCAGCGCCGGGTCGGGGCCGGGCTGGGCCAGCAGGGTCCGGAGCCGGCCGACCAGCGTGGTGGCGGTCTGGGTCGCGGCGGGATCCTCGGAGTCGATCACGATCATGGCGTCGGCGTCGGAGGCGTAGGAGAGCTCCTCCCCTCCCCACCGGCCGAGCGCGATCACCGCCAACCGCGGGACGTCGGAGAACTCCCGGGACACGATCTCGAGGGCGGCCTCGATGGTGGCACCGGCCAGTTCGGACAGGGCGTGGCCGAGCGTCACCACGTCCAGTTCGTCGAGCAGATCGGCCATCGCCAGCCGGAGCAGTTCGGAGCGCCGGACGGCCCGGAGCGCGGCGATCGCCTCGGGCTGGGTCTCGTAGCGTCCGCTGGCGGCCCGCATCTCGGCGAGGACGGCGTCCCCACCGCGGGGCGTCAGGCCGTCCGGTTCGCTCAGCCAGGCGGCGCTCTGCGGGTTCCGCAGCAGCAGGTCGACCGCGTAGCGGCTGGAGGCCAGCACTTTGGCGAAGTGCTCGGCGGTGGTGCCCTCGTCGCGCAGGGCGCGCAGGTACCACGGGGTGTCGCCCAGCGCGTCGGAGACCTGCCGGAAGGCGAGCAGGCCGTGGTCGGGGTTCGGTCCGGCGGTGAACCAGCCCAGCATGGCGGGCAGCAGCTGCCGCTGGATCTCCGCCCGCCGGCTCATCCCGGTGGAGAGCGCCTCGATGTGCCGCAGCGCCGCCTTCGGGTCGCCGTAGCCGAGCGCTCGCAGCCGGATCTCGGCGCCTTCGGAGGTGAGCCGCACCTCCGAGGACGGGATCCGCGCCACCGCCTCCAGCAGCGGCGAGTAGAACAGCCGCTGATGCAGCGCCAGGACGCGCCGGGTGGAGCGACGCCAGAGGTGGCTGAGCTCCTTGGCGTCCGGCAGGCCGATGCTGCGCGAGAGCCAGCGCTGGTTGGTCTCGTCGGTGGGCATCAGGTGGGTACGGCGGAGCTTGTGCAGCTGCAGCCGGTGCTCCAGCAGGCGCTGCAGCCGGTAGGCGGTGTTCAGGTCGTAGCCGTCCGCCCGTCCGACGTAGCCGAGCGCGATCAGGGCGTCGAGGGCCTCGAAGGTGCCACGCAGCCGCAGCCGTTCGTCCCCCCGGCCGTGCACCAACTGCAGCAACTGAACGCTGAACTCGACATCCCGCAGCCCGCCGGCGCCCAGCTTGATCTCGTGCTCGGCCTGACCGGCCGGCAGCAGCGAGACCACCCGGCGGCGCATCGCCTGGGTCTCGGCGACGAACTGGTCGTCGTCGGCCACCCGCCAGACCATCGGCCAGACCAGGTCGACGAACTCCTGGGCCAGCGCCAGGTCGCCGGCCATCGGCCGGGCCTTGAGCATGGCCTGGAACTCCCAGTTCTTCGCCCACCTCTCGTAGTAGGCGCGGTGCGAGGCCAGGGTGCGGACCAGCGGGCCGGCCTTGCCCTCCGGGCGCAGCGCGGAGTCGATCTGCCAGATCGTGCCGGCCGCGGTCTGGTCGGAGCAGATCCTGACCAGCGCACCGACCAGCTTGGTGGCGATCCGGATCGCCCGGTCGGTGTCGCAGACCGGGTTGCCCTCGGCGTCGGTGGCCGGCTCGGATAGGTAGAGCAGGTCGACGTCGCTGACGTAGTTGAGCTCGCGGGCACCGGTCTTGCCCAGCGCGATGATGCCGAGCCGGGTGGCTTCCCACCCCTCCACCTCGCCGCGGGCCAGCGCCAGCGCCGCCTCGACGGTGGCGTCGGCCAGATCGGCCAGTTCCTCGGCGACGTCGGGCAGGACGGCCATCGCGTCCTCGGCGGTGAGGTCCCGGGCGGCGATCCGGAGCAGCGCCCGGCGGTAGGCCCGGCGCAGGTCGTTGGCGCGGGACGGGTCGGCCACCGGGGTGGCACCCTCGGCGCCAATGGCGGCCAGCAACTCTTCGGAGAGGGCGGGCATCGTGCGGCGTCCAATGTCGCCGGCCAGCAAGTCGACCTCCGCAGGGTGGATGCCGAGGTGCTGGTTGAGCGCCACGCTGGCACCCAGCACCCGGGCCAGTCGTTTCGACCAGGTCGGGTCGTCCCCCAACGCGGGGATCACCTCTGGGCAGGCCTGGGCGATCCGGGCCAGCCCATTGAAGGCGAGGTCGGGGTCTGCTGCAGCCGCGAGCTCGTCCAACAGCATCGTCCAGCGTTCTTCGCCGAGGATCTCCAGCCAGGCTTCGGCGACCGGCGCGAGGCTCGACGACTCGCCGAACCCCCACCGCACGAGCCGGGCGAACAGCGTCTCGGTGCGGGCCATGGGCCGATCGTAGTGCCGGAGCGCCTCGGCGCGCCCGGCGGTTGCCCCGACCAGATTCGAGATCGGTGACACCCAAACCCTCTCCCGGTTCCTTCACTTCAACTTCTGCCACCTGGGCCACTTGACCGACGTATCTGTCGGCCAAGCCGTCTATTTGGCAGAAGTTTGTGGCGACACCGGCGTAGGGTGGCCGGCGATGCCCAGGAAAGTCACCTCAGCCGAACTCACGGCCCTCAGCACCGCCTTGCAGGAGGTGGCAGCTGGCCGCGAACCAGTCGCCGCCGATCTGGTTGCGGCGGTGCGGGTGCTCTGCCGCAGGCTTGGCGAGCGTCACCCCGGCGGCACCCTCGAACTGCGGGTGCCGCCGTACGCCGCCGTCCAGCTCGGGATCGGCCAGCGCGGCGCGCACACCCGTGGCACCCCGCCCAATGTGGTCGAGACCGATGCCCTCACCCTGCTCCGCCTGGCCGCGGGCACGCTGTCCTGGCCGGACGCGGTCTCCTCCCCCGCCGTGGCCGCCAGCGGGCCCCACGCCGAGCTGGGCGAGGTGTTTCCCGTCACCCTCCGCTGAGCCGGAGGGCGGAGGAGCCGCATCCTCTACGGACGTTGAGGATGCGCTCTTTCGTTCAGGGACGCCGGCTCGGCTGCGCACCCACAGCTGCCGCACAGGGTGGCCGGAACCCCCGCACAGCCGGCCTTCCTAACCTGCTGACGTACCGCCCGAGAGGAACGCCAGCAATGAGCCTGCCAGCCACCGACACCCCCGCGCCCCAGGAGGCGCCCTCCCGCCGCAGGCGGCTGACCCGGCGCCGGGTGATCGGGCTGGTGGCGGTCGTCGTGGTGCTCGGCATCGGCCTGACCGCCTTTCTGGTGTTCCGGCCGCAGGGCGACGCCCAGGCGACCACCCGCACCCGCAGCTTCACCGCGCAGGCGGAGAGTGGAACCCAGACCCTGACCGTCGGGCTGAGCGGCACCCTCGCCCCGCAGACCCGGGCCGACCTCAACTTCGGAGTCTCCGGCACCGTGACCAAGGTCTACGTCACCGCGGGCGACACCGTGGCGAAGGGCGACAAGCTCGCCAGGGTGGACGACGGCGACCTGCAGAACGCCCTGAAGCTCGCCGAAGCCAACCTGACCACCGCCGAGGCCAACCTCGACGACGTCGAGGACGACGGCAGCTCGGCGGCGATCACCGCGGCCAAGGCGCAGGTGCGCTCCGCCAGGGCCGCCGTGGCCGGCGCCGAGGACGACCTGGACGACGCGGTCCTGCGTTCCCCGATCGACGGGACGGTCGCGTCGGTCGACCTGAGCGTGGGCGACACCGTCTCCGCCGGCTCGTCCGGGCAGAACTCGCCCTCGGGCAGCGGGTCGAGCACGACGTCCACCACCGCCCAGCTGGTGGTGATCTCCACCGCCACCTGGAAGCTGGACGGGACGGTCGGGAGCAGCGACCTGGGCGACCTCAAGGCCGGCCAGCAGGTCGCGGTGACCCCGGACGGCGCCGACCAGCCGATCGCCGGCACGGTGGCCTCGGTGGGGATCGTGGCCACCTCCAGTTCGGACGGCTCGGCCACCTTCCCGGTCGTGGTCGACCTGGAGGGCGAGCATCCGGAGCTGTTCTCCGGCACCACCGCCGACGCCACCATCACGATCGCCGAGTACCCGGACGTGCTGACCGTCCCCACCCTGGCGATCAGCACGGTCGACGGCAGGTCGATGGTGACCAGGGTGGACGGCGAGGCGGCCAGCGAGGTCGAGGTGACGGTCGGACGGGTGTTCGGCGAGGCCACCGAGATCACCGCCGGCCTGGCCGAGGGTGACACCGTGCAGATCAGCTTCACCCTGCCCGAGCAGACCACCTCCGAGGAGGGTGGCATGCCCGGCGGTGGCTTCCCCGGCGGTCCGGACGTGAGCATCCCCGGGGGCGGCGAGGCGCCGCCCGGCGGAGGCAACGGCTTCCCGGGTGGCGGGCAGGGCCGGGGCGGCAACCGATGAGCACCCTGGCGTCGATGAGCGGCGTTCGCAAGACCTACGACACCGGAGCGGTGCAGGTCGAGGCGCTGCGCGGCATCGATCTGGAGATCGAGCACGGTGACCACGTCGCGATCATGGGCCCCTCCGGCTCCGGCAAGTCCACCCTGATGCACATCATCGGCTGCCTGGACGTCCCCACCGCCGGACGCTACGAACTGGACGGCGAGGAGGTCGCCCAGCTCAGCGAGAACCGGCTGGCCGACCTCCGCAACCGCCGGCTGGGCTTCGTCTTCCAGAGCTTCAACCTGCTGCCCAGCCTGACCGCGCAACGCAATGTCGAACTGCCGCTGGTCTACGCCGGCGTGACCGCCGCCGAGCGCCGGGAGCGTGCCAGGACGGCGCTGGAGCGGGTCGGGCTGGGCAACCGCCGCGACCATCGTCCCGGCGAACTCTCCGGCGGCCAGCAGCAGCGTGTCTCGGTGGCCCGCGCGCTGGTCACCGACCCGGCGCTGATCCTGGCCGACGAGCCGACCGGCGCGCTCGACTCGGTCTCCACCCAGGACATTCTCGACCTGTTCGCCGAGCTCAACGCCAGTGGCCGGACGATCGTGGTGATCACCCACGAGGCCGAGGTCGCCGAGCGGGCGCGACGGATCGTCCACATCTACGACGGGTTGCTCGTCGACCAGCCGGCGCACGCGCTGGGAGGGGTCGCCTGATGGAATGGCGCGAAACCGTCCGCACCGCGATCGAGGCGCTGAACGCCCGCCGGATGCGCTCCACGCTGACCATGCTCGGCATCCTGATCGGCATCTCAGCGGTCATGCTGACCGTCGGGCTGGGCCAGGGCGCCGGGTCGCAGATCTCCAGCCAGATCGGCTCGCTCGGCTCCACCACCATCACGGTCACTCCCGGCCAGACCTCCACCGGCGGTGGGTTCCGGGGATCCGGCCAGGCGACCACCCTGACCACCCGGGACGCCGCGATGCTCGCCGACCCGGGCGTCGCACCGAGCGTCGCCGGCGTCGCCGCCACCTCCACCACCACCGGGTCGCTGCAGTCCGCGGGCACCACCTGGACCTCCACCGTGGTGGGCACCACCACCAACTGGCTCCAGGTGCGGGGACGCGAGGTCGCCAGCGGCAGGTTCTTCACCGCCGACGAACTCACCTCCGTCGCCGCGGTCGCGGTGGTCGGCGCCGACACCGCCTCGGAGCTGTTCAGCACCGGGTCGGCGCTCGGCCAGAACATCATGGTCAACGGCCAGCGTTTCACCGTCATCGGCATCCTGGCCGAGGCCGGTTCCTCGTTCGGCATGAGCGAGGACGACACCGTGGTGGTGCCCAGCACCACCTTCGCGGCCCGGCTCTCCACCTCGGGCAGCGCCACCAGCGTGTCGACGATCTACCTGCAGGCGGCCGACGAGGAGAGCCTGGCCGCCGCCTACCAGGAGGTGAAGACCGCCCTGCTGTCGGCGCACCAGGTGACCGACTCCGACGCCGACTTCACGGTCAGCACCCAGACCGCACTGATCGAGGCGGCCAGTTCGATCAGCAGCATCCTGTCGCTGCTGCTCGGCGGGATCGCCGGCATCTCGCTGCTGGTCGGCGGCATCGGGGTGATGAACATCATGCTGGTGTCGGTCAGCGAGCGGGTCCGCGAGATCGGGCTGCGCAAGGCACTGGGCGCCAGGCCGGGCGTGATCCGCAACCAGTTCCTGGTGGAGGCCGGCGTCCTCGGTCTGCTCGGCGGCGCGGCGGGCGTCGCGCTGGGCTACGCCGGTGCGGCGATCCTGTCGCCCGTGCTGGGGATGACAGTCACCATCTCCCTGACCGCCACCCTGCTCGCCCTGGCGGTTTCGCTGGGCATCGGTGTGGTCGCCGGGGTCTATCCGGCCACCCGGGCCGCCAGGCTGGCCCCGATCGACGCGCTGAGGAGCGAATGATGAGGACGCGGGCACGCAACGCCCTGGTCGCCGGGGTGAGCCTGGTGGCGGTGACGGCGGTGGGCACGGTCTGGGCGACCGGTTCGGCCGCCGCCCAGCACCGGTACGTCACCGCTGCGGCGAGCACCGGTGAGATCACCCAGAGCTACCTGGCCACCGGGACGGTCTCGCGGCAGAACCTGGTGGACGCCGGGTTCAGCGTCAGCGGGACGGTCAGGAAGCTGAAGGTCGGCGTGGGCGACCTGGTGGCGGCGGGCGACGTCCTGGCCACCCTGGACACCATCGCGCTGAAGCTCGCCCTGCTGAACGCACAGACCGACCTGGCCGGCGCCAAGGCCACGCTGTACGCCGCCGAGCACCCCAGCAGCGCCTCGTCCGGCTCCCGGGGCTCGGGCAGTCCCAGCCTGCCCAGCAGCGGGTCGTCCGGCTCGGCGTCCGATCCGTCGGAGCCGAGCGGGATCAGCGCAGCCGACGCCGCCACCCTCTACCAGGCGATCGCGGCGGTGAACGTGGCGACCCAGAAGTGGAGCAACCCCACCCAGCCGACCACCTGCGACGCGATCCACACCGCGCTGCTGAACGCCAACCAGCAGACCGCCACGCCTCCCGCGGAGCCAGGCGGGGACGGCGGCGCGGCGTCTCCGGAGCCGCAGTCCCCCACGACCGACCCGGCCCCCACCGACCCGGGCACCACCGACCCGGGCACCACCGATCCGGGCACCAGCGACCCGGGCACCAGCGACCCGGGCAGCAGCGACCCGGGCACCGGGGAGACGTCGGACGCCGGCACCGACGCACCTCCGGCCAGCGCCGACCCGTCGGGTAGCCCCGAGGCCGGCGGCTCCGACACCCCCGCGCCGACCCCGACGGCCAACGAGCCGGCCGACCAGACCGGAGCGGGTTCGCCCACCGCCGAGCCGGGAGCCGAGGCGGAACAGCTCGCCCTGGTGGTGGACGCCATCACCCTGGACGACATCAGGGCCTGCGGCCAGGCCCGCGAGGACCTGCTGCTGGCCACCGCCGTGCTGACCGACTACTACCAGCAGTTGATCACCACCGGCAGCATCGCCGGTAGCGACCAGACGCCGTCCCCGACCACCACGCCCAGCCCGACCGCCACCGCCGGCGGCGGCTCGCGCACCGGCTCGGGCAGCTCGGCGGGCACGACGGTCTCCGCCCGGGCGGTGGCCTCGGCCGAGGCCGACGTGCTGCGCGCCCAGCAGGCGGTGGACGCCACCGAAACCGAGTTGGCGAACGCCGAACTGGTCGCCCCGATCGCCGGCACGGTGGGAGCGATCAGCCTGACCGCGGGCGGGAGTTCGTCGGGAGGCACGATCACGATCGTCGGCGACGGGACGGCGCTGGTGAGCATCGAGGTTCCGCTGGCCACCCGGACCCTGCTCAGCCAGGGCCTGGCCGCCACGGTGACCCCGGCCGGCGCCACCGTGTCCCTGCCCGGGACGGTGTCGAGCATCTCCCTGCTGGAGACCTCCGGCACCGCCGGCGACGCCCCGACCTACACCACCGTGATCGCGGTGGACGACCCCGGCCAGGTGCTCAAGGAGGGCGCCAAGGCGGGGGTGGAGATCGTGACCGGCACGGCGTCCGGCGTGGTGACCGTCCCCGCCTCGGCGGTCACTCCGACCGGCTCCGGCACCGGCACCGTCCAGGTGGTCGGGAGTGCCTCGTCCGACACCGCCGAGACCGTGACCGTCTCCACCGGTGAGGTCGGCGGCGGCCGGGTCGAGATCACCGACGGCCTCGAGGAGGGCCAGCTCGTGGTGCTCTCCGACCGCACCCTGACGATCGACAGCCTGACCACGTCCTCGACGTCGAGCCGGCGGGTGGCCGGCTTCGCCGTGCCGCGCTAGGGCGTCCCCCGTCCCGCTACAGGTTCGGCAGGGTGTTGCGGAGCTCCCACTCCGAGACGTGGCCGCGGTAGGACTGGTACTCGGCCTTCTTGTTGCGCAGGAAGAAGTCGAAGACGTGCTCGCCCAGGGTCTCGGCGACCAGCTCGGAGTTCTCCATCAGGTCGATCGCGTTGCCCAGGCTGCCCGGCAGCTTGGAGATGCCCAGCGCCTGACGCTGCCGGTCGGTCAGCGCCCAGACGTCGTCCTCGGCGCCCTCGGGCAGCTCGTACTCGCCCTCGATCCCGGCCAGGCCGGCGGCCAGCACCATCGCGTAGGCGAGATAGGGGTTGGCCGCGGTGTCGATCGAACGGAGTTCGATGCGCGCCGAGGCGCCCTTGTTGGGCTTGTACATCGGTACCCGGACCAACGCCGAGCGGTTGTTCTGGCCCCAGCAGATGTAGCTGGGCGCCTCGGCGCCGGCCACCAGCCGCTTGTAGGAGTTCACCCACGGGTTGGTCACCGCGGTGATCTCGCCGGCGTGCCGCAGCAGACCGGCGATGAACTGGCGTCCGGTCTTCGACAGGTTGTACTCGGCGCTGGCGTCGTAGAAGGCGTTGGTGTCGCCCTCGAACAGCGAGACGTGGGTGTGCATTCCGGAGCCGGGATGGTTCTCCAGCGGCTTGGGCATGAAGGAGGCGAACATGTTCTGCAGCACCGCGACCTCCTTGATCACCACCCGGAAGGTCATGATGTTGTCGGCCATGGTGAGCGCGTCGGCGTAGCGCAGGTCGATCTCCTGCTGGCCCGGGCCGCCCTCGTGGTGGCTGAACTCCACCGAGATGCCCATCTGCTCCAGCACGGTGATCGCCTGGCGGCGGAAGTCGGCGGCCGGCGAGGTGGAGGTGTGGTCGAAGTAGCCGCTGTGATCGGCGGGCGTCGGCGCCTGGCCGGGAATCACCGGCTGCTTGAACAGGTAGAACTCGATCTCGGGGTGGGTGTAGTAGGTGAACCCCATGTCGGAGGCCTTGCGCAGCGCCCGCTTCAGCACGTACCGCGGGTCGGCGAAGGAGGGCGAACCGTCCGGCAGCCGGATGTCGCAGAACATCCGGGCGGTCCCCTGGGTGGAGCCCCGCCACGGCAGCAGCTGGAAGGTGGACGGATCCGGGTGGGCGACCATGTCCGACTCGAAGACCCGGGCGAAGCCCTGGATCGCCGAGCCGTCGAAGCCGATCCCCTCGTTGAAGGCACCCTCCAACTCGGCCGGGGCGATCGCGACCGACTTCAAGAACCCCAGGACGTCGGTGAACCAGAGCCGGACGAACCGGACGTCCCGCTCCTCCATGGTGCGAAGCACGAACTCGGTCTGCTTATCCATGGGCCCAGTCTGCCGCCGGAATTGTTTCAGGCGGGTTACGACGGCGGCAGTGTCTCGCCGCGGAGCCGATCACCGTCGTCAGACCACCGGCAGCCAGACCCGCATCGTCCCGAGTCCGCGATGCCCCCAGTCGTGGTAGGGAATCAACTCCAGCCGACCGAACTTCTCCGACGGGGACGGCGCCCCGACAGCGGAGTACGGCCAGGGTGGCTCGGCCGGGCCCCGCACCACTGCGCGGACGGCAATCGCGGCGCCGTCGCCCAGCAGCGCGGGTGGCGTCGTCACATCCACCAGGACGCGGCTCAGGTCCGGGCTCGCCGGGTCGCTGATCGGGCTCTCCGCGCAGTAGACGATCGGCCCACGCTGGACGGCCACGCAACCGCGCACCGCGTCGATCCGCGGATCGGGATGGACGAACACCGCCGGCATCGCCAACTCCAGTTCGAGCTGGTCGCCTGCGGCGAACGCCGCGGAGACCTCGACGGTGGCGCCGTCGGCCCTGATCGTCCGCGGCTCCCCGGCGACCGGACGGAAGGTCAGCACAGCCCCCGTCGCCCAGGCCGGGACCCGGAAGCTGAGGGTCCACGGCCGTCCGCCGTCCCGCAGCACCCGGGCCTTGACCACCCCCGCCGCGGGATAGTCGGTGATCAGCTCCAGCCGGATCGGGGTGCCGTCCGGCAGCGAGGTGCTGATCGTGGACGGCGCGTACTGGTGCAGTTGGACGCCGTCGGCGTCCGCGGTCGCAACCAGACCGGACAGGCTGGCCAAGGTCCGGGCGATGTTCGGCGGACAGCAGGAGACCTCGAACCAGGGCGCCCGCAGGCTGGAGAGGGCGCGGGCGGACGGACGGTCGGCATCCGGCGCCACGCCGGCCTCGCGGCGGTGCAGGGTGTTGGT
This sequence comes from Actinomycetes bacterium, assembly GCA_023393755.1. GTDB lineage: Bacteria > Actinomycetota > Actinomycetes > Propionibacteriales > Propionibacteriaceae > Propionicimonas. Next base: position 2,950 of record JAEXCA010000022.1, on the reverse strand, counting down.
GTAGAAGAAGCTGTCCCCGCTGTGGGACACCGCCGTGGCGACCACGTTGTAGAGCGCGCGTTCGATCTGATCGGCGTAGCCCGCTCCCCCGGTCGCCAGCAGCAGCCGCCAGCTGAACATGATGGAGGCGACCGACGCGCAGGTCTCGGCATAGGCGCGGTCCGGCGGCAGCTCCCAGTCGTCGCCGAAGGCCTCGTCCTGATGGTGGGAGCCCTGGCCACCGGTGAGGTAGGTGCGGCGGGCGATCGTCCGCTGCCACTGCCCGGCCAGCGCGCCCAGTAGCCGGCCGTCCCTGGTTTCCACCGCGACGTCGACCGCCCCGGCTGCCAGGTAGTTGGCCCGGACGGCGTGGCCGCGGAGCACCTCGGCCTCGCGGACCGGGGTCTCGTCCTGGTAGTAGCTGCGACCCCATTCCTGGTCGGGCAGGGTGCCGTGGCCGCGTCGCTCGATGAACAGCCCGGCCTGGTCGAGGTACCGCCGCTCACCGGTGAGCCGGCCCAGCTCGGCCAGGCCGACCTCCACCTCCGGGTGACCGCAGACCGACTGGATGCCGGCTTCGCCGAACTCCCGGCAGACCAGGTCGGCCGCACGACGGGCGATGCCGAGCAGCCCGTCATCGGCGTCTGGTGCCGTCCTCCCCCGGGCGACCGCGGCCTGGAAGAGGTGGCCGAGGCAGTACAGCTCGTGGCCCCAGGCCAGATCGGACCAGCGGTCGGGCTGACCGGGCCGGCCGAAGGCGGTGTTCAGGTAGCCGTCCGGTGCCTGGGCCGCGCCCACCCGGGCGACGAAGTCATGGAACACCTTCTCCAGGGCCGCGTCCGGCTGCCGTCCCAGTTCCCACGCAGCCGCCTCCAGGAACTTGTAGATCTCGGAGTCGGAGAACTCCCGTCCCCGCCGACCCTCGGGCAGCCGTCCGGCGGCGGCCAGATCGAAGTTGCCGATCCAGCCCTCCCGCTCCAGCCAGTGGGCGATGTGCGGCAGGGTCGCGTGCGCGTTGGTCTGCTGCCGTTGCGCCCAGAAGCCGCCGGTGATCCGAACCTCGTCCACGCCGAGCGGACGCAACCTGCCGCTGCTGGGGTCGACCAGGACGGCGGAGCTTCGCGTGGTGAGCATGGTCAGCCCTTCAGCGCGCCGGACATGAAGCCGCGCACGTAGTGACGTTGGAGGAGCAGGAAGAGGATGGTGCAGGGCAGGGCGAGGATGACCACGCCGGCCTCAGTCGCGCCGTAGTCGACCACCCCCTGCACCTGCACCCGGAGGTTGGAGATGGCCAGCGGCAGGGTCATCCGGTTGGTGTCGTTGATCAGGATCAACGGGGCCATGAAGTCGTTCCAGGCGGCCAGGAAGGCGAACAACCCGACGGTGATCAGGCCCGGCTTGACCGCCGGCAGCAGCACCCGCCACAGCACGCCGAAGGAACCTGCGCCGTCCACCAGCGCGGCCTCGTCCAGCTCCCGTGGGATCGCTTCGAAGGAGATCCGCATCATGAACACCGAGAACGGCAGCTGGAACATCGACAGCACCAGCGCGACGCCGACCAGCGAGTTCTGCAGCCCGATCCGGTTCAGCAGGACGTAGAGCGGGATCAGCAGGGTGGCGTAGGGGACCATCAGGATCGCCAGCGTCCCCATGAAGAGGATGTTCTTGCCGGGGAAGGAGAACCGGGCGAAGGCATAGCCCGAGAGGGTGGAGACCACCAGGGTGAGCAGGACGGTCAGCAGCGACACGAAGGTCGAGTTGTACAGGTACTGCCAGATGCCGGCCTGGTAATTGGCCAGGGTGACGTAGTTCGCCCAGCCGTAGCCCTCGGCCTGGGCGGTGCCGGCGCGCGGCGACACCGAGGCGACCGTCGTCCATACCAGCGGGTAGAGGAAGAGGATCGCCAGGCTGCCGGTGATGACGTAGTAGGGGGTCTGGACCGCGGCCCGGCGGAACGGGCTGCGATGCCGGCGTCCGCGCGCGGCCGGCGCGGGGAGGGATGCTGCGGTCATGGGCTCAGTCCTGGGCGAAGGCGCGCAACTGCACGGCGTTGATGACGACGAGGGCGATCAGCACGATCACCGAGAGGGCACCGGCGACCCCGAGGTCGTTCATGCCCTGGAAGGCGACGCTGTAGATCAGTTGGACCACGGTGATCGTGGAGTTGTCCGGGCCGCCCTTGGTGAGGATGTAGAACTGCTCGAAGGCCAGCAACGAGCCGGTGACGCACATCACCGTGGTCAGCGCCAGGGTCGGCCGCAGCAGCGGGATGGTGATGTGGCGGAAGGTCTGCCAGCGGCTGGCGCCGTCCACCCGGGCCGATTCGAAGATGTCCATCGAGATGCCCTGCAGCCCCACCAGCATCAGCAGCATGTAGAAGCCCGCGTAGCGCCAGACGATCAGGAAGGTGGTGGACAGCAGGGCTGCGGTGGGCGTACCGAGGAAGGAGAAGCCCCACCGCTCCATCAGTTCTGCGAAGGGGCCGGCGATCGGCGAGTACAGCACGTAGAACAGCAGGGAGGCCGAGGCCAGGCCGAGGGCGCTGGGCAGCAGGAAGGAGGTCCGCAGGAACCCCTTCCAGCGGCTGCTCTCCTGCACCAGCAGGCCCAATCCCAGTCCGATCCCGATCAGCAGGACGGTGGCCAGCGCGGTGTACTTCAGGGTGAACAGGATCGACTCGGTGAACAGCCGGTGGTTCACCGCCTTGGCGAAGTTCTCCGGGAAGTTCAGCCCCTTGTTCCCGGCCAGCAGCGGCCAGTCCGAACCGGACATCTGCAGCACCAGCAGCAGCGGCAGGACGAACAGGCAGATCACGAACAGCGCGTTCGGAAGCGAATAGGCCGCGCCCTGCAGTTGTCGGCGGCGTCGTGCCCGGGCGATCGACGCACGGGGTGGCGCGGTGGCGGGGGCGGTCGCGGTGGGTGAAGACATACCGGGCTCTCACTCGTGGGCTGGGACGATGCAGTGCGCC
>JAEXCA010000252.1 GCA_023393755.1 Actinomycetes bacterium | reverse complement strand
CCCGGGCGGAGCTGGCGGCGCTGCTCGACGGGCCGCCGGCGGCGGACACCGGCCGGCTGGTGGCGGTGGCGCGCCGGGCGGAGGCGGAACTGACGGCCGAACCGATCCGGCGCTGGCCCCGGCTGATGGGGCGGGCGCTGGAGCGCTTCCGGGTCACCGGCACCCTCGGCGACGCCGACGCGGCCAGGCTGGCGATCCTGGCTACGCACCCGGCGGCGCGCGACGTGGCGCTGCTGACCATGTCGCGGGTCCAGGCCGAGTTGCACGTGGAGTTGTGGCGGCGGGTGGTGAACCGGACGCTGGCCGTCCACCAGGAGCATCCCCTGGCCCTGTTGGGCATGGCCGCCTGGATCGCGGGGGAGGGAGCACTGGTCTCGGTGTGCCTGGAACGCGCCACCCGGCTGTTCCCGCCGACCGGCCTGCTCCGCATCCTGCACGGCCTGGTGGAGGCGGTCGCGCCCCCCGGCGAGTGGGACGACCTGCGTCCCGAACTGCTGGCCGGCGCCAGCCACGAGGTGAGGCGCGCGGTGCTGCGTCCGGTCCAGCGCTGATGCCGCACATCGACAGACTCGTGCTGTGGGGTCGCGGGCAGGTGACCGATCTCCCACTCGTCAACCTCGCTGCCGCGAACGAGACCAGGCTCGCGACCTTCGACGCGGCGCTCTGAGCCTCACTCGTGCCGGCGGATCGGCGCCGGGTCGGTGTCGGGAGCGGCCAGGGCGGCCACCGGCTCCGGCGCCGGGTCGGGAAGCAGTCGTCGGCTGGGTCGGGATGCCGTGATGTTCTATGATGCTGGGGTGCATCACGCCGTCCTGCTGCTTCGATAGCCGCGACTCCCGATTCCGAGTCGCGGCGCCCCCTAACGAGCCCAAGGCACGAGGGGGCTTTTTCATGCCAGCCGGTCAGCCCACAACGAGGAGAAGAACGTGACCACCGAGACGGTCCGCCAAGGCTATGACGCCGCTGCCGCCCAGGAACGCTGGCAGCGGTTCTGGGAATCCGACCGCACCTTCGCTCCGCTCGACGACGGCAGCCGGGAGCGGCGCTACGTGCTGGACATGTTCCCCTACCCCTCCGGCGATCTGCACATGGGCCACGCCGAGGCGTTCGTGATGGGCGACGTGGTCGCCCGGTACTGGCGGATGCGCGGCTACGACGTGATGCATCCGATCGGCTGGGATTCCTTCGGCCTGCCGGCGGAGAACGCGGCGATCGCCCGGACCGCCCACCCGGCGGACTGGACCTACGCCAACATCGACACCCAGGCGCGGTCGTTCAAGCGGTACGGGCTGAGCATCGACTGGAGCCGCCGGCTGGCCACCTCCGATCCGGAGTACTACCGCTGGACGCAGTGGCTGTTCCTGCGGTTCTACGAGCGCGGCCTGGCCTACCGCAAGGACTCCTTCGTCAACTGGTGCCCGAACGACCAGACCGTGCTGGCCAACGAGCAGGTCGTCCAGGGTGCCTGTGAGCGGTGCGGCGCGGCGGTCACCAAGCGCAAGCTGACCCAGTGGTACTTCAAGATCACCGACTACGCCCAGCGGCTGCTGGACGACATGGGGCCGCTGGAGGGCAACTGGCCCAGCCGGGTGCTGGCCATGCAGCGGAACTGGATCGGGCGCTCCGAGGGCGCCTACGTCGACTTCGCGATCGAGGGCCGCGACGAGCCGCTGACGGTGTTCACCACTCGGCCGGACACGCTGTACGGGGCGACCTTCTTCGTGGTGGCGCCGGACGCCGACATCGCGGCCGAACTGGTGACCGACGAGCACCGCGAGGAGTTCGAGGCCTACCTGGAACAGACCAAGAAGGCCACCGAGATTGAGCGGCAGTCGACCGAACGTCCCAAGACCGGGGTGTTCCTGGGCCGTCACGCGATCAACCCGGTGAACGGAGAGAAGCTGCCGATCTGGGCGGCCGACTACGTGCTGAGCGAGTACGGCACCGGCGCGATCATGGCGGTGCCCGCCCACGATCAGCGCGACCTGGAGTTCGCCCTGGCCTTCGACCTGCCGGTGCGGGTGGTGCTGGACACCGGTCTGCCCGACCCGGCGTCGTCCGGCATAGCGACCCCCGGCGACGGCGCCTACGTCAACTCCCCGAAGCTGGAAGGGCTGACCGACAAGGCCGCCGGCGTGGCGGCGATGTGTGACTTCCTGGCCGCTGAAGGCACCGGACGGAGCGCGATCACCTTCCGGCTGCGGGATTGGCTGCTCAGCCGGCAGCGGTTCTGGGGCGCCCCGATCCCGATCGTGCACTGTCCGTCCTGCGGCGAGGTGCCGGTGCCGGACGATCAGCTGCCGCTGGAACTGCCTGACCTGCGTGGCGCCGACCTGGCGCCGAAGGGCACCAGCCCGCTGGCCAGCGCCACCGACTGGGTGGCCACCGAGTGCCCTAAGTGTGGCGGCCCCGCTTCCCGGGACACCGACACCATGGACACCTTCGTGGATTCCTCCTGGTACTACTTCCGGTACTGCTCGCCGGGTTACACCGACGGCCCGTTCGACCCGGCGGACGTCGCTCGCTGGATGCCGGTCGCACAGTACGTCGGCGGCGTCGAGCACGCCATCCTGCACCTGCTGTACTCCCGGTTCTTCACCAAGGTGCTGCACGACATGGGGATGGTGGGCTTCGAAGAGCCGTTCACCCGGCTGCTGAACCAGGGCCAGGTGATCAACCAGGGCAAGGCGATGAGCAAGTCGCTGGGCAACGGCGTCGACCTGGGTGCCCAGATCGACGCCTACGGCGTGGACGCGATCCGCACCACCGTGGTCTTCGCCGGCCCGCCGGAGGACGACATCGACTGGGCCGACGTGTCGCCCGGCTCGACCGCGAAGTTCCTGCAGCGCGCCTACCGGCTGGCCGGGGACGTGGCCTCCGAGCCCGGCGTGGATCCGGCATCCGGCGACCTGGCGCTGCGGCGGATCACCCATCGCTCGATCGCCGACATCACCGAGGCGCTGGACAGCCAGCGGTTCAACGTGGTGGTCGCCCGGATCATGGAACTGGTCAACGCCGCTCGCAAGAGCGTCGACACCGGTGCCGGCGGCGGCGACCCGGCCGTCCGTGAGGCGGCGGAGTTCGTCACCCAGGCGCTGAGCACGGTGGCGCCCTACGTCGCCGAGGAGATGTGGGAACTGCTGGGGCACGCCCCGTCCGTCGCCAACTCGTCGTGGCCCACCGCCGATCCGGCGCTGTTGATCGCCGAGTCGGTGACCTGCGTGGTGCAGGTGCAGGGCAAGGTCCGCGCCAAGCTGGAGGTCGCCCCGTCGGTGACCGAGGCCGAGCTGACCGGGTTGGCCCTGGCCGAGCCGGGCGTGCAGCGGGCGCTGGACGGGCGCGAGGTCCGTCAGGTGATCGTCCGGGCGCCGAAGCTGGTCAGCATCGTCCCGGCCTGAGCCGAACGATCCCTGAGCTTGTCGAAGGGTCGTCAGTCGACGACCCGGACCTGCGACCGGTTCGGGGATCGTTGCCGTGCTGCGCCGGTCAGCGGCGGGTGAACTGCACCCGCCAGGTCTCGGGGCCTTCCTCGAGGTGGGCGATGTCGAAGGCGTCCGGGGCGACCCGGTTCAGCGCCGAGAGCAGGGGGGCGGGGTCGTGGCTGGCCACCAGCACCACCTGCTGTTCCGGACGGAGGCTGGTCAGGCCACCGATCACCGCGCCGCTGCGCATGATCTTGGGGATCGAGCTGAGCACCAGTTCCGGAGTGCCACCGGAACAGCCGCAGCCGCAGCCGCCGTGCTGCTTCTTGGCGTTCGCGCCAACGGTTTCGAGAGTGATCGCCATCGGGTCCTCTTCCGGATCGGGTACGGCTCCCACGCTACCCTGCGCGGGCTGTGGACAACGAACCGGGACGCCGGGTTGTCCACAGCCCACGTGATTCGGCGGCACACTCGGCCATCGCGTCGCCATGCTGACGGGCATGCCGCGAGTTGCCGCACCTGAACCGGTGCTCAGTGAGGTGGTCCGGCAGCGTCTGGCCGCGCTGCTGGAGGAGATCCCTGCCCGGCGGGCGATCGGACCGCCACCGGACGAGGGCCCCGCCCCGGCCGTGCCCACACCTGCGCCGGACGCCGCGCCGGACGGTCGCCGGGTGCTGGCGGAGTGGGGTCGAACCGCGTGGGAGTTCACCCGCAGCCATCTGGTCGCGGTCGGCATCGTCCTGCTGACCGGTTGCCTATGGGCCGGCTACAGCGTCCTGCAGGCACGCTCTACGCCAGTAGAGGTAGCGCCCGACACCACGCCCAGCGTGGTGGCCAGCCCGACGCCGACGCCGACCCCGCCGACCACGATCCTGGTGCACGTGCTGGGCGCCGTGACCCGGCCCGGCGTGGTGGAGCTGCCAGAGGGGGCCCGGGTGCGGGACGCGATCGCCGCGGCCGGCGGGTTGGCCGATGACGCCGACCCGGCGGAGCTGAACCTGGCCGCGATCCTCGCCGACGGCACCCAGGTGGTGATCGGCGATGTCGCCGAGCCCCGCGGTGAACTGCGGGGCGACGGCGGTGGTGGCAGCGTCAGCGGGACGGGTGGAGGAGGTCGGAAGCTGTCGCTGAACAGTGCCACCCAGGCCGAGTTCGAGACCCTCCCCGGAATCGGACCGGTGACCGCGGGGCGGATCATCGCCTGGCGGGAGCAGCACGGCAGGTTCAGCCGGATCGAGGAACTGCAGGAAGTGGACGGGATAGGCCCCAAGACCTATGGCCAGCTGGCGGACCTCGTCCGGCTCTGAGCCCGGCGCCGAGCCGCTGGAGCACCGCGGCCCGGTGCTGGCCGCGGCGGCCTGGGCCGGCGTCCTGGCCGGGGTGTCCGGCGATGCGTCCTGGGGCTGGCTGGTCGCCGGGCTGGGAGTCGTGCTGGCCGGTTCGGGCTGGCGGCTGGGGTGGCGGCTCGGCGTCGCGACCGGGCTGGTGCTGCTGGCCTGCCTGGCCGCGGCCGGAGGACGGTCGCTGGCGGCACGCGGCGGCCCGGTGGCTGACCTGGCCGGCGAAGGGGCGGTGGTGACCGCCACCCTGCAGGTCGGTCCCGGCCGGCTCGCCGGCTCGGGGTTCGGCGGTGCCACCTGGTTCGTGCCCGCCCGCCTGGACCGGTTGGCCGGACGTGACCAGCACTGGCTGACCGGCCAGTCGGTGCTCATCCGGGCCGGTGGCGAGGCCGCGGCCTCCTGGGCGGCGCTGGTGCCCGGAAGCAAGGTGACGGCCACGCTGCGGTTGTCCCCGGCCGGGCCGGCCGAGCCCTACGTGGCGACCGCGCGTGCCCGCGAGCCTCCGGTGCTGGTGGCCGCGGCCGGCTGGCTGGATGCCGCCGTGCACCGCGTCCGCTCCGTGCTGCACGACTCCGTCGCCGGGCTGGCCGAGGAGCCCCGGGCGGTGGTGCCGGCGCTGGTGGTGGGGGATACCAGCGCGATGTCCGGCGAACTCACCGATCGCTTCCGGGTGACCGGCCTGGCCCATCTCGCGGCGGTCTCGGGCAGCAACCTGACATTGCTGTTGGCCAGCCTGCTCTGGCTGGCTGGACGCCTCGGGGTACAGGGCTGGTGGCTCCGGGCCCTGGCGGTGGCCGGCGTGGCCGGCTTCGTGGTGCTCTGTCACGGCGAGCCGAGCGTGGTCCGCGCCGCGGCGATGGGCAGCGTCGGACTGGCTGCGCTGGGGTTCGGCGGACGCCAGCGCGGGCTGCGACAGCTCTCCTGGGCGGTGATCGGGCTGCTCCTGGTCGACCCCTGGCTGGCCGTGTCGGTCGGCTTCGCGCTCTCCGTCGCGGCCTCCGCCGGGATCATCTGCTGGGCCCGGGCCTGGACCGACGCGCTGGCCGGCTGGCTGCCACGCGGCCTGGCCGAGGCACTCGCGGTCCCGGTCACCGCCCAGCTGGCCACCCAGCCGATCATCGTGGCGATCTCCGGGCAGCTCAGCCTGGTGGGTGTCCTGGCCAACCTGATGGCCGGGCCGCTGGTCGGGCCCACCACCATCCTCGGGTTCCTCTGCGCGGCCACCGGACCGCTGCTCCCGCCGCTCGCGGTGGGTTTCGGCTGGCTGGCGGGCTGGGGCGCGCAGGCGCTGTGCTGGATCGCCACCCTGGGAGCGGCGCTGCCCGCCGCGGCGATCCCGTGGCCGGCCACCCCGGTCGGTCTCGTGGTGCTGAGCGGTTTGAGCGCCGCGGGCTTCCTGCTGGGCGGGCGTCTGCTGCGAACCTGGTGGCTGGCTGTTCCGGCGGCCGTCCTGCTGATCCTGGCCCTGCTGCGGCCGGTCGCCGCGCCCGGCTGGCCCCCCGCGCGCTGGCAGGTCGCCCAGTGCGACGTCGGCCAGGGCTCCGCCAGCGTGATCGCCGTGGCACCCGGCGAGGCGATCGTGGTGGACACCGGCCCCGACCCGCCCGTGCTCGAGCGCTGTCTGAGCGCGCTCGGCGTGCGGCGGGTACCGCTGCTGGTCCTGACCCACTTCCACGCCGATCACGCCGGCGGCCTGGCCGCGCTGACCGGACGGGAGGTGGCCGCCGTCCTGGCACCCCGTGGCCATGCCGGGGCGGAGCGGCTGCCGCTGCTCCTGCCCGGTGCCGAGCCGGTCACGCCGGCGCCCGGCCTCGCGCTGCGGGTGGGGGAGGTCCGGGTGACGGTGATCTCGGCGTTGCCGGTCTCCACCCTGCCGGCCGCCGGCGGCGAGGAGTCCAGCGGCGAGAACGACGGCTCGGTGGTGACCCGGATCGACACCGGAGATCTGGTCGTCCTGGCTGCCGGCGACATCGAGACGGCCGGCCAGGCGGCCGTCCTGGGCTCCGGCCAGCCGCTGGCGGCGGACGTCCTGATCGTGCCGCATCACGGCTCTCCCCGGCAGACCGCCGAGCTGTTCACCGCGGTCGGCGCACCGGTCGCGCTGATCGGGGTGGGGGAGAACACCTACGGGCATCCCTCGCAGACCGCGCTCGCCATGCTCGCCCGCTCCGGCGCCACGGTGTTCCGCACCGACACCCAGGGCTCACTCGCGGTCGCGCGAACCGAGACCGGCCTGGAGGTGACCACCGAGCGTCCGGGCTGACCGTCCATCGGTCCGCGAAGGACGCGTGGTCCGGCCGGGAGTCGAGAACCGGCCTGTCAAAGGATTGTCAGGTCTGTTAGGCTCCCGGCCGTGCGGTCCCGAGAGGAAATCATCGACGCAGCGCTGCGGGCCATCGACGGCTCCCGGGCGAGTCTCGATCCCGACTACCCCCGGTACCACGTGGCGCCGCCGGTCGGACGGTTGAACGACCCCAACGGTCTGGTGGTCATCGACGGGGTCTACCACGTCTTCTACCAGTTCGGTCCGTTGTTCCCGCGCAAGAAGGTGATCCACTGGGGGCACGCCAGTTCGACCGACCTGCTCAGCTGGCGGACCCACCCGCCGGCGATCGCCCCCGTCGACTGGTACGACCGCAACGGGGTCTACTCCGGTGGCGCGGTGGTGCAGGACGGCAGCGTCTGGCTGCACTACACCGGCAATGTGAAGGACGACCAGGGACGCCGTGGGGCCTACCAGTGCGCGGCCGTCACCACCGACCTCGAGGTCTTCGCCAAGCCGGACGCCAATCCGCTGATCGCCGGCCCGCCGCCCGGCTACACCGCGCACCTGCGCGACCCCTACGTCGTCCCCGATGCCGGCGGTTTCGCGATGTACCTGGGCGCCCAGCGGGCCGACAACACCGGCTGCATCCTGGTCTACCGCTCCACCGACCTGCTTGACTGGCGACTGGTGGGGGAGCTGACCTTCCCGGACGACCGCTACGCCGACTTCGGCTACATGTGGGAGTGCCCCAACCTGCTCCGGCTGCCGGACGCCGACACCGGCGAGGAGTACGACATCCTGATCTTCTGCCCCCAGGGCGTCGGCCCGGTCGGCGACCAGTTCCGCAACATCTTCCCTTGCGGATACCTGGTCGGCCAGCTGGACGGCACGCGGTTCACCCCGATCGGGGAGTTCACCGAACTCGACGCCGGCTTCGAGTTCTACGCCCCGCAGGTGTTCACCGTCGGGCCGGGGGAGCCGGAGCGGCCGCCCCTGCTGATGGGCTGGGTGGGCAACGCCTCCGAGGACAGGCAGCCCTCGCTCTCCGGCCACGGTTGGGTGCACGCCCTGAGCGTGCCGCGCGACCTCACCCTGCGCGGCGGACGGCTCCACCAACTGCCCCGCCGGATCGCCGGCCGGTCCCGGGCGCTGGCCCTCGCCGGGACGGACCTGGACGGCGCGTCCCGCACCATCCCGGAACTGACCGGCGTCCGGTCGTTCCTGCTCGACCTGGTCGTCGACCGCGCCGGAGAGTGGCAGCTGTCGCTGGGCAGGCCGGACGGGGCGCAGCTGCTGCTGAGCTTCGGGCCGGGCGCGCTGACCGTCGACCGCGGTGCGACCCGCTACCCGCACGGTGGCAGCCGGCGGGTACCCCTCCCGGACGTCGACCGGCTCAGCCTGACGGTCGTCCACGACCGCTCGGTCACCGAGCTCTTCCTCGCCGACGGCCACACCGCCTTCAGCCTGCGCAGCTATCTCGACCCGGACGGCTTCGAGGTCACCCTCGGAGGCCGGGCGAGCGTCGCTGCCGCCGCCGCGACGGTGGTCGGATGAACCGCCGTTCCGGAACCCTTGACATGTATGTCAATCGATTGACAGACTGGGCGGCATCACGCCCGTAGACCGGCACCGTTCGAGGAGGAACACCCCACATGGATCACAGCCGCGTCGCCCAGACGGTGCTCAAAGCCGTCGGCGGCCCCGACAACATCTCCGCAGCGGCGCACTGCGCCACCCGGTTGCGCCTGGTACTCAACGACCCCTCGAAGGTCGACCAGGTCACGCTCGACAACGACCCCGACATCAAGGGCACCTTCGCCGCCAGCGGCATGTTCCAGATCATCGTCGGCCCCGGCGATGTCGACATCGTCTACGACAACCTGGTCGGCTCCGGGGTCAAGGAAGTGAGCAAGAGCGAGGCCCGCGAGGTCGCCGCCGCCAACGAGAACATCGTCCTGCAGTTCGTCAAGACGATCGCCGACATCTTCGTCCCGATGTTGCCGGCCCTGGTCGCCGGCGGCCTGATGATGTCGATCAACAACATCCTCACCGCCAAGGGCCTGTTCGGTCCGGAGTCGGTGGTGGATCAGAACCCCTGGCTGGCCGACTACGCCTCGATGATCCAGCTGGTCGCGTCCGCGGCGTTCGCCTTCCTGCCGGTACTGATCGGCTTCTCCGCCACCAAGCGGTTCGGCGGCAACCCCTACCTGGGTGCCGCGATGGGTGCCGCGATGGTCTCCGGCGATCTGATCAACGCCTACGCCCAGGTCGCGGTGATGGAAGCCGGCGAGATGCGCTACTGGCACCTGTTCGGGCTGGAGGTGGCCCAGGTGGGCTACCAGGGCCAGGTCATTCCGGTGCTGGTGATCTCCTGGATCCTGGCCACCATCGAGAAGCGGCTGCACAAGTGGCTCAAGGGCACCACCGACTTCCTGGTCACCCCGCTGGTCACCATGATCGTCACCGGCTTCCTCGCCTTCGTGGTGGTCGGCCCGATCATGCGACTGGTCTCCAGCGGGATCACCGACGGGCTGCTCTGGCTGTACACCACCGGCGGCGCGATCGGCGGCCTGATCTTCGGCCTGATCTACTCGCCGATCGTGATCACCGGCCTGCACCAGTCCTTCCCGGCGATCGAGCTGCCGCTGCTGGCCGACATCGCCAAGACCGGCGGTTCCTTCCTGCTGCCGATCGCCGCCATGGCCAACGTCTCCCAGGGCGCCGCCACGCTGGCGGTCTTCCTGAAGACCCGCAACGAGAAGATGAAGGCGCTGGCCGGTGCGGCCTCCGCGTCCGCCTTCTTCGGGATCACCGAGCCGGCCATCTTCGGTGTCAACCTGCGGCTGCGCTGGCCGTTCTACTGCGGCATGATCGGCTCCGGCGTCGGCAGTGCGCTGGTGGCCCTGTTCAACCTGCGCTCGCAGTCGCTCGGCGCGGCCGGCCTGATCGGCTTCGTCTCCATGGTGCCCAAGGACATCCCGCTGTTCATGGTGTCGATGGTGATCGCCCTGGCGGTGGCCTTCGCCGGCGCCTGGTTCTACGGCTCCACCAAGGGCAAGGCCTCGCTGGCCGCGACCACGGTCGATGTGGACGTGGACGGTGGCCCGGACGCGGCCGCGCTGCCCGGCCTCACGGCCGAGCCCGTCGCGGCGGTGGCGCCGGTTGCCGCCGGTGGCGCGGCGGTGGCCGTCGCCGCCAAGCCCAAGGCTTTGGTGGCCGGCGCGGTGACCGAACTTGGTTCCCCGCTGAGCGGCACCATCGTCCCGCTGGCCGACGTGCCGGACCCCGCCTTCGCCAGCGGGGCGATCGGCAAGGGCGTCGGCATCGATCCGGCCGAGGGCAAGGTGGTCGCCCCCGCCGACGGCGAGGTTCTGATGACCTTCCCGACCGGTCACGCGATCGGCCTGAAGCTGGACGACGGCATCGAGCTGCTGGTCCACATCGGCATCGACACGGTCAACCTGAAGGGCGAGGGCTTCACCGTCCACGTCAACCAGGGCGACAAGGTGACAGCGGGAACCCCGCTGATCTCCTTCGACCGGGACGCCATCGTCGCGGCCGGCTACTCGCCGATCACGCCGGTGCTGGTCACCAACCACTGGGACTTCGCCTCGGTGGAGCAGGACGCCACCGGCGAGACCAGCTTCGGGGCGTACATCGTGAAGGTCACCGCCAAGGAGGCATGACGGACGTGGTCGGCGATCCAAACTGGTGGCGGCAGGCCGTCGTCTACCAGGTGTACCCGCGCAGCTTCGCCGATGCCAACGGCGACGGCATCGGCGATCTGCGCGGGCTCACCGCCCGGGTCGGCTACCTGAAGCAACTCGGCATCGACGCGGTCTGGCTGAGCCCGTTCTACCCGTCCGCGCTGGCCGACGGCGGGTACGACGTCGACGACTACCGGGAGGTCGATCCCCGGATCGGCACGCTGGCCGAGTTCGACGAACTGGTCGAGCGGCTGCACACCGCCGGGCTCAAGCTGATCGTGGACATCGTCCCCAACCACACCTCCAACCGCCATGCCTGGTTCACCGCCGCGCTGGCGGCGGGGCCGGGCTCGCCGGAACGGGCGCGGTACATCTTCCGCGACGGCCTCGGCCCGGACGGCTCACGGCCTCCGGCGGACTGGCAGTCGGACTTCGGCGGCCCGGCCTGGACGCGGGTCGCCGACGGGCAGTGGTACCTGCACACCCACGCCACCGAACAGCCGGACCTGGACTGGACGAACCCCGAGGTGCGGGCCGACTTCCTGACCACGCTCGCCTTCTGGTCGGACCGGGGGGTCGACGGGTTCCGGATCGATGTCGCGCACCTGCTGGCCAAGGATCTCTCCGAGCCGCTGCCGACCAACGAACAGTTGCGCAGCAAGGGGCTCTACCCGGACGGCCGGCACCCCACCCAGGACCGGGACGAACTGCAGGAGATCTACGCCGAGTGGCGAAAGCTGTTCAACCGCTACGACCCGCCCCGGATGGCGGTCGCCGAGGCCTGGGTGCCCGCCCACCGGCGGGTCCGCTACGCCTCCCCGGACAGCCTCGGCCAGGCGTTCAACTTCGACCTGCTGCGGGCCGACTGGGACGCCGACGGCTTCCGCCGGATCATCGCCGACAACCTCGACCTGGCCGCGAGATCCGGAGCGTCCACCACCTGGGTGTTCTCCAACCACGACGTGGTCCGGCACGCCAGCCGCTACGGCGTCGGCGGCCGCGAGACGGTGAAGGCCTGGCTGCGCAGCGGGGGTACCGCACCGGCCGAGGATCGCCGGCTCGGGCTGGCCCGCGCCCGCGCCGCCACGCTGCTCGCGCTGGCCCTGCCCGGCAGCGCCTACCTCTACCAGGGCGAGGAGCTCGGCCTGCCGGAGGTGGTCGACCTCCCCGCCGAACGGCGGCAGGATCCGGTCTACTTCCGCACCGGTGGCACCGACATCGGACGGGACGGCTGCCGGGTGCCGCTGCCCTGGACGCCCGAGCGCCCCTCCTTCGGCTTCGGCGACGGCCCGGCGCACCTGCCGCAGCCGGCCTGGTTCGCCGAGTACGCGGCCTCCCGGCAGGAGGCGGACCCCGCGTCCACGCTGTCGCTCTACCGCCGCGCGCTCGCCCTGCGGCACCGGCTGCAGGCCGGCGAACAGCTGGAATGGCTGGACGCCGGGCCGGCGGCGGTCGGCTTCCGCCGGCCGAACGGCTGGACCTCCACCACGAACTTCTCCGGCGCGCCGATCGACGGACCGGCGGAGGCCGTCCTGACCAGCGATCCCGCCCTGGTCTACGACGGTACGATTCCGCCGAACACCACCATCTGGTCGCTGCGAGAGGCCGAATAGCCCATGACTGCGTCGTTCCCGCCCCAGGACGTACTGCTCCGGAACGGCGGGACCGCCGTGGCTCTCCACCTCGAGCCCGACTCACTGCCCGAGGTGCTTCACTGGGGGATCGACCTCGGGCCCCTCCCGTCCGACGCGCTGGCCGCCTGGGGCTCCGTCGGCGGCGGAGTGGTGTCGGGAGGTTCGGACGTCCCGCCGCGGCTCACCCTGGTGCCACACCAGGCGGAGGGCTGGACGGGCACGCCGGGGCTGCTCGGTTCCCGCGCCGGAGAGGGCCTGTACCCGGCCTTCCGTCCGGTCTCGGTGGATGTCCTGGCTCAGGACGGCACCGACGGAGCGCCGTCCGCGCTGCAGTACCTGGCGCACGACGACGAGGCCGACCTCGACCTGCTGATCGAACTCGACCTGACAGCGTCCGGCCTGCTGCGGCTCCGGGCGACGCTGACCAACCGGGGCGGGGACGGCTACGCCGTCGACTCGCTGCTGCTCGCCCTGCCCACCCCCGCCGCCGAGACGCTGGTGATCGACCAGTCCGGGCATCACCTGCGGGAGCGGGAGACCAGCTTCCACGACTTCACCATCGGAGCCCACGAACGGACCAGCCGGGTGGCCCGCGGCCACGCCAGCTCGGTGATCCACGGCAGCTGCGAGCCGGGCACCGGCTGGAACCGCGGCGGCGTGCACTACGTCCACGTCGCCTGGTCGGGCAACACCCGTTCGGTGGCGGAGCGGACGGTGCTGGGCCAGCAGGTGCTGCTGGGCGGGGAACTGCTGCTGCCCGGGGAGGTGGTGCTGGACCACGGCGGGAGCTACGCCACGCCGTGGCTGGTGGCCACCTGGGGAGAGGGGCTGGATCAGGCAGCCGGGCGGATCCACGACCACCTGCGCTCCCGGCCCGGCCATCCCACGTCACCGAGGCCGGTCACCTTCAACGCCTGGGAGGCGGTGTACTTCGACCAGGCACTGGAACCGATGCTGGAACTCGTCGAGGCCGCGGCGTCGGTCGGAGCCGAACGCTTCGTGCTGGACGACGGCTGGTTCGGCTCCCGCCGCGACGACACCTCGGGGCTGGGGGACTGGGTGGTCTCCCCGCAGGTGTGGCCGGACGGGCTGAAGCCGCTGGCGGACGCCGTCCACGCCCGCGGCATGGAGTTCGGCCTGTGGGTCGAGCCGGAGATGGTCAACCCCGATTCCGACCTGGCCCGCGCGCATCCGGAGTGGATCCTGTCCCCGCGAACCCACCTGCCGCAGCCCGAGCGCCAGCAACAGGTGCTCGATCTGAGCAACCCGGCCGCCTACGACCACATCCGCGGCCAGTTGCTACGGGTACTCGCCGAGACCCCGATCGACTACCTCAAGTGGGATTTCAACCGCGATGTGACCGAGGCGGTCTCGCCGCTCACCGGCCGTCCGGCTCACCATGCCCAGACGCTGGCGGTGTATCGCCTGATGGACGAACTACTCGCCGCGCAGCCCGGGCTGGAGATCGAATCCTGCGCCGGCGGCGGTGGCCGGATCGACCTGGGCATCCTGGAGCGGGCGGTCAGGGTCTGGGGTTCGGACTGCATCGACCCGCTGGAGCGTCAGCAGATCGAGGCCGGTACCTCGCTGCTGCTGCCCCCGGAACTGGTCGGCTCCCACATCGCCTCGCCCACCTCGCACACCACCGGGCGGACGCTCGGTCTCACCCTGCGGGCGGCCACCGCGCTGTTCTCCCACCTCGGCATCGAGTGGAACCTGCTCAGCGCCAGCGCCGACGAACGCCGCGAGCTGGCGGCCTGGGTGGCGCTGCACAAGCGGCTGCGGCCGCTGCTGCACGGCGGACGGGTGGTGCATGTCGACCACCCCGACGCCGGCTGGCGGATCCGCGGCGTGGTGGCGGACGGACGGGCGGAGGCGGTGTTCAGCCTGGTCAGGGTGGCGACCTCGGCGGTGCGCCCGACCCCGGCGGTGCGCCTGCCGGGACTCGCCGCCGACGCCGCCTACCGGGTCGAGGAGCTCCTGCCCGAGGGCGTGGTCTCGCCGGTGCAGCGCAAGGAAAGGTCGCCCGAGTCCTGGGCGTGGTGGTTCGACGGCATCACGTTGCCCGGCAGCGTCCTCTCCCGGGTGGGCCTCCGCTTCCCCGACCTGAAGCCGGAGCAGGCCGTCCTGATCTCGGTCCGCCGCGTCGACTGGGGCCGTTGAGCACGCGGCCCGTCGGCGCCTTCGTCGGCTGAGGTCGGCCCGTGGGGCCGAGTATCGAAGCCCCGGCGGCCCTGCGGGACTCGTGCTTCGCCCGCCTCAGGGATTGGCGGGCGGGTTGGTCGGCGTTGCAGCGTCTTCGTCGGCTGAGGTCGGCCCGTGGGGCCGAGTCTCGAAGCCTCGGCGGCCCTTCAGGCGCGTTTGGTCAGGTCGTGGAGCCCTCGATCAGGGTGACCGGGAACTCCACGGAGCCGCTGGGACGCTCACCTGCCGGCTCGCCCTCGATCTGGGCCAGCAGCAGGTCGACCGCGGCCCGGGAGATCTGCCGGATCGGTTGCTGGACGGTGCTCAGCCACGGGACGGCGGCGCGGACGGCGGCGGTGCCGTCGAAGCCGACCACCCGCAGGTCGTCCGGCACGGTGCGTCCCGCCCGTCCGGCCCAGTCGAGGACGGCGCAGGCGGTGAGGTCGTCGGTGGCGAACACGCCGTCGACGGCGGCACCGAGTTCGTCCAGGGCGGCGTCGATCAACCGGCTGCGTTCCGGCTCGGGGGTGCCGAACCGCACCGTGACCACGGTGGGCTCGATGCCGGCCTCGGCCAGGACGGCGCGGTAGCCGGCCTCGCGGAGGTTGCGCGGCCCGGAGGTCGAGGTGAACAGCGCCGGCCGTCGGCAGCCCCGGCGCAGCAGCAGTTCGGCCGCCAGGCGTCCGCCCGCGGCGTTGTCGGCGCGAACGTTCGGGATGTGGTCGGCGAGCTCCCGGTCGATGGTGACCACCGGCAGCCGGGTGGTCGCGTACTCGGGAATGGTGTCGTTGTGGGCGCCGGAGATCAGCCCGTCCACCCGGTTGCCCTCCAGTTGCAGCAGGTAGTCGCGTTCGACCTCGCTGCGCCCCAGGCTGTTGCAGAGCAGGGTGCGATAGCCGCGCTCGGTCAGGGCGTGTTCCAGCGAGACGGCGACCTCGCCGAAGAACGGCAGCGCGACGGTCGGCAGGATCACCCCGACCACCCTGGTGCGCTGGCCGAGGAGCGCCCTGGCCACCTCGTTGGGCCGGTAGTGGAGTTCGGCCATCGCCTGGGCGACCTTGTCCTTGGTGGCCTGGCTGAGGTACCCGCGATTGTTGAGCACCCGGGAGACGGTGGTGGGTGAGACCCCGGCCAGTGCGGCGACATCGGCGATATTGGGTTCGCGGCGTGGACCTGCCACCGATGGCCTCCCTCGAACTGACGAACGTTTGTCCCACGAATCCTACTGTCCCGGACCCACGGCGGGCGCGGCCGTGGGGCGACACCGTAGCCTGGGCTCACGAGGGCCGACGGGCGGCCGGAGAACGGGGGACGCGGGTGGAACTGGGGCTGACCGGTGTCTTCGCGGTGCTGTTCGCGCTCAGCTACGCCCGCGAGCCGCGGAGCATGCGCTGTGCCGTCTTCCTGTTCGGCGCCGTGGCCGGTCTGACCCTTCGGCTGATCGCGGCCATCGGCACGCTGTTCACCGAGATCTCGGCCACGGCAGGTGGCTGGGCTCTGATGGCCGTCCTCGTCCTGCTGGTGGGCATGGTGCTGCTGACCGCGGTGATGCTGGTGCTGAACGGGCTCACCATGGTCCGCCGCGAGGGCCGGCGGCTGTCCAATCTGCTGTCGATGCTGCTCGGGCTGGGGATCCTGGGGACGATCGCCGCCGTGGTCACGGCGGTCGTCCTCTCGGGTGGATCGGCCGCCCTGGTGATCGGGGTGATCCTGGCCGGCCTGCCGTTCGGGTTCCTCGCCTACGGTTTCCTCGCCTACCTGCTGTACTCGGCGGTGTACCAGGCGATCACCCGCCGCGAGAGCCGCAGCGTGGCGGCGGTGGTCGCGCTGGGTTCCGGGCTGATCGAGGGCGAGGTGCCTCCGCTGCTGGCCAGTCGGCTGGACGGCGCCCGCCGGGCCTTCGAGGCGGCGACGGTCGCCGGAGGCCGTCCGGTGATCGTGACCTCCGGCGGCAGGGGCGAGGACGAGCCGCGCTCGGAGGCCGAGGCGATGGCGGAGTACCTGCGTGGGCAGGGCGTGCCGCCGGAGGCGATCCTCACCGAGGCCGAGTCGCGCACCACCCAGGAGAACCTGGCGAACACCGCCGCGCTGCTGGCCGAGCGGGGGATCGCCGGCCCGGTGGCGGTGGTGACCAACAACTTCCACGCCTTCCGGGCGGCCATGATGATGCGCAACGCAAAGTTGCCGGGCTACGTCCTGGGGTCGCCCACCGCCGACTACTACTGGCCCAGCGCCACCATCCGGGAGTACCTGGCGATCCTGCGGGACCACTTCTGGTTCGTGGTGATCTCCTGCGGGGTGCTGAGCGTGCCGGCGGTGTGGCTGGCGGTCAGCCGGCTGGGTTGAGCGGGGACGTGAGTCGTGGGTGTCTTGATCGGGCGTTCTGGCTTGTGTCAGTCCGGAAGACCGTCACGACCGCGATGGACGCGATGGCCAGCCTGGTCAGGAGGCGGTGATGTCCGGCGAGGAACGGCCTGCCAAGGAGCCGATGGCTCGACGCCAGGAATCCCAGGGCCAGCCAGACCGGGATCAACACCAGCAGCGCGTTGTTCCGCAACGCGGACAGCAACTCCCCGCGGGTGAGATCGAAGACGGCTCTCAGACCACCGCACCCGGGGCAGTAGATCCCGGTCAGTTGATGGATGACACCTCCGGGGAGGATCTCCGGATCGTCAGAAATGCCGCTCGGTGGAAAGCGCGACGCTATCTCGGAGGCGATCAGCTGGCCCAACTCGGCCGGCTCACGGTGCGCCACGAACTCCACCTGCCGCCCGGTGGCAGTCGTGGACGCCTGCCGCTTACGGACAACATAGGACAGTAGCCAAGGCGCCGCCGCCTGGGGCAGGCCAATGCCAAAGACACAGCACGACGCGAACGAGTAGTTGACGTCCATACCGAATTTCCCTTCGCGGGTAGCCGACAGGCGCCCTGGGACGCCCGGGATGCCGGCCGTTCAGCACCCGGACTCATCCAACTGGGTCGATCACGCGGGGGCGCGACCCGGGTTGCGCGGTCCGTACGCCTCCATGCGGTTGTCCACGGTTCGGCGGAGATCGGTGGGCCCGTCCACGGTTCAGCAGGGATCCTCGGGCGCGACGCCGGGCAGGTAGCTCCGCCACTCATCCGGGGTGAGCGGATCGCCACGCCGCGCGCACAACGATTGGCGAGCCCGGTCGAGTTGGAACTGCCAGCGGCGCACCACGCCGTTGTTGCCGGCGACCACCAACTCACCTCCATCGCCGATGAACCGGACGTCGTTGGCCCGTCCCAGCTCACCGTCGAGGGCGAGGAAGGCCTCGGGCTCATCGCTGCCCAGCCGCCAGGCCCAGACCCGCTCGTCCCCGCCGCCGGCGACCAGGATGGCGTCGTCGGGGCTGAAGGCGAAGCCGTTCACCCCCGACCGGACGTCGTCATAGCGACGTCGCTGCACCGGAGCGCTGGGATCCGCCACCTCCCACACGCTGACATCCCCGTCGACCGTGCCGACCGCGAGCAGCCGGGAATGATTGGCGAAGACGGCGACCAGCGCCGTGGGCACGCCCAGCGTACGCACCAGGGCCGGCCGCGCCGGCTCGCTGACATCCCACAGCTGTACGTCGCCGTCGGCCTGGACGGCGAGGACGGCGCTGTCGGGGCTGAAACTGAGGCCCTGCGGAGTCGGCGTGTCCAACATGGCCAGCAAGGCCAACTCACCGGCGCCGGAGACACCGAACAGGGCAGTCCGGCCGCCGGTGTATTCCAGCGCCGCGACCAGGGACGCATCCGGCGAGATCGCCATCCCGGCAACGCGCCAACCGGGCAGGTCGGCGGCCACCTCGACGGCGCCGGCACCGTCCGGACGAAGCGGCCACCGCAGCACCTCGCCCGCAGCGGTCCCGCCCAGCAGGTAGCTGCCGTCGGGCGCCATCGCCAGCCCGGACGACATCGGCCGGCCGCCGGCGTCCGGATCGGGCAGCCGCCTGGGCACGCCGGCGGTATCCCATAGCGCTATGCCGTCCGCCAGGGTGGTCACCGCCAGTCGCCGCCGGCCGACATCGCCGGCGAGGGCGTACGCGCTGGAGCCGGCGCGCAGCACCGGGTTCTCGGCCTGCCAGACCCGCAACGCGCCGTCGGTGCCCGAGGTCACCGGACGTCCCCCGACCTCATCCGCGCCGAGCACCGTCGTGGTGCCGCCGAGCTTCTCCAGCAACCGGCCCGTGCCGGCGTCGAAGAGATAGGCGTTCTGGTCGGAGTTCGCCACCAGCAGGGTGTGGCTGTCGGCGCTGTAGGAGACATCGTTGGTCCAGCTCGAGAAGCCCTCCAGCGCGGGTTCGGCAAGGGCATCCTCACCCTGCAACCGCCACCGGAAGACGCTGCGGCCGGCCACCCCGGCCGCCACCTGACGACCATCCGGGCTGATCGCCACCGCCTGGCTCACCACCGGGCTCTCGCCGAGGGAGAAGGTCAGGTCGGCGAGCCGCCGCGGAGTCTTCGACAGCTGCCACCGGGCCACGGCATTGCCCGGGCCGGCCACGAAGAGCTCGTCGGCCACCGGGTGGAAGACGACCCCCCGGGCCGGGGTCGCCGGGCCCAGCTCGACCTCGCCGCTGCGGGTCGGCATGCCGCCGGCCGGGATGGACCACAACGTCACCCGGCCGGTCGACGTGGCCAGCGCCAGCCGTTCGCCGGAGGCGTCGAAGGCGGCGCCATAGACCGTGTAATCG
Source organism: Actinomycetes bacterium (assembly GCA_023393755.1). Taxonomy (GTDB): domain Bacteria; phylum Actinomycetota; class Actinomycetes; order Propionibacteriales; family Propionibacteriaceae; genus Propionicimonas. The sequence continues at coordinate 43,927 of JAEXCA010000252.1, read as the reverse complement.
CCGTCGCGAAGGTCGGCGACCAGGGTGGGCTCGGCGGTCACATCCCACAGGCCCGCGCTGGCGACGCCCCCGACAGCCAGCAGCTGCCGTCCGGAGACCGAGGCCAGCGCCGCCGTGAAGAGCGGGCCGGCCGGTTCGATCCGGAAGGTCCGTCCCGGTGAGGCCGCCAGCTCGTCGGCCCGCCAGATCGTCACCTCGCTGTCACCGTTGGCCCGGGCGAGCAGGCCGCCGTCCGGGGACTTCGCGATCACCGCGTTCGGGGCGCCCAGCCAACGTTGCGGGACGTTCATCGACGTGGCATCCAGCAGCGCCGAGGCACCCTGGCGGGTATCGGCGAGCCGTTCGGCGACCAGTGCCATCTGCGCCACCAGATTCGGATCCTGAGCCCGCAGCGACCTTGCCTCGACCGCCACCTGGCGGGACTGGGATTCCCGGCGGGCCAGGTCGGTCTGCGCCTGCAGTTCCACACCACGCGCGTAGAGCAGGGTCACCACGATCGCCAGCGCCGACACCACCGCGGTCAGGCCGACGGCGAGGTTGCGGCCGCGCCGCAGCCGGCGGCTCAGGCGTTGCTCACTCGCCAGCCGGGAGGCGAAGTGCTCTCGGCTGGCGGCGATGAACTCGCGCTCGCGGGGCGTGATCAACAGATCGCGCCGCGCATCGTCGACCCAGTCGCTGAACGCCTCCAGGCGCTCGATCCGGACCAGGGCGTCCGGTGAGCGGCCGCTGTCCTCCCAGACCTGGGCGGCGCGGCGAAGCCGTTCCAGGGTGGCCAGGTCGGCGCGATTCTCCCCGATCCAATCCTGCAGTCGCGACCACTGGACCACCAGGATGTCGTGGCTGATCCGGACGGCATCCCTGGTCACGGTGAGCATCCGGGCCGCGGTGAACGCGTCGACCGCGGCTCGCGCCGCCGGATCGATGTCGGTCAGCGGCATTGAGTCACGCACCACCAGATCGCCCGAGAGCCGCACCAGCCGGAGCATCACCCGCTTGAAGGCCTCCTGCTGGCCCTCGTCCAGCGATTGGTAAACCTCCTCGGCGAGCCCCTGCACCGCCGCCGCCACCCCTCCGGCGCGGACGTAGTCGGCTGTCGTCATCCGTCCGGCCCGGCCGGCCGCCCAGGTCATCATCAGCGCGCTGGAGAGCAACGGCAGCACGTCCACCGCCACCGTCCCCGGCTGCGGGCCGGGCGGAAGATCGTCCAGCACCATCGCCACCAGCTCGTCCTCGACCGTCGTCCCGGCCAGCTCCGCGGGCCCGAGGATCACCTCCCGGATCTCGTCGTGGCGCAGCGGTGCGATCAGGAAGGGACGGGCCACGGCGTCGGCCAGCACCGGCTCCTGGATCGCGGCGGCGAAGGCGTCGGCCCGCATCGCCATCACCACCACCGTGCGTCCGGCCAGCTCCTCGAGCGTCCTCAGCGCCGCCGCTGGATCGTCCTCGACGGCGAACAGTTCCTCGGCCTGATCGATCACCACCAGATCGGCGTCCAGCCCCGTAGCCTGAGCCAACTCCGCGACGCTCAGCTGGGCGACCGTCCAGTCGGCCAGTAGTCCATCGATCGTCTCGGTGGCGATCAGTCCGGCCGCCAGCAGCGAACTCTTCCCGCTGCCGGATGCTCCCAGGACGACCACCAATCCGTGTCCCGCGGCCTCGCGGCGCTCCAGCACCGCCCGGGCCAGCCGCCGGGATTCCTCCTCCCGGCCGAAGAAGGAATCCCGATCGTGGGTGCCGAACGGACGCAGCCCGAGGTAGGGATTCCGCGGGTTGCCCAGTTCGGATCCGCCGGACCAGGTGTCGTCCCAGAGGTCGCCGGGTAGGTGGTCGCCGAGCCCCAGCCGATCGACGATCCGCAGGTAGTTGCGGCGCAGCGCGGGCACCGGCAGGTGTTTGCCGCTCAGCCAGCCCTGGGCGGTGGCGGGCGGAACGTCGGCCAACCGGGCGACGTCGCGAATCGACAGGTGCTGCGTCCGGCGCTCGGCATCGAGCAGAGCGGCGAACCGGGCACGGGGGGAGGCGGCGTTCACACCCGCCATTTTGTAGCAGGATCGCCCGCGCCGCGGGCGGTGAGCGGGCTTTTGTCGGCGTCCGCTGGCATGCTGTGGGCCGTGGAATCACCTTTCGGCAGCACGCTGCTGGTCGTCGGTCCGGAGTCGCTGCTGGCCGGTCGCGCGGTCGGCGAACTGGTCGCCGCCGCGTCGGTCGCTCGTCCCGAGGCCGCCGTGAACCGGCTGCCGGCCGGTGACCTGACCGTCGGCGGGCTGGCCGAGGCGACCGGCGGCTCGCTGTTCGCCGACGCCAGCGTGGTGGTGGTCGAGGAGCTCTCCGAGCTCTCCGCGGAGGTCGCCGACGTCCTGGTTCCGCTGGCCGCGGCGCCCGGCCCCGACCTGGCGCTGGCGCTGGTCCACCCTGGCGGGGTGAAGGGCAAGGCGGTGCTCGACCGGCTGCGGAAGGCCGGCGTCCGCACCGTCGACTGCCCGTCGCTGAAGGCCTGGGAGCTGCCGCAGTTCGTGGTCGCCGAGGCCCGTCGGGCCGGCGCCCGGATGGAGAAGCCCACCGCCGAGGTGCTGGTCAACGCGGTGGGCACCGACCTGAACGCGCTGGCCTCAGCGGTGCGGCAGTTGATCGATGACGCCGAGGGCCAGGTGCTCACCGAGGCCGCGGTGCGACGGTACTTCGGCGGACGGGCTGAGGTACGCAGCTACGAGATCGCCACCGACGCGCTCGGCGGACAGACCGGCGCCGCGCTGGAGAAGCTGCGCTGGGCCCTGGCCACCGGGGTCGGACCGCCCCAGGTGACCGCGGCGCTGGCCGCCAACCTGCGCGAACTGGGCAGGTACCTGGACGCTCAGGAGGACGGCCTGCGGGACGCGCAGATCGCCCAGCGGATCGGCGTCCCTCCCTGGAAGCTGAAGTCGCTCGGCCCGTTGGCCAGACAGTGGCGATCCACCGGCGTGGCCAGGGCGATCGGCGCCGTGGCGCAGGCCGACGCGCAGGTGAAGGGTGCCAGCAGCGATGCCGGCTTCGCCCTGGAGCAGATGGTGCTGACCGTGATCGGCTGTCGCGGCCGCGGTTGAGGCAAACAGAAACGCCGCCCCGAACGGGACGGCGTTGCCGGGAGCTGGGCTCAGAGGGCGGCGGCCCGGGCAGCGATCGCCGACTTGCGGTTCGCGGCCTGGTTCTTGTGGATGACGCCCTTGCTGGCGGCCCGGTCGAGCTGACGGGTGGCCGCGCGGGCGAGTTCCTGCGCCTTCTCGGTGTCACCTTCCGCGACGGCTTCGTTGAACCGCCGCACGTGGGTGCGCAGCGAGGACTTCACAGCCTTGTTGCGGAGACGAGACTTCTCGTTGGTGAGAATCCGCTTCTTCTGGGACTTGATGTTCGCCACAGGGCTTGCCTTCTTGGTCGGTGAGCGTGCTGGTGGCATCCGGAAACGGACGCGACCACCAACCCTACCAAAGGCAGCCGTCGGCCACCAAGTTGAGGCCGGGACGCCCAGGAGTAGCGGAGCTGCCCGACACGGTAAGGTGTGAGGTCGGTCCCCAACCAGGAAAGCTGCATGACCGCACCACGCCCAGGCGCAACGCCGGCGGAGATCATCCGCAACTTCTGCATCATCGCCCACATCGACCACGGCAAGTCGACGCTGGCCGATCGGATGCTGCAGTTGACCGGGGTGGTCGACGAGCGCTCGATGCGCGCGCAGTACCTGGACCGGATGGACATCGAGCGGGAACGCGGGATCACCATCAAGTCCCAGGCGGTCCGGATGCCCTGGCGCTCCGACGGGGTCGACTATGTCCTGAACATGATCGACACCCCCGGGCACGTCGACTTCACCTACGAGGTCTCCCGGTCGCTGGCCGCCTGCGAGGGCGCCATCCTGCTGATCGACGCCGCCCAGGGGATCGAGGCCCAGACGCTGGCCAACCTGTACCTGGCGCTGGAAGCCGATCTGCACATCGTCCCGGTGCTGAACAAGATCGACCTGCCCAGCGCGCAGCCGGAGAAGTACGCAGCCGAGATCGCCCACCTGGTGGGCTGCGAGCCGTCCGACGTCTTCCAGGTCTCGGCCAAGACCGGGGACGGCGTCCGCGAACTTCTCGACCACATCGTGGCCGACATCCCGCACCCGGTGGGCGACCCCACGGCCCCCGCCCGGGCGCTGATCTTCGACTCGGTCTACGACACCTACCGCGGCGTGGTCACCTATGTCCGGGTGGTCGACGGCGAGCTGAACCACCGCGAACGCGTCCTGATGATGTCGACCAAGGCCACCCACGAGACCCTCGAGGTCGGGGTGATCTCGCCCGAGCCGATCAAGGCGCCGGCGCTGGGCGTGGGCGAGGTGGGCTACCTGATCACCGGGGTGAAGGAGGTCCGTCAGTCGCGGGTGGGCGACACCGTGACCGTCGCCTCGCGTCCGGCCAAGCAGAGCCTGGGCGGCTACCGGCAGCCGCACCCGATGGTGTACGCCGGGCTGTACCCGATCGACGGCGCCGACTTCCCCGAACTCCGCGAGGCGCTGGACAAGCTGCAGCTCAATGACGCAGCGCTGGTCTACGAGCCGGAGACCTCCGGCGCGCTGGGCTTCGGCTTCCGGGTCGGCTTCCTCGGCCTGCTGCACATGGAGATCGTCCGGGAGCGGCTGGAGCGCGAGTTCAACCTCGACCTGATCTCCACCGCGCCGAACGTGGTCTACCGGGTGGTGATGGAGGATGGCACCGAGCACGAGGTGACCAACCCCTCCGAATACCCCGAGGGCAAGATCGCCGAGGTGTACGAGCCGGTGGTCCGGGCGACCATCCTCACCCCGACCGAGTTCATCGGCACCGTGATGGAGCTGTGCCAGAACCGGCGCGGCGTGCAGACCGGGATGGACTACCTCAGCGAGGACCGGGTCGAGATCCGCTACCTGCTGCCGCTGGCCGAGATCGTCTTCGACTTCTTCGACGCGCTGAAGTCGCGGACCAAGGGCTACGCCTCGCTCGACTACGACGAGGCCGGCGAGCAGTCCGCCAAGCTGGTCAAGGTCGACATCCTGCTGCACGGTGAGCCGGTGGACGCGTTCAGTTCGATCGTCCACACCGACGCCGCCTACAGCTACGGCGTCGCGATGGCCAAGAAGCTGAAGGAACTCATTCCCCGGCAGCAGTTCGAGGTGCCCATCCAGGCTGCCATCGGCGCCCGGGTGATCGCCCGCGAGACCGTCCGCGCGATGCGCAAGGACGTCCTGGCCAAGTGCTACGGCGGCGACATCAGCCGCAAGCGCAAGCTGCTGGAGAAGCAGAAGGAAGGCAAGAAGCGGATGAAGATGGTCGGCCGGGTGGAGGTGCCGCAGGAGGCCTTCGTCGCCGCGCTCTCCACCGGTGAGACCAAGTCCGACAAGAAGTAGAAACTGGCTCTGACAAGCTGGGACTGCGAACCGTCCCCTGGCCCAGACTGTCCCAAAGGAGGCGAGACATGGCGCCCTCCTCGCCACCGCCGGGCGATCCGGCACCGGCGGACGGGTCGCTGCCGGCCGAGGCGCTGGCCGAGCGGGCACCGCTGAGCTTCTACCTGCACGTGCCGTTCTGCGCCACCCGGTGCGGCTACTGCGACTTCAACACCTACACCTCCGCCGAGTTGGGGTCGGCTCCCGGCGCCAGCCAGCAGGCCTACCTGGACGCGGTGCGGGCCGAGCTCGATCTCGCCGCCCGCATCCTGGGGCCGCGGGAGGTGCGGACGATCTTCTTCGGTGGTGGGACGCCGACCCTGTTGCCGTCGGCCGAACTGGTCGGTCTGCTGGACGCGGTGCGCGCCCGGTTCCCGCTGGCCGTCGACGCGGAGATCACCACCGAGGCCAACCCCGAGTCGGTGGACGACCGCTACCTGGCGGCGCTGACGGCGGGCGGGTTCAACCGGCTGTCGCTGGGGATGCAGTCCAGTGTTGGCCACGTCCTGGCGGTGCTCGATCGGCGTCACACCCCCGGGCGGGTGGCGGAGGCGGTGCGCGGGGCGCGAGCGGCGGGGTTCGGCTCGGTCAGCCTGGATCTGATCTACGGCAGCCCGGGGGAGTCGGCCGACGACTGGCGGAGCAGCCTGCGCGCGGCGCTCGAGCTGCAGCCGGACCACCTCTCGGCCTACTCGCTGATCGTCGAGCCCGGTACCCGCCTGGCCGCCCGGATCCGGCGGGGCGAGCTGCCACCGACCGATGACGATGTGCATGCCGACCACTACCTGATCGCCGAGGCCGAGCTGGCCGCGGCCGGGCTGGACTGGTACGAGGTGAGCAACTGGGCCCGACCGGGCCACGAGTGCCGCCACAACCTGGCCTACTGGCGCAGCCATGACTGGTGGGGGATCGGGCCGGGCGCCCACTCCCACGTCGGCGGGGTGCGGTGGTGGAACCTGCGTCACCCGGCGCGGTACAGCGGCCGGCTGGCCGCGGCGGACAGCCCTGCCGAGGCCCGGGAGGCGCTCACCGCCGAGGACCGGCGGGTCGAGCGGGTGATGCTGGAACTGCGCCTGGCCGACGGCCTCGACCTGGCCGTGCTCACCCCCGCCGAGCGGCAGGGCGTACCGGCGGTGGTCGACGCCGGGTTGGGGTCGATCCGCGACGGCCGGCTCCGGCTGGGCCTCCAGGGCCGCCTGCTGGCCGACGGGATCGTCCGGGATCTGCTCGGCTGACCCGCTATGCCAGCGCGACCGCCGGCTGGGTCACCGTGATCCGGTGGCTGCCGTGGGTGAGCTCGGCCGGCGCGTCCGGCCCGGCGAGGCCGTTGACGGTGACGGTCGAGGATCCGGTGACGGGCAGATCCAGCACCGCGCGGGCGCCGAACGGCACGACCAGTTCCGCCTCGAACCCGTCGTCGCCGAGCCGCCAGTCGATAGCGAGCCGGCCCAGCCTGGTCTCGATCTCGGCGCTGGCGTGGTCGATCCCGGCCGCGGGACGGGGGGCGACGTGCACGGTCCGGTACCCGGGATCGTCCTGGTCGGGTGCCAGGCCGGCCACGGTCCGGTACACCCAGTCGATCATCGCGCCGTAGGCGTAGTGGTTGAACGACAACATGCTGTCGCCCTCCCGGGTATCCATCTCGCCGGTGTGGATGCTCCCGTCCGGCAGGATCGCGTCCCAGCGCTCCCAGACCGTGGTGGCGCCGCGATCCACCTGGTAGAGCCAGGACGGTGCCTCGCGGCGGAGCACCATGAGGAACGCCTCGTCGAGGTGGCCGGCGTTCTTCAGCGCGTAGAGCACCACCGGCGTGCCGAGGAAGCCGGTCGCGATCCGTCCGTTCTCCGCCCGCACGTTCGCCGCCAGCAGGTCGCCGATCTCCGCCCGCCGGTCCTCCGGCGCGATCCGGAACTCCAGCGCCAGCGCGGCACCGGTCTGCGTGGCGATGGCGTCCTCGCCCCAGCGCTGCCAGGTGGCGGCCGCCACCCGGTCGGCCAGTTCCTCGTAGGACGCGGCCCGCTCGGCGTCCCCGACCACGCGTTCAGCCCTGGCCAGCAGCCGGGCGGAGTGCGCATAGAACGCATTGGCCACGTAGTAGCTGTTCACCTTGGCCGCCCACGGCTGGTCGCCGGGCGCGTCGGGATCCAGCCAGTCGCCGAACTGGAAGCCCTCGGCGGGCAGCAGCACCTCGTCGCCGGCCCGCCGCCGAAGGTGCTCGACCCAACGGCGCATGCTGCCGAGCTGCTGGGCGAGCACCTCGTCACTGCCGTAGGACTCGTGGACGGCGAGCGGCACGATCGTCGCGGCGTCCGCCCAGCCCGCCCGGCCCATGTCCTCGGCCGGTCCGCCGCCCATCATCACCTCGCCGGGGCGGATGATGTTCGGGACGATGCAGGCGACCCCACCGGCATCGGTCTGGTCGATCTCCAGATCCCGCAGCCAGGAGGCCCAGAACACCTCGGAGTCGAGCATGGTGGCGGCGGTGGCGGAGATCGCCTGGGCGTCGCCGGTCCAGCCCAGCCGTTCGTCCCGCTGGGGGCAGTCGGTCGGCACCGAGACGAAATTGTCCCGGAGTGACCAGAAGGCGTTGGAGTGGAACTGATCCAGCGCGGGATGGGAGGAGCGGAACGAGCTGCGCCTCGGCAGATCCGCCGAGATCGCGACCGCGGTGGCCGCCAACACCTCGACCGGCCCGGTGACGTCGGCGTACTGGAAGCCGTGGAAGGTCAGGGCGGGTTCCAGCACGTGCTCGCCGTCGGAGCCGAGGACGTAGCTGTCGGTGGCCTTCGCCGACCGGAGCGCCACGGTGTAGAGGTCGCCGGCCGGATCGAGGATCTCGGCGTGACGGACGGTGACCACGTCCCCGGCCCGGCCGCGCACGGTCAGCCGGACCCAGCCGGAGATGTTCTGCCCGGCGTCGAGCACGACGCGGTCCGGCCGGTGATCGACGGCCATCGGGAACTCGGCGATCCGCCGCACCGGGGGAGCGGTCCGGGGCTCGAAGAGGGTCAGATCGACCTCCCGGACCACGACCGGGGAGAAGTCACCGGTGAAGCCTGGCTGGTGCAGCCCCGGCAGGTCGAGGGTCAGGTCGATCTCGCTGCCGTCGTAGATGCCGGCGGAACGGATCGCGCCGAAGCCGCCGGTCCAGGAGTCGTCGGTCGCGACCACCAGGTCGCCGGTCTCGGTGGTGAGTTCGAGCTGGGCCAGGACGCCGAGCTGGTCGCCGTAGATGCAGGTGTGGTCGATGAAGCCGAGCCGTCCGCGGTACCAGCCGTCGCCGACCGCGAACACCACGGTGTTGACGCCCTCGGTCAGCAGCGGGGTGACATCGATCGTGTCGACCAGGATCCGCCCGTTGTAGGCGGTCCAGCCCGGGGTCAGGACGGCGTCGGTGGCGGGCCGGCCGTTGATCCAGGCGTCCACCACGCCCAGCGCGCTGAGCCGCAGCCGGGCCCGGCTGGGGACCGCGTCGAGGGTGAACTCCCTGCGCAGCACCGGGACCGGCCCGGCCACCTCGCTGTCCACGCCGATCACCCGCGCGGTCAGTTCCGGGCCGGTGAGGCCGGTCTCCACGGTCAGCGGCGCGCACCACTCCGTCCAGCCGGCGCCGGTGGCGATCCGCACCGCGAAGCGGTACGCGGTGCCGGGAGCGAGGGTGTCGGCTGGCCCGATGCCGACCGAGTCGGCCGAGGCGACCGGTTCGTGCACCTCCCAGTGGCCGGAGGGGCCGGCGCTGGCGAGCTGGTACTGCAGCTGGCGGGTCGAGGGATCATCGCTCGCCACCACCCACGACAGCCGCAGGCCCTGGCACGGCACCCCGAGCAGCCCGGGCTCGTACTGGGAACGCAGCCGCTGGATCCGCGTGTTCGCATCGAGGGGTGTGGACGGGGGAAGGGCCATGGCGGTGTCCTCTCACTCGGCGACGGCGCGCGAATGCCCACATCATGAAACGATTCATGGCGGCTGTCAACCCCGGCGCTGAGCAGGTGGCGGACGTCCGCCAGGGCGCTCCGGGCGGCGTCGGCGGTGCCGGGCAAGCGACCCTGGTTCCGGCCTTGTCGTGCCCGAATCGTTGTCGAATAGTTGCGTTTGTAGGCGTAGACGGATCGGGCCGAAGCAATCTATAGTGCGTCTTGAACCGTTTCATTGAGGTCGGATGCGGTTCATCGTTCCGGGCAACCGGACCCCATACAAGGAGGTAGGGAATGAAGGTACTTCGGTATCGTGCCGTTCTGGCCGCGACTGCGGCGCTGGCCTTGCCGCTGGCGGCTTGCAGCACCGGCGGCGGCGGGGGTGGTGGCAACGCCCCGGTCGAGATCACCTTCCTGACGCAGAGCGAGACCAACACCGCGCTCGGCGGCCAGGGCCTGGTGGATGCGTTCAACGCCGCGAACCCGGACATCAAGGTCACCATGGAGACCCAGCCGGGCGGCACCGAGGGCGACAACCTGATGAAGACGAAGTTGGCCACCGGTGAGATGCCGGACGTCTTCCACTACAACTCCGGCTCGCTGCTGCAGGCCCTGAACCCGGACGAGAACCTGGTCAACCTCGCCGACCAGCCGTGGGTGAAGAACCTGATCGACGCCATGCTGCCGACCGTGTCCACCGCCAACGGCACCTACGGCACCCCGTGGGGTTCCTCGCAGGCCGGCGCGATCCTGTACAACAAGAAGGTCTACGCCGACCTCGGGCTGCAGGTGCCGAAGTCGTGGGACGAGTACGCCGCCAACAACGAGAAGATCAAGGCGGCCGGCAAGGTCCCGGTGATCCAGACCTTCGCCGCCACCTGGTCCAGCCAGCTCTACGTGCTGGGCGACTTCGCCAACGTGGCCAAGCAGGATCCGCAGTGGGCGGAGGAGTACACCAAGAACAACCGCAAGTACGTCGATCAGCCGGCGCTGCAGGGCTTCCTCAACCAGCAGATCACCTTCGAATCCGGCTGGCTGAACAAGGACTTCGCCTCCATCGAGACCGATCAGGGCGTGGCCATGCTCGCCAGCGGCGAGGGCGTCCACTACCCGATGCTGACCGGGCTGGTGACCACCATCCAGACCAACCATCCGGATCAGATCGAGGACATCGGCGTGTTCCCGTTCCCGGCGCAGAACGCCGCCGACACCACGCTGACCATCTGGCTGCCGAACGCCATCTACATCCCCAAGACCACCGAGGGCGCCAAGCTGGAGGCGGCGAAGAAGTTCGTCGCGTTCGCGTCCAGCAAGGAGGGTGGCTGCAAGGTCCAGGTCGAGGTGCTGACCCCGTCCGGCCCGTTCGCCAACAAGGAGTGCAGCCTGCCCGACAGCGTCCCCGGGATGCTGAAGGACATGCAGCCCTACTTCGACGCCGGCCAGACCGGACCGGCGCTGGAGTTCGTCTCGCCGATCAAGGGCCCGCAACTGGAGAACATCACCGTCGAGGTGGGCTCGGGAATCCGCTCGGCCGCTGACGGCGCCGCCCTCTACGATGAGGACGTCAAGAAGCAGGCGCAGCAGCTGGGGCTTCCCGGCTGGTGAGCCGAACAGCTTGACGATGGTCCATTGAGCGGAAGGGGTCGGGTTCCACGACCCGGCCCCTTCCGCGCACAATCGAAGGGGATTGGATGACCACCACGGCAGCGACAGCACCGTCGATGAGCAACGATTCCAGGCGCGGACGGGCGAAGCGCAAGAGCGCCTACCCGACCTGGTTCTACCTGCCGGCGGCGGCGCTCTACATCATCCTGTTCGCCGTCCCGACCTTCGCGTCCTTCTACTTCAGTCTCACCAGGTGGACGCTCACCGACACCGAGTTCATCGGCCTGGAGAACTTCCAGATGTTCTTCAGCGAGCCGATGCTGATGCAGGGCTTCATCAACACCTTCATCTACGGCTTCGCCACCTCGGGGCTGAAGGTGGTGATCGGGCTGCTGCTGGGAGTGCTGCTCACCTCGCAGATCCTGGCCCGCAACTACCTGCGTTCGGTGCTGTTCTTCCCGGTGCTGGTCTCCACGATCGGTGTCGGCATCACCTTCAAGGTGCTGATGAACCCGTTCGACGGACTGATCAACAACGCGCTGGCGGTCTTCGGCATCGAGGGTCCAGCCTGGCTCACCGACCCGCAGTGGGTGCTGTTCTCGATCATCCTGGTCGATGTCTGGAAAGGCCTGGGCATCGCCACCCTGATCTACATCGCCGGTCTGGTCGGGATCCCGCAGGAGTACTACGAGGCCGCCCGGGTGGACGGCGCGAGCGCGGTGCAGAACTTCTGGAACATCACCCTTCCCCTGGTCAGGCCCGCCACGGCGACGGTCATCCTGCTCTCGCTGATCGGCGGCCTGCGATCCTTCGAACTCATCTGGGCCATGACCAGAGGCGGCCCGGGGTTCACCAGCGACGTCATCGCCTCGGTGATCTACAAGCAGTACCAGGCCGGCTTCTACGGCCTGTCGACCGCGGGCAACGTCGTGCTGTTCCTGGTGGTCACCGCGATCATCGTCCCGATCAGCATGTTCCTGAACTCCAGGCAGGTGGAACAGTGAGCGCCGTCGCCGAGAGCCGTCCAGCCGCCATGAAGCCGCCGCGCAAGCCGTTGACCTGGCGCCGGTTCGTCCACCGGTACCTGGGCGGGATTGTCGCCATCCTGGTGTCGATCGTGATCTTCCTGGTCCCGTTCGCCTTCATCATCCTGCAGGCGTCGAAGAACGCGCCGGAGTCGTCCCAGTTCAAGTTCTCCCTGCCCACCGAGTGGCACTTCCTCGACAACATGCTGACGGTGTTCGAGACCCGCAACTACATGGTGCTGCGGGCGTTCGTGAACTCCACCATCCTGACCGTCGCCAGCGTGACCGTGATGGTGCTGGTGGCCGCGGCCGCGGGGTACGTCCTGGCCCGTCGCCGGTCCCGGTGGAACGGAGTGATCAACTTCTTCGTGCTGGCCGGCCTGATCGTGCCGCCGGCGGTCGTCCCCACCGTCTGGCTGCTGCAGAGCATCGGGCTGTTCAAGACCATGCCGGGGATGATCCTGGTCGAGGCCACCTTCGGGCTCTCGTTCTGCATCCTGCTGTTCCGGGCCTTCGTGGCCTCGGTGCCCCGTGAGCTGGACGAGGCGGCGACGATCGACGGCGCCGGGCCGTTGCGGCTGTTCTTCTCGGTCGTGCTGCCCCTGCTCAAGCCGGTCATCGTCACCGTGATCGTGGTGCAGGCCGTGGCGGTGTTCAACGACTTCACCGGTCCGCTGTACTTCCTGCCCGGCGACGCGAACGTGACGGTCCAGCTGACGCTGTACAACTTCCAGAGCCAGACCTCGAATCAGTGGAACCTGCTCTTCATGAACATCTTCCTGATCACGATCCCGCCGCTGATCATGTACATCTTCTTCAACCGGCAGATCGTGGAGGGCATGACCAGCGGCGCGCTGAAGGGCTGAGCCCGCGTCAGGGGAGCAGCAGCACCTTGCCGGTGGTCCGGCGGCCCTCCAGGGCACGGTGTGCCTCGGCGGCCTCGGCCAACGGGAGGCGGGCGCCGATCCTCAGGCTGAGCGTGCCGGCCAGCACCGCGTCCAGCAGCTCGCCCATCCGCCACTCGATCTCGTCCCGGGTCGCGGTGTAGTGCGCCAGGGTGGGACGGGTGACGTACAGCGATCCGCCGGCGTTGAGCCGCTGCAGGTCGAACGGCGGCACCTGTCCGGAGGCGCCCCCGAACAGCACCAGCGTCCCGCGGCGGCGCAGCGAGGCCAGCGAGGCGTCGAAGGTGGCGCGTCCGACCCCGTCGTAGACCACGTGGACGCCGGCGCCGCCGGTCAGCTCGCGGATCAGCGGGGGCAGTTCCGCGGTCAGGTCGGTCAGTCGCGAGTAGTCGATCACCTCGGCCGCGCCCGCCGTCCGCGAGAGCTCGGCCTTCTCCGCCGAACCGACGGTGGTGATCACCCGGCCGCCGCGGGCGGTGGCCAGTTGAGTGGCCAGCAGGCCGACTCCGCCGGCCCCGGCGTGCAGCAGCAGGTCGTGGCCCGGCCGGATCTCGAAGGTGGAACTGACCAGGTAGTGCGCGGTCATGCCCTGCAGCGGCAGCGCGGCCGCGGTCACCGGATCGACGCCGTCCGGTAGCCGTACCGCGTTGGACGCCCCGACGGCCACGAGTTCGGCGTAGGAGCCCGGCGCGTTGTCCCAGCTGACCCGGTCGCCGACCGCGAAGCCGGCCACGTCCTTCCCCACGGCCACCACCTCGCCGGCCCCCTCGGAGCCGACCACGTGGGGGAAGGCCATCGGGTAGACCCCCGAGCGCCGGTAGGTGTCGATGAAGTTGACCCCGGCCGCCGCGACCCGGACCAGCAGTTGCCCGGGACCGGCCTCGGGATCGGGCAGGTCAACGTAGTCGAGGACTTCCGCTCCGCCCGGCTCCCGGGCCACCACAGCACGCATGGGGCGAGCCTACGCCGCAGTCTCATCAGCGACCATCCGAGCCGACCCCGGTTGCGTCCGATCTAGGGTGACTGCCGTGAGCCGCTACCCCCGCGATGTCCTGACGCCCGGCTGGCAACGGGCGAACCGACCGGTGTCGGTCGAGACCCCGGTCGAGCCTGGTCTGGTGGTCGAGGAACCCACCTCGGGGTTCGTGGGCGCGGTGGTGCGCTGGGAGAACGGGCTGGTCGTGCTGGAGGACCGCAAGGGCGTCCGGCGCAGCTTCCCCTTCGGTCCCGGCTTCTGGGTGGACGGCAGGCCGGTCAAGCTGATCCCGCCGCAGCGCTCCCGTCCGGCCGCGCCGACGCACACTGCGTCCGGCTCGCGGATCGCGGCGGCCGCGCCCGCCAGGGTCGCCCGCGCCTCCCGGATCTACGTCGAGGGCCGGCACGACGCCGAACTGGTGGAACGGATCTGGGGGGACGACCTGCGGGTCGAGGGCGTGGTGGTCGAGTATCTCGGCGGGATCGACGACCTGCCCGGCATCGTGGCGGAGTTCCAGCCCGGGCCGGGCCGGCGGTTGGGCGTGCTGGTCGACCACCTGGTGACCGGCAGCAAGGAGACCCGGATCGTCGAGCAGGTGCGCGGCGAGCACGTCCTGGTGACCGGGCACCCGTTCATCGACATCTGGTCGGCGATCAGGCCCGAGCGGGCGGGGCTGGCCGCCTGGCCGGAGGTGCCGCGCGGGCAGGACTACAAGACCGGGCTGAGCCGTGCCCTGGGGCGTCCGGCCCGCGACCAGGCCGACATCGCCGCCACCTGGCAGTGGCTGCTGGGTCGGGTGGGCTCCTGGCGTGACCTGGATCCGGCGCTGCCCCGCGAGGTGGAACGGCTGATCGACTTCGTGACCGCCGGCGAACTGGAGCGGTGACGTGCGGACCGAATGGGTGGCGGAGCAGTTGCGGGACGTGGCGCAGCGGCTCATCCTGCCCCGCTTCGGCGCGCTCTCCGAGGGCGAGATCGAGGAGAAGAAGCCGGGCGACCTGGTGACGGTCGCGGACCGGGAGGCCGAGCAGGAACTGGTCAGGATCCTCTCCGCCGCCGATCCGGGCGCGCTGGTGGTGGGGGAGGAGGGGGTCTTCGGCGAGCCGTCCCGGCTGGATGCACTGCCGACGGCCGACCGGGCCTGGGTGATCGACCCGGTCGACGGGACGAGGAACTTCTCCCGCGGCTCGGCGGACTTCGCGGTGATGCTGGCCGAGGTCCGCCGGGGAGAGACGGTGCGGGGCTGGATCTGGCAGCCTCAGCACGACCGGATGTACATCGCCGAGCGGGGCGCCGGGGTGACCTGCAACGGGGAGCCGGTCCGGCGGGAGCCGGTGAACCGTGAACTGCCGCTCGGCGCCACCTACGTGCCGTTGCGGGGCGAGGACGCGGCCCGGGTGGAGGTCCGGCGCTCCTGGGGCTCCTGCGGCATCGACTACCCCAAGCTGATCGCCGGCGAGGTCGACTTCCTCACCTACCGCTCGATGTTCCCCTGGGACCATCTGCCCGGCGGGTTGATGGTGACCGAGTTCGGCGGCCGGGTGTCCAACGAGGACGGCGAGGACTTCCGTCCGGGTGTGGTCGGGCGCCGATTGATCGCCGTGATGGAGACGGGGATCTGGCCGACCGTGCGCGACGCGCTGGTCGGGACCCACTGAGCCGTACGCTCGCCCAGCGAACCGCCGACGGCTGTCAGGCGCGCCCGAGCGCCATCTCAAGCAGTGAAGCCGCCGTCCGCTCGACTGAGTCAACCCCTGGATCCCAACCGGTCGTGACCAGTTGCTGGTACCCCACGACGGAGGCGGTCAATGTGATCGCCCGGTTGCGTGACTCGTCCTGGCCGAGCCCCAGCGCCGCGAGAAGACCCGCGATGTACGAGACTCGGCGCTCGGTGACCCGAGCAACCCGGTCCGCGACCCCGTTCCGCGCAGCCGCCGTGTAGAGGGTCGCCTCACCACCCCGCTGCGGGGTCTGGGCCGTGACGGTCCACACGAGCTGCTCGAGCTTCTCCCTCGGCCCCAGCGCCCGTTCGGCCTCGGCGATGAGCGCTTCGGTCTGCAGGTCCTCCCACCTGTCGAGCACCGCGTCCACGAGCGCGGCACGATCGGCGAAGTGCCAGTAGAACGACCCCTTCGTCGCCCCGACCGCGCGAGCAACGGGTTCTACGGCGATCGCATCCACACCCTGCTCGGTGAATCGTTCGTACGCCGCAGCAACCCAGTCGTCACGGGTCAGTCTTGCCATGGCCAAACCCTAACCGAGGTCACGCTCATGCGCTGGCTGCGACGCCAGCGCGGCGGGCGACCGGTGGACCAATACCATACTGTGCCGTATAGTTCTGACGATACGGGTGCGTATGGTTTAGGAAGAAGGGTGTGACTGCAATGAATCTGATCTGGCGAACGCTCCTTGTCTACTTGCGCGCGATGTGGGGCCTGTGGCGGGACGGCCGTGTGCCGCTGACCAGTGTCTCGGTGATCAGACTGACCACATTGCCGACCGACATCGACATCCTGCGGCACATGAACAACGGTCGGTATCTCTCGCTGGCCGACCTTGGCCGCTGGGATCTCGTGGTGCGGATCGGCGTTTTCGCCCGCACCCAGCAACTGGGCTGGATCCCGCTGCTGTCGCAGGCGAGCGCGACCTTCCGGAAGTCGCTGGTGCTTGGG
Organism: Actinomycetes bacterium; assembly: GCA_023393755.1. Lineage (GTDB taxonomy): Bacteria > Actinomycetota > Actinomycetes > Propionibacteriales > Propionibacteriaceae > Propionicimonas. Next base: position 27,393 of record JAEXCA010000252.1, on the reverse strand, counting down.
CAGCGCTTCGAGCTGCAGACCCGCATGATCGGGACCGACGATCGCGCCGTCCTCATGGAGCAGCGGTTCGTCAGTGGGGGAGAGATCTACATGCAGTTGATCACTCGTACCCGGTTCGTGAAGCGGTCCGGCGGCGTCGTCACGATGGACGAGCTTCACAACAAGCTCGGCACGCTTCCGGACGAGATCCCGGAGTGGGTGCACCAGTGGGCCGAGTCGTCCCGCCTGGTATCGGCCAGGGAGAAGCTGCCGAGTGACTGGAAGTAGCTTGGCTACGGCAGGGCTACCTCAGGTGCTGGCGGCGCTCGGCCCAGCAGATGCCGAGCTCGAAACGTGTTGTCGCGCCGAGTTCGTCCATCGCTTCGGCGATCCGGCGACGCACCGTCCGAAGGCCGATGCCCAGGGCGTCCGCTATCTCCTGGTCGTTGCTTCCGGTTTCGAGGAGGCGGAGCACCGGCTGCCATGCCGGTTCGTTACCGGGGCGAACTGGAACCGCTCGCTGCCACAGCGTCTCGTAGTACGCCGCGGCCACCGTGAGCAGAGGCGACGGGTTGAGCACCACCATGCCGGCCGGGTTCCCTTGCCCCCAGGTGAGCGGAACGCCGCCGATCACACCGTCGTCGACGTAGAACCAGCTCGGCGGGTCGGACATCCTGCGCACTTCGACGCCGGCGGCGATCAGGGTCTGCAGCCACTCCGGCACCCGGCCGGCATCGTCGACACACTCGCCGACATCGAGGATCACCCGCATGTGGTAGTTGTGGGCGACGAAGTCGGCAGCCACCCGGTCGAAGTCGGCGAGCACCTGGTTCTTCAGCATCACGACGTCGGGCATGACGACGCCGGGGTTCACCGGGGTGGTCTTCGAGTGGTTCTCCCACCACCCCTCCCATACCTGGTCGTGATCGCGAATGACGGCGCCGATCATGTCGGCACCGGGGGCGCTCTCGGCGGCGGTCGCCTTGACTTTCGACAGGAGGCCGAGGGTCTGCTGTGCCTCCTCGAACGCTCCCCTCGCATTGCTCAGCGCTTCGGCTGCGGTCTGCGACAGCACGCGCACCGGATCGACGATGCGGATGGCGTCGCCGCCGAGCTCCACCACGCCGAGCTCGTGCAGCACCCCGAAGGCATCGTCGGCATCCCAGCCGATCGCTTCCGAGACGTCCGCGAACTCCTGCCGGCTCTCCGGCCGCGCAGTGAGCACACGGTGCAGCAGCGGCTGGATCCCGGGGACTTCACGCGAGGGCATCCCTCATTCTTGGTGGCATGAAGCTGCCGTGTCAATGCCCAACGATGGCTGCTTTCTGCCAAGCGTGGGGGTTGGGTGAAGGGACGGCGCCGATCCAGGCCGGCTGCCCACAACGGGATTGGAGTACCCATGCCATGGATTGACCTGCTGGCTGTCGCCGCGGCGGCGTTCGCCATCGTCGCGGCAGCCCAGCCACGGACCAGCAGGACCCTGCTGCTCACCTCGGCTGCGATCGCGGCCAGCTTCCTGGTGCTCGGCTTCGCCCTCGAAGGGGCCCGCTGGCAGCTGGTCGCGCTGGCCCTCCTGGCCGTGGTCCTCCTCCCGGTCGCCGCCTGGGCCGGCCGGCGACGCGGCGCGGCTCCACGCAGAGTTGTCGGTGCGGGTGCCCTCGTGGCCGCCCTGGGCATCGGCGCGGCGTCGTGGGTCCTCCCGCCTGCCTCCATCCCGCAACCGACGGGCACCTTCGCCGTCGGCGTGGCATCCGATCTCCGCACCGACGCCTCCCGCAACGCCCGCGGTGGTGGCCCGGACGGCACCGTCCGGTCGCTGCCGATGACGATCTGGTACCCGTCGGCCGACACCGGCGCCGATCCTGCCCCGCTGATCGCCGACGAGGCCGCGACCACGGTCGATGGCCTCGCGAGTCAGTACGGACTACCCAGCTGGGTGCTCCAGCAGCTGCGCGCGGCGAAGGGTCACGCGGCAGCCGATGCCCCAGCCCTGGACGGCGGCTTTCCGGTGGTTCTCTTCTCTCCGGGCCTGGAGAGCAGTCGGTGGCTCGCGGCGTCCTGGGCGACGGAACTCGCCAGCCACGGCGTCGTTGTGATCGCGCTTGATCATCCGTACGACGCGGCTGCCGTCCGGACTGCCGACGGAACCATTGCGCGTAGTGAACTCGTCGCAACCGGCGACGAAGCCGAGGGCGCTCGGCTTGCCGAGCAGTGGACCCGAACTCGAGCCGACGACCTGGCCGCGCTCCTTGACCAACTGAGTTCCGATCGGTCCGGCATTCCGGCGCTGGCCGGCGCGGACTTCAGCCGGGTGGTGGCGGCCGGCCACTCCCGGGGCGGTGCCGCGGCGCTGCTCCTTGCCGAGACCGACCCGCGGGTCGCCGGGGCGATCGACATCGACGGAATGCCACCCTCGCAGATCTTGAGTCGAGGCATCCCGACGGTGATCCTGCGTGCGGGCGATGCCGAACCGAACCCGGCGTACGACGCCGCCACCTCGGCCTTTGTGCGTGCCGGCGCGACGCGGGTCACCATCGATGGCGTCGCCCATATCGGCTTCACCGATGTCGCCTTCATCATCGGACCGATACCGGGAGTCGTCGGCAGCGCCGCGCAGACCGGCCCGGCCAGGGCGGCAGCAGCAACCCGCGCCGTGGTCGATGCCGTGGCTCTCGAACGGCCACTGGATCTCACCCGGCTCGCCGAACTCGGCAGCATCGGGTGAGTGCTCGGTCCGGGGGCAGGATCTTCTGCTCGACGGCGGGGTTCGGACGTGGCACAGTGAGGCCATGACCGACAACGACGACATCAAAGCCAAGATGCGCGAGGCGCTGGCGAAGAAGCAGGCGGGACACGAGTCGAGCGTCGGCGACGAGGGCCACCACAAGGAGAAGGGTCCGCACTCCCGCGGCCGTCAGGGTGGCGCACGGGAGTTCCGCCGCAAGTCCGGCGGCTAGCCGGGGGTCAGGCCAGCGGTAGATGGCGTCCCGGGTGAATGCCCTCCGCGGCCAGCTCCTCGTAGATGATCGGCAGGGCCTCGCGCACGATCTCCTCCGGGAAGGGCCACTCGCCGGCGGCGTAGGCCTCGGCCAGCCTGATCCCGCGGCGGGCCAGGTGCTCGGCCTGGCCGTACAGCCCGGAGATCCGGGCGCGCTGGTCGAAGGCGAACATCCGATCGATCGTGCCACCGTGCCCGGGGACGATGATGGTGTGCTCGTCCACCAGGCCGAGGATGCCGTCCACCGCGCTCGGCCAGTCCTTGGGGTGGCAGTCCGGGCCGAAGGCCGGTGGGCCGGACTGCTCCAGCAGGTCGCCGGCGAAGATGACATTGGCGTCCGGCACGATCGCCACCACGTCACCGTCGGTGTGCGCGCGGCCGAAGTGGACCATCTCCACCCTGCGGTCGCCCAGGTCGACCACCCGGGCGAGCGAGAACGGGTGGGTCGGCGGAACCAGGTCGCGCACCGGAACCCCGATCTCGGCGGCGCTGACCGCCAGCCCGTCCGAACCCAACCAGGCGTCGAGGGTGGCGTGACCGTAGCTCGGCATCCCGGCGAAGCCGGCCAGGCCGAAGAAATGGTCCCAGTGCCAGTGGGTCACCAGGACCGCCCTGACCGGCACCTTCGCGGTCTCCTCGGCCGCCTGCCGGATCTCCGCTCCCTGCGCCGGGCAGCAGCCGGTGTCGATCACCAGGGCGGATTTGCTCCCCACCACCAGCCCGATGTTGACCGATGCCGGTTCGGCCACCGCGACGAACACCCCGTCGGCATGTTGCTCGAATGGGCCCACGCTGGTCTGCATGGAGTTCAGCGTATCCGCGTCGCGCCGGATCAGCCGACCTTTTTGGTGGGCTTTGAGGTACGGGACGCGGTGCTGTAGCCGCCGGCCTTGCCGGTGACCTTCACCGTCAGCTTCTTGCGCTGATCCCGCTTGGTGACCGTGTACTCGGCCTGGGTGGCGCCCTTGATCCGCTTGCCGTTGCGGTACCACTGGTACTTCAGCGTGACCTCGCCCGGCTTCCACGCGCCGGCTCTGGCGGTCAGCGTCCCACCCACCGCGGCGCGTCCGTCGATCTTCGGCCGGGCGGTGGTGACCTCGCCGGTGGTCACCTTCCTGGTGGCCTTGGACGCCCTGGTGACCGGCACGTGGCCGCTCCGGCTGCCGGTGACCTGGACGGTGATCCGCTGGCCCCTGTCCGCCGGCTGCAGGGTGTACCTGCTGGAGGTCGCCTGCGCGATCGCGCTGCCGCCGCGGTACCACTGGTAGGTCAGGGTGACTCCCGAGGGCTTCCAGGTTCCGGCCTTCGCGGTGAGCGTGCGGCCGACCTTCGCGGTGCCGCTGATCTTCGGCGTCGGCGTGGTGGACAGCCGCTCCGGCGTCGCCCGGAAGACCTGCACCCGGTAGCTGATCGGGGCGGTCGTGGCGCCGGCGATCGTCACTTCGTAGGCGTCGCCGTCGGAGGTCCTGGGGATGGTGAGCGGCTCGGTCTCCCAGACCAGCGCCGGGTCGCCGTAGTGGCCGCCGCGGGTGATGATGTCGACCGCCAGCGGCTCGCCGTTGCGGGTCATGGTGACCGACGCCTGGTCGAGGTCGTGCCAGCACTGCTGGGCGATCCCCGCAGCGCAGTCGTCGGCGTCCGGCAGTGCGTAGGACCACCGGCGGCTGGTCGGCAGGATCTCCCAGGGGAAGTAGCCGGCCGACGGCCAGGCGACGCCGCTCTCGGGGCGGGGGTCGGCCTTCTCGTCCTCGCCGATCACCACCACGGCGTTGCTCCGCTCGGTCGAACCGGTGCCGAACTCCGCCGCCGGCGGGTAGAGCAGCCAGCGCCGGTGGCCGACGTCCTCGTTCCGGCTGCCGTAGTCGTCCATGTACATCTCGATCGCACGAGCCGAGGCGCCACTGGAGCCGCCCCAGCTGATCGCGATGTTGGACAGGCCGGCGCCGATGGCGCCCTGCTCGCTGTAGCAGGCCCAGTCCGGGTCGGGGTCGTGGGAGAGGTCCTCCTGCGCCAGCATGATCAGCGCGGCCTGACGGGCGAGCGCGGAGTAGGACGGGTTCTCGGTCACCGGCTGCAGTCCGGCCATCGCCCGGTAGTAGTTGATCGCGGCGAAGGTGGCCTGCCGGGAGGCCTCCGATTCGCGGCCGACCGCGGCCTCCGGCTGGACCTCGGGCGAGCCCGGCTCGCACAGCGCGGGATTGCCGGTCCATTCGGGTGCGGTTCGCAGCGCCGGGAGCAACCTGTCGGTGTAGGCGGTCGCGACATCCTCGCGGGATTGGGTGTCGATGCTGTCGGCCCAGGCAGTGGGCGCGGCCAGGACGCCGCCGGTGAGGACGGCTATCGCCACGACCAGCCTGCCGGCCAGCAACCGCGCCATGGACCCCCCCGTCATGCCGGTTCGCTGGGGCAAAGGTATGTCGCCGTGGGCGCTCTGGCAAGTTCCCGGCCCGCGCCTCCGCGTCCGGCGGGTCGTCGAACCGCTAGACTGGCACTCGACCCCGGAGAGTGCCAAGCAGGTGGAGGAGGCCGGACGTGCTGGACGACCGCAAGCTGGCGATCCTGCGAGCGATCGTCACCGACTACGTGTCCATGCGTGAACCGGTCGGCTCGCGCGCGCTGGTCGAGCGGTACCAGTTGGACGTCTCGCCGGCCACCGTCCGCAACGACATGGCGGTGCTCGAGGAGGAGGGGTACATCACCCAGCCGCACACCTCGGCCGGGCGGATCCCGACCGACAAGGGCTACCGGCTGTTCGTCGACCGGCTGGGCCAGGTCAAGCCGCTGTCGGCCGCCGAGCGGCGGGCGATCGAGACCTTCATGGCAGGTGCGGTCGACGTGGACGACCTGGTGCGACGGACGGTGCGGCTGCTGGCCCAGATCACCCAGCAGGTGGCGATCGTCCAGTACCCGATCGATCTGGGCTCGTCGCTGCGTCACATCGAGCTGGTCACCCTCGGTGGCGGACGCGGACTGGTGATCGTGGTCACCTCGGCCGGACGGGTGGACCAGCGGGCGATCGACACCGGGGCCGCGAGCGAGGAGACCATCGCCGAGTTGCGCGGCCGGCTGAACGCGGGCCTGGTCGGACTGTCCGCCGAGCGGGCGGCGGCGAGGGCCGGGACGCTGCTGGACGAACTGCCGCCGGAACTGCATGCCTTCGGCGCGGTGGTGGTGGCCGCCATCCTGGAGGTGCTCGGCTCGCGCGATTCCGGACGGGTCGTGGTGGGTGGCGTGCCCAACCTCACCCGGTTCGCCGACCAGTTCGAGAGCACGGTGAAGCCGGTGCTGGAGGCGCTGGAGGAGCAGGTGGTGCTGTTGCGGCTGCTCGGCGAGGCGGTCGGCGAGGGGGATGTGACGGTCCGGATCGGGCACGAGAACCCCTACGAGTCGCTGCAGTCGACCTCCGTCGTGGCCAGCAGCTACGGAACCGCTCCGGAGGCGTGGGCAACCTTGGGTATCGTCGGTCCGACGCGGATGGACTACCCCTCGACCATGGCCGCGGTTCGCGCGGTCGCCCGGTATGTCGGGCGCTTCCTGGCTGAAGGATGATGAGTGAGCACTGACTACTACCAGGTGCTGGGCGTCTCGCGGGATGCCAGCTCCGAGCAGATCAAGAAGGCCTACCGCCGGCTGGCGATGAAGTACCACCCGGACGTCGCCGACACGCCGGACGCGGCCGAGAAGTTCAAGGAGATCGGCGAGGCCTACGAGGTGCTGCACGATCCCCACAAGCGCTCGGTCTACGACCGCGGTGGCGATCCGCTGGGCAACGCGGGTGCCGCCGGCTTCGGCGGGTTCGCCGGTGGAGCGTTCGACTTCACCAACCTGGTGGACGCCATGTTCGGCGCCCAGGCCTCGAGCCGTGGCCCCCGCTCGCGGACCCGCCGCGGCCAGGACGCCCTGGTGCGGCTTTCGCTCACCCTCGCCGAGGCTGCCTTCGGCGTCACCAAGCCGCTGCGGGTGGACACCGCGGTGGTCTGTCCGAAGTGCAATGGCGGCGGGGCGAACCCGGGCAGTTCGCCGGTCACCTGCACCACCTGCCATGGCCAGGGCGAGGTCACCCAGATCCAGCGCTCCTTCCTGGGCGACATCCGCACCTCGCAGACCTGCCCGGCCTGCCGCGGCTACGGCACCGTGATCCCCGATCCGTGTGGGGAGTGCTCGGGCGAGGGACGCGTCCGCTCCAGCCGGACGATCAACGTGAAGATCCCCGCCGGGGTGAACACCGGCAACCGGATCCATCTCGACTCCCAGGGCGAGGTCGGCCCGGGCGGTGGCCCGGCCGGCGACCTGTACGTCGAGCTGACCGTCGCCGGGCACGACGTGTTCCGGCGCAATGGCGACGACCTCGAGGTCGTGGTGAAGGTGCCGATGACCGCCGCCGCGCTGGGCACCGAGGTGGAGATCGCCACCCTCGAGGCGGAGCGGGACGACCTGGCCGCCGAGGAGGGGACCGTGTCGGTGACCATCCCGGCCGGTACCCAGTCCGGCACCAGGATCGCCGTCCCCGGTCGCGGGGTGCCGAAACTGCGTGGCGGCGGACGCGGCGAGCTGGGCATCACCCTGCTGGTCCAGACCCCGATCAAGTTGGACGACGAGCAACGCGAGCTGCTGCGCCAGTTCGCCGAACTGCGTGGCGAGGGCCGTCCGGAGGTGTCGGCGGCCAAGCACAAGGGCGGCGTCCTGGGCTGGCTGAAGGAGGCCTTCTCATGACCGAACCGCTCTTCCTGGCCTACCTCGACGATCCCCAGGTGGGTGCCCGGGTGACGCTCTCCGGAGAGGAGGGACGGCATGCCGCCCAGGTCCGTCGGATCCGCACCGGCGAGGTGATCTGGATCAGTGACGGTGCCGGCACGGCCGTCCGCGGCCCGGTGGTCGAGGTCGGCAAGCAGCAGCTGGCGATCGACATCGCCGAGGTGGTGCACCTGCCGGCCGGGCCGGTGCGCTACGTCGCGGTGCAGGCCCTGCCCAAGGGGGATCGGGCCCAGTTGGCGGTGGAGATGCTCACCGAACTCGGGGTGGACGAGATCGTCCCCTGGCAGGCCGAACGCTCGGTGGTCAAGTGGGGTGCCGACCGGGTGGAGCGTGGCCTCACCAAGTGGCGTGCGGTGGCCCGGGAGGCGGCCAAGCAGTCCCGCCGGTTCCGGGTCCCGATCGTGAGCGCGCCGCTGACCACCAAGGAGCTGGCGCTGCGGATCGCCCAGACCTCGCTGACCGCCGTGCTGCACGAGACCGCCGTCGACCCGATCGCCGGGCTGGACGTCCCTGGGTCGGGGGAGGTCATGTTCATCGTCGGCCCGGAGGGCGGCCTGACCGAGGACGAGGTGGCAACCTTCGAAGCCGCCGGCGGCAAGGTGGTGCTGATCGCCGACACCGTGCTGCGCACCTCCACCGCCGGGGTGGTGGCGCTGGCCCAGCTGCAGGCCCTCAGCGCCCGCGATGCCCGTGGCTGAGGACGCCACAACGATGGCTGAGGACGGCCGCAGGCCGAGTCGGTTCCTCGCTTCGCTCGTCGAGACGTCGCGCGGGGACGCGGATCCCCGCGTCTCGCGCGTCCGTCGCGGAGCCTCGTCCCCCTTCGGCTTCACCCCGCACGCCGTCCTGCCCAACGGCCATGGCCGCACCGGCGTGATCCACACCCCGCACGGCGAGATCCGGACCCCGGCCTTCATCGCGGTCGGCACCAAGGCCACCGTCAAGGCGGTGCTGCCGGAGTCGATCGCCCAGGTGGGCGCCCAGGCCGTGCTGGCCAACGCCTACCACCTCTACCTGCAGCCGGGCTCCGACATCGTGGACGCCGCCGGCGGCCTGGGCGCGTTCATGAACTGGCCCGGCCCGACCTTCACCGACTCCGGCGGCTTCCAGGTGATGAGCCTGGGCGTCGGCTTCAAGAAGGTGCTGGCGATGGACACCGTCGGCCTGGCCAACGACGACGTGATCGCCGAGGGCAAGCAGCGGCTCGCCCACGTGGACGACGACGGCGTCACCTTCCAGTCGCACCTCAACGGCGACAGGCACCGGTTCACCCCCGAGGTCTCGATGCGGATCCAGCACGAACTGGGCGCCGACATCATGTTCGCCTTCGACGAGCTGACCACCCTGATGAACACCCGCGGCTACCAGCAGAGCTCGGTCGAGCGCACCCACGCCTGGGCGGCCCGCTGCCTGGCCGAGCACGACCGGCTCACCGCCGTCCGGGCTGAGAAGCCGTACCAGGCGCTGTTCGGCGTGGTGCAGGGCGCCCAGTACGAGGACTTACGGCGTCAGGCCGCCCGCAACCTGGCGTCCCTGGAGGTCTCCGGACGCAGCTTCGACGGCTTCGGGATCGGTGGCGCGCTGGAGAAGGAGAACCTCGGCACCATCGTCGGCTGGGTCACCGAGGAACTGCCCTTCGACAAGCCCCGACACCTGCTCGGCATCTCCGAGCCGGACGACTTCTTCGCCGCCATCGAGGCAGGCGCCGACACCTTCGACTGCGTCATGCCCTCCCGGGTGGCCCGCAACGGGGCGCTCTACACCCCCGACGGCCGGTTCAACGTGGTGACCGCCGCCAACCGGCGCAACTTCAACCCGATCGACGACGACTGCGACTGCTACACCTGCGCCCACTACACCCGGGCCTATCTGCACCACCTGTTCAAGGCCAAGGAGATGCTGGCCTCGACCCTGTCGACGATCCACAACGAGCGGTTCACCGTCCGCCTGGTCGACGACATCCGGTCCAGCATGGAGAACGGTGACTTCCAGGCCTTCCGGACCGAGTTCCTGGGGCGCTTCTACTCCGGACGCTGACGCGGCGGGACGGTGACCGGGGGTAGGCGATCCGCCGGAGCAGGTCGCATGGCTGTCGTCTCAGTAGCCCTGCGACAGGAGGCGTTCGCGGCTGGCGGCCACCTTCGAGCCGGAGATGCTGCCGATCATCCGTCGCAGCATGGTCGGAGCCCCCAGAACGCCGATCGCCAGCCAGACGCCGAGCATCACCAGCATCGGGACGGTCCGCCAGGTGCCGTCGAGCTCCAGCTGGACGGCCTCGGCCGGCAGCATGGCGTGCCGGAAACCCAGGCCGAGCCAGTAGAGCGGGAAGAGCTGCCCGACCCCCTGCAACCAGCCGGGCAGCGCCGACAGTGGAAAGAAGATGCCGGAAATCACCGCGAGTCCGTAGGCGCCGATCATGCCCAGGGCGAGCTGGCCGTAGCCGCGCAACGCGGCGCCGAGCAGGGCGCCGAGCGGGATGGTCACCACCACCGCGACCACGAAGACGGCCAGCAGGCCGAGCCAGCTGGCCGGGCTCGCCGGTGCCGCCTCCGGCGCCACGAGCAGTGACGGGAACACGATCAGCGCCGCCGAGACCAGGTTGAGCAGCAGGTGGATGAGCACCTTCCCCGCCAGGTACCCCTGTAGTCCGTGCGGCACCGCCTTCATCCGCAGCAGGGTGCCGTCGTCCCGCTCCGTCATGAGCTCGCCGCCGACTCCCATCACGCCGCCGAGCACCAACCCGAAGGCCAGCATTCCGGGCAGCAGGTGCTGGGCCGGGGTGATGGTGGACCCCACCGCCGGTGAGTTCCGCAGGAAGACCATCACCGCGAGCGTGATCGCCGGGGTGATCAGATAGCCCAGGCCCGCCCCGGTGAACAGGTTGGTGCGCAGGTCGATCCGGGTCTGGCGGATGGCCGCCCGCAGGGCGGCGCGCGGTAGCGCGGTGACGGGGAGGCTCATCGTCCGACCGCCTTCAGGTAGACGTCCTCCAGCGAGTTCCGCCGGACCTCCAGTTCCGCCACGGTCCTCGCCCGATCGGCCAGCAGGACGCGGAGGAACTCGGCAGGATCGTCGGTGGGCTGGGCGCGGTGCTGCTCGCCGTCGAACCAGCACACCTCGGCCCGGCCGAAGTCCTGCCGGCGCAGCTCCTCCGGCGAGCCGTCGGCGATGATCCGTCCGTCCACCAGCATCAGAATCCGCGAGGCGACCTTCGCGGCCTCATCCAGGTCGTGGGTGGTCATCAGGACGGTCGTGTTCAACGCCGACAGGGTGGCCAGCAGGTCGTGGAACTCCCGGCGGGCCTGCGGATCGAAGCCGGCGGTCGGCTCGTCCAGGAAGAGCAGTTCGGGCCGTCCGATCAGCCCGGAGGCGACGTCCAGCCGGCGCCGCCGCCCGCCGGAGAGCTTGCCGATCGGAGTGTCGGCGTCGTCGGCCAGCCCGACCGCGGCCAGCAGATCGTCGATCGGCCAGGGCCGCGGCACCACGTCGGAGAACGGCGCGTAGAAGCCACCCAGGTAGTCGAGCAGCTCCCGTACCCGCCATTTTGCGTGGTCGCGCCAGGATTGAAGGACGAGGCCCACCCGGGCCCGCCAGGCGTCCCCCGCGGTGGCGGGGTCGACGCCCAGCACCTCGACGCTGCCGGACGACGGCCGGCGGAAGCCCTCCAGGATCTCGATGGTGGTGCTCTTGCCGGCTCCGTTCGGACCGAGCAGCACCACTGCTTCGCCGCGGGCGATCTCCAGGTCGATGCCGCGCAGGACATGGTTGGCGCCGTAGCTCATGGTCAGGCCGCGCGTTCGGATCGCCGGCGCATGGCCGAACGGACGAGCCCCCCTCTCCTCCATCATCAATTGATACCAGGGAGCGGGGGGCGGCCACCAGCACTGGTGGCAAAGGTGAGGTGGCGGACGGCCGGCAGGGCAGGCCCCGGAGCGGCGGAGACTGCCGCAGCAGTCGACAACCGTGCACCCGGCGGGGACGAGTTCCCACGGCTTTGGCAGCTCGTCGGGTGCCACATCGGGCGGGTCGTGGCAGGCTAGGGCCATGAGCATCGAGTACGACGAGGCTGTCCCGGAGGAGTCGGAGCAGCTCGACCAGTTGCAGCCCGACGAGACCCTGGTCGACCGCGGGGTCGCCGACGTGCTCGATGAGGGCTATGTCACCCCCGAGCGCTGGTCGCCGGCGCAGGGCTTCGGCAACACCCCGGCGGAGATGCGTCGCGGCGAGACCCTCGATCAGCGGATCGCCCAGGAAGCACCCGACCTGACGCCGCCGGACGACACCCCGTGGAACCCCGACCCGAGCGAGCCGCGCGAGGTCGGGCATCACCGCGCCGGACGCCTGGTGGACGCCAACGGCGGCTACCCGGGCGAGGATGCCGAGCCGGAGAGCGTCGGCCACGACGTCGGGATCGACGGCGGCGCGGCCAGCGCCGAGGAAGCGGCGATGCACATCATCGACGACTACGACGACGATGACGACTGAGGCCCGCCCGTCACCGCTCTACCCGCCGATCGAACCGTACGCCACCGGACGCCTGCCCGTCGGCGACGGCCATGAGCTGTACTGGGAGGAGTGCGGCAACCCGCAGGGCAAGCCCGCGGTCTTCGTCCACGGCGGGCCCGGCGGCGGGATCATCCCCGGCTACCGCCGGTACTTCGACCCCGCGCGCTACCGGATCGTGCTGTTCGACCAACGGGGATGTGGACGGTCGACGCCGCACGCCAGCGAGCCCGATGCCGATCTCGCCACCAACACCACCTGGCACCTGGTGGACGACCTGGAGAAGCTGCGGACGGACCGCGACATCGACGCCTGGCAGGTGTTCGGCGGTTCCTGGGGAAGCGCGCTGGCGCTGGCCTACGCCGAGAGGCATCCCGAGCGGGTGACCGAGCTGGTGCTGCGCGGCATCTTCACCCTGCGCCGCAGCGAACTCGACTGGTACTACAACGGCGGCGCCGCCAACCTTGCGCCGGTCTGGTGGCGCTCGTTCGAGGCCCCGCTGGGCGACGGCTTCTCCGGCGACCGGATCGCCGCCTACCACGCCCTGTTGTTCGATCCGGACCCGGCCGTCCACCTGCCCGCCGGGGTGGCCTGGACGACCTGGGAGGCCGCCACCTCGAAGCTGGAGTTCTCCCAGGAGTTGGTGGACGAGTTCTCCGACCCGGCGTTCGCGCTGGCCTTCGCCAGGATCGAGAACCACTACTTCGTCAACGCCGGCTGGTTCGCCGAGGGCCAACTGCTCGCCGAGGTCGATCGGATCCGCCACCTCCCCGGCGTGATCGTGCAGGGGATCTACGACCTGCCCTGCCCCCAGGTGACCGCGGACGACCTGCATCGCGCCTGGCCGGAGGCCGACTACCGGTTGGTGCTGGCCGGGCACTCCGCCTCCGAGCCGGCGATCGTCGCGGAGCTGGTGGCGGCCACCGACCGTTTCGCCCGGGCGTGAAGGCTCTCTGACGACCGGGGAAGATGGAGGGCGCGACGGCTGTCGGCGAGCCCGGGTAGACTGAGCGACCTCAGTTACAGGAGGACAGCTGAACGAGCCGCAAAGAGTCGCCACGGCCGAACGTCGGGTGAGCGTACCTGCGTCCATCAACATGGTGTCGGTGCTCGGGCCGCGCGACGAGTTCCTGAAGATCCTGGAGACCGCCCTGGACGCCGACGTTCACGTCCGGGGGAACGAGATCACCTTCGAGGGCCGGCCGGCCGCGGTCACCGCCGCCGCCGACGTGCTCACCGAGCTCATCACGATCGTCCGCACCGGCCAGGGACTCACCGCCGACGCCGTCGAGCGGGTGGTCGGCATGGTCAACCACGACGTCCCCGCCGCCGAGGTGCTGACCGCCAACATCCTCTCCAGCCGGGGCAGGACGATCCGTCCCAAGACGCTCAACCAGAAGCGCTACGTGGACGCCATCGACGCCCACACCGTCGTGTTCGGCATCGGCCCGGCCGGCACCGGCAAGACCTACCTGGCGGTCGCCAAGGCCGTCCAGGCGCTGCAGGCCAAGCAGGTCAACCGGATCATCCTCACCCGGCCGGCGATCGAGGCGGGAGAGCGGCTGGGCTTCCTGCCGGGCACCTTGAGCGACAAGATCGATCCCTACGTCCGTCCGCTCTATGACGCCCTGCACGACATGCTCGACCCGGAGAGCATTCCTCGGCTCTTGACCGCCGGAACAATTGAGGTGGCACCCCTGGCGTTCATGCGGGGCCGCTCGCTCAATGATGCGTTTATCATTCTTGATGAGGCTCAGAACACGTCCATGGAGCAAATGAAAATGTTCCTGACGCGTCTGGGATTCAATTCCAAGATGGTCATTACTGGTGACGCGACCCAGGTCGACCTGCCCAAGGGGACGCGGAGTGGGCTGCGGGCGGTCACCGAGATCCTGGACGGGGTTCAGGACGTCGCGTTCTGCACGCTGACCAGCCACGACGTCGTCCGGCACAAGCTGGTGGGACGGATCGTGGCGGCCTACGACCGCTACGAGGCGACCCTGCAGGGGAAGAAGCGATGATCGACCTGAACAACGAGTCCGGGATCGAGGTCGACACCGAACGGCTGGCCCGCCTGGCGCGATTCGCGCTGGAACTGCTGCGGATCCATCCCCAGTCGGAGCTGTCGATCCTGCTGGTCGACCCCGACACGATGAGTGCCTACCACGAGAAGTACATGGACGAACCGGGGCCGACCGACGTCCTGAGCTTCCCGATGGACGAACTGCGCGCCCCGTCCGACGGCGAGGAGCCGCCGCAGGGCCTGCTGGGCGACATCGTGCTGTGCCCGGAGGTGACCGCGGCCCAAGCCGCCGAGAACGACCGGACGCCCGAGGAGGAAGCCGACTACCTGCTGATCCACGGCCTGCTGCACCTGCTCGGCCACGATCACGCCGAGCCGGGGGAGAAGAAGGTCATGTTCGATCTGAACGACAAGATCATCGCCGCCTGGGCGGCGCATCGAGGCGCGTGATCCGGCGATGACCCAGAGTCAGTGGATCGCGATCGGCATCGCGGTCGCCTGCGTCCTGCTCGCCTCGCTGATGGTCGCGGCCGAGGCCGCCTTCTCGTCGGTGTCGAAGGCGCGGGCCGAGGCGCTGGCCGCCGACGGCAGCCGGGCCGGCAAACGGCTGCAGCAGATGGTGGCCGATCGGGCGCCCTTCCTGAACACCCTGTTGTTCGTCCGGATCCTGCTCGAGGTCACCGCCACCGTGCTGGTCACCATCGTCTACGTCGAGCACACCACCCAGCTGTGGCAGCAGATCCTGTTCCCGGCGGTGACCATGGTGGCGGTTTCGTTCATCGTGCTCGGGGTTGCGCCGCGCACCCTGGGCCGCCAACACGTCGACCGGGTGGCTTTGGCCGCCAGTGGACCGTTGAACCTGCTGGCCACCGTCCTGGGCCCGATCCCGCAGCTGATGATCGTGATCGGCAACGTCCTCACCCCCGGCCGCGGCTTCGCCGACGGACCGTTCTCGTCCGAGGCCGAACTGCGGGAGCTGGTGGACATCGCCGAGGCCTCGGACGTGATCGAGGCCGGCGAGCGGAAGATGATCCACTCGGTCTTCGAACTGGGCGACACGATCGTCAAGGAAGTCATGGTGCCGCGCACCGAGATGGTCTACATCGAGCGCACCAAATCGCTGCGGCAAGGGGTTTCGCTGGCGCTGCGGTCGGGTTTCAGCCGGATTCCGGTGATCGACGACGACGTGGACGACGTGGTCGGCATCCTCTACCTGAAGGACGTCATCCGCCGGATGTACGACAACCCGAAGGCGCAGACCTCGGAGACCGTCGCGTCGCTGATGCGTCCGCCCACCTTCTGCCCGGATTCCAAGCCGGTGGACGAACTGCTGCAGGAGATGCAGCTCAATCGCAGCCACGTGGTGATCGTGATCGACGAGTTCGGCGGCACCGCCGGCCTGGCGACCATCGAGGACGTGCTGGAGGAGATCGTCGGCGAGATCGTGGACGAGTACGACCAGGAGGTGCCCCCGGTCACCGAGCTGGGCGACCAGCGGTTCCGGGTCTCGGCCCGGCTGCCGATCGACGACCTCGGCGAGCTGTTCGGCCTGAAGGTGGACGACGAGGACGTCGACACCGTGCTGGGTCTGATGGCCAAGGTGCTGGACAAGGTGCCGATCCCCGGCTCCACGGTGCGCTGGGAGGGCATCGAACTCGTCGCCGAGCGTGGCGCCGGGCGCCGGCACAGCATCCAGACCGTGCTCGCCTCGCTGGTGGACGACGAGACCGACGTCGCGGCCGAGGCCGCGGCCAAGCTGACCGAGGAGTCGGCCCGGAGGGCCTCGTGATGCGTTCCGGCTTCGCCTGCTTCGTCGGACGGCCCAATGCCGGCAAGTCCACCCTGCTCAACGCCCTGGTCGGCACCAAGGTGGCGATCGCCTCGTCCAAGCCGCAGACCACCCGGCACGTGATCCGGGGGATCGTGAACCGGCCGGCCGCCCAGCTGATCCTGGTCGACACCCCGGGCCTGCACCGTCCCCGCACCCTGCTGGGGGAGCGGCTGAACGACCTGGTGTACGCCACCTGGTCGGAGGTGGACGTGATCGGGGTCTGCCTGCCCGCGAACCAGCGGATCGGCCCCGGCGACGAGTTCCTGGTCGGCGAGATCGCCAAGCTCGCCAAGCCGCCGGCGCTGGTGGCGCTGGCGACCAAGTCCGACCTGGTCAAGCCCACCCGGATGGCAGAGCACCTGCTGAAGATCGCCTCGCTGGAGGAGAAGCTGGGGATCCGCTGGGCGTCCGTCGTCCCGGTCTCCGCGCTGACCGACGACCAGGTGGACGTGGTCGCCGACGAGCTGATCAAGCTTCTCCCCGAGGGCCCCCAGCTCTACCCGGAGGGCGAGATCACCGACGAGCCGGTCGAGACGCTGGTCGCCGAGCTGATCCGCGAGGCTGCGCTGGAGGGCGTCCAGGACGAGCTGCCGCACTCGCTCACCGTGATCATCGACGAGATGGGGGAGCGCCAGGGGCGTCCCGCCGATCGTCCGCTGATGGACATCTACGCCTCGCTGGTGGTGGAACGCGACTCCCAGAAGGGCATCGTGATCGGCCGCCAGGGCAGCCGGCTCCGCGAGGTCGGCACCACCGCGCGCAAGCAGATCGCCGAGCTGGTCGGTATGCCGGTCTACCTCGACCTGAAGGTCAAGGTGGTCAAGGACTGGCAGCGCGACCCCAAGAAGCTCAACCGCCTCGGCTTCTGAGCCTGATCGTGACCGGCGATCAGGGATGGTACGAGAAGACCTCGACCGTCGTGGTCCGGCCGGCGACGACCGTCACCTCCTGCGGGTTGGTGTACCCTCCCGGGATCCCGGTGACCAGCCTGCCGGTCAGTTCGTAGGTTCCCGGCAGCAGCTCGAGGCTGAAGGAACCGTCGCTGTCGGTCTCGGCGGTATAGGTCCGGCTCGGCTCTCCGCTGGTCGAGGTGATGGTGAGCTTCGCCTCGGCCGGACGGGTCTCGGCGTTCATCCCGCCTCCGGTGTACACCACCCCAGTCAGCTGGCCCAGGTCGCCGGAGGTCGTCGGGCTGCATGCCGTCAGCGCCGGTAGGAGGATGACGAGGCTCGCGACCGCGACCAGCCAGTGGGAGCTTCGAGAGCGTTCCATGTCAGACTCGCCTTCCTCCCACGGCATCGTCAGGAGTTCTCCAGCCAGTGTAGTGACGGCCTACCTGAACGGGGTCGAGGGGAGCCGTCCCAGGTGTCTCATTCTGCGCGCCGACTTTCGCGACCAGGATCGGAGTGGCATGATGAACGACATGTCGTGGGCAACCCTCCTGCTTGCTCGCCGCAGCGAGGCCTAACTCGATCAGGCCCCCTCGCTGCGGAGTCTGTGATGCGCCTGGCACCCCATCTGCCCAGCGAGGAACCTCATGACAACCCGATTCCCGACCCGTCCGCAGCCTGTCCCGGTACAGCAGCCCAGCCCGATGCCGTTCGAGCGGTACACCCCGTTCGTCCCCGTCGATCTGCCGGACCGGACCTGGCCGACCAAGAAGCTCACCGAAGCCCCGCGCTGGTTGGCCACCGACCTGCGCGACGGCAACCAGGCGTTGATCGATCCGATGACGCCGTCGCGGAAGCGGAAGATGTTCGATCTGCTGGTCCGGATGGGCTACAAGGAGATCGAGATCGGCTTTCCGTCCGCTTCGCAGACGGACTTCGATTTCGTCCGCAGCCTGATCACCACCGATGCCATTCCCGACGACGTCACCATCAGCGTCCTCACCCAAGCCCGTGAGGATCTGATCGAACGCACCGCCCAGTCCCTGATCGGGGCGAAGCGGGCGACCATCCACCTGTACAACGCGACCGCGGAACTGTTCCGGCGGGTGGTGTTCAACATCGACGCCGAGCAGTGCATCGGTTTGGCCACCAGGGGCACCGAACTGGTGATGAAGTACGCCGAGCAGTACCTGACCGACGTCGAGTTCGGTTACGAGTACAGCCCGGAGATCTTCACCCAGACCCCGACCGACTACGCCATCGAGATCTGCAACGCGGTGATGGACGTCTGGCAGCCCGGCGAGGGACGGGAGATCATCCTGAACCTGCCGGCCACCGTCGAGCGCTCGACTCCCAACACCTACGCCGATCAGATCGAGTACTTCGGACGGCACGTGAAGAACCGTCCGAATGTCGCGATCTCGCTGCACCCGCACAATGACCGCGGGACGGCGGTGGCCGCCACCGAATTGGCCCTGATGGCCGGCGCCGATCGCGTCGAAGGGTGCCTGTTCGGCCACGGCGAGCGGACCGGGAACGTGTGCCTGGTGACCCTGGGCCTGAACCTGTTCACCCAGGGGATCGACCCGAAGATCGACTTCTCCGACATCGACGAGATCCGTCGCACTGTCGAGTACTGCACGAACCTGCCGGTCCACCCGCGCCACCCGTACGCGGGGGACCTGGTGTACACCGCCTTCTCGGGCTCCCACCAGGACGCCATCAAGAAGGGGTTGGAGGCGCTGGAGAAGCAGGCGGTCGCCCAGGGGAGGACTCTGCACGAGATCCCCTGGGAGGCCCCCTACCTGCCGATCGATCCCCACGACCTGGGCCGCACCTACGAGGCGGTGATCCGGGTGAACAGCCAGTCCGGCAAGGGCGGCATGGCCTACATCATGAAGTCCGAGCACAAACTGGATCTGCCGCGCCGGCTGCAGATCGAGTTCAGCCGGGTGGTGCAGCAGCACACCGACTCCGAGGGCGGCGAGGTGTCGCCGGCGGACCTGTGGAGCATCTTCGAGGGCGAGTACCTGATGCCGTCGGAGCCGCTGTCCCTGTTCACCGTCCGCTCGGTCTCGAACGGTGGCGGCTACACCGTGACGGCGACCGTGATCGACCGCGGGGTCGAGCGGGAGATCACCGGTGAGGGCAACGGTCCGGTGTCGGCCTTCGTGGATGCGCTGGGCATCCTGGGCCACCACGTCCGCGTGCTGGACTACACCGAGCACGCGCTCTCCGCCGGTGGCGACGCCATGGCAGCCGCCTACGTGGAGACCGAGGTGGGGGTTGGGGACGACGCCCACGTGATGTGGGGTGTCGGGCTGAACTCGTCCATCGTCACCGCCTCGCTCAAGGCCGTGGTCTCGGCGATCAACCGGGACGTCCGCGACCGCGAGCTGGAGATGCAGGACGAACCCGCGCCGCGTCCCTGACTGAGTCAACGAGGAGCCTCCGCTGTGTGGCGGGGCCTCCTCGGCGTTTGTGCCCCACTGCACCCGCTGGTGTTCCTTCCGCGCATTCCCGCCGCATACGGCTGCCCGTTCGGCCGATCACGAGGCGAACCGCGCATTGACGCCGCATACCGGGCCTCGGTGCCGCGTCGTATGCGGCGGGATTGCGCTGGGGTGCCCAACCGGCCGGCCGAGGTCCCTGATATACGGCGCCGATGCGCGGGCGATGCCAGTCTGCTGGTGAGCGGCCGAGAACCGGGATTCGCCGGAGGCTCAGCCATCGTGCATGGCGAAGCGGGGTACGGCCGAGCCGATAGGATCCGGGCATGCCCAAAGTCCTCACCGAACTTCCGGTTGGTGAACGCGTCGGCCTGGCCTTCTCCGGTGGCCTCGACACTTCCGTCGCGGTCGCCTGGATGCGCGAGAAGGGGGCGATTCCCTGCACCTACACCGGCAACCTCGGCCAGTACGACGAGCCGGACATCGACTCCGTCCCCGGTCGCGCGCTGGAGTACGGCGCCGAGCTCTCCCGGATGGTCGACTGCCGCGAGCTGATGGTCGAGGAGGGCCTGGTCGCGCTGACCTGTGGTGCCTTCCACATCCGCACCGGCGGCAAGGCCTACTTCAACACCACCCCGATCGGACGGGCGGTGACCGGCACCCTGCTGGTCCGCGCGATGCGCGAGGACGACGTCTGGGTGTGGGGCGACGGCTCCACCTACAAGGGCAATGACATCGAGCGGTTCTACCGCTACGGACTGCTGGCCAACCCCAGGCTGCGGATCTACAAACCGTGGCTGGACGAGGCCTTCGTCAGCGAACTGGGCGGCCGCGCCGAGATGAGCCAGTGGCTCACCGAGCGGAACCTGCCCTACCGCGACTCCAAGGAGAAGGCCTACTCCACCGACGCCAACATCTGGGGCGCCACCCACGAGGCCAAGGAGCTGGAACACCTCAACGTCGGGATCGAGATCGTCGAGCCGATCATGGGCGTGCGGTTCTGGGATCAGGCCGTGGCGATCGAGACCGAGGACGTCACGATTCGCTTCGAGCAGGGACGTCCGGTCGAACTCAACGGCCAGACCTTCGCCACCGCAGTCGACCTGGTTTACGAGGCGAATGCGATCGGCGGACGCCACGGGCTGGGCATGTCCGACCAGATCGAGAACCGGATCATCGAGGCGAAGAGCCGCGGCATCTACGAGGCCCCGGGCATGGCGCTGCTGCACATCGCCTACGAGCGGCTGCTCTCGGCGATCCACAACGAGGACACCCTGGAGAACTACCGCGCCTTCGGCCTGAAGCTCGGCCGGCTGATGTACGAGGGACGCTGGCTCGACCCGCAGTCGCTGATGCTGCGGGAGTCGATCCAGCGCTGGGTGGGCGCCGCGGTGACCGGGACGGTGACCCTTCGGCTCCGTCGTGGCGACGACTACTCGATCCTCGACACCGACGGACCCAACCTGAGCTACCACCCCGACCGGCTCTCCATGGAGAAGGTGGAGGACGCCGCCTTCGGCCCGCTGGACCGGATCGGTCAGCTCACCATGCGCAACCTCGACATCGAGGATTCCCGCACCCGCCTGGAGCAGTACGCCGAGCAGGGCGTGGTCGGCGGCGCGATCTCGCAGCTGGTGGGTGTGCTGGAATCGGGTCAGGCGGCTGCGATCAACGAGCTGGGTGCCGATGTGCCGGAGGCGATCGCCGAGGCCGAGGAGGGCGCAGCCTTCGATTTCGGCACCGACTGAGGTCGGCCGGAGATCCCGTACGGTCCGGGATGGCCTGCGCGGCTACCGAGGCCGGCTGGGACGCCACTGGACCTGGTCGACGAACCGGCGCTGCTCCTCGGTGTCGGGGACGGAGAGCCCGCGGGCGTCGGAGATTCGACGCCAGGCGTCCTCGGTGGTGACACCATCCAGCCTCAGGACCGTGGCGGCGAGCACGGAGGCGCGTCCGATACCGGCACGGCAATGGATCGCCACCCAGCATCCGGCTGCCAACTGGTCGGCGAGGTCCGCGGCGAGGAGGCGGGTTGCGGCCAGCTCGGGCGTCTGACGGTCCGGAGTGGGAAGCTCAAGGAACCTCAACCCGGCATCCTCGGCTGCCTGCGGCTCGTCCAACAGACCGAGCTCACTCAGCTCCGGCCTGGTCAGCAGGCTCACGACCGTGTCAACGCCCACCAGCCGCAACGCCTGGAGTTCCTCGGCAAGCCACTCCCCACCCCGTGGAGCGGCCATCGTGGAGAGCCGTCCCGGGCCTTCGCGGCGGACGGTGAACAATCTCGGCAGTATCACTCTTTCCCTGCTTTAGGGTGTGGACTCGGAACGGACGGCACAAGGCCCTGCCGCCCGCCAAGCGCACCACGACTGCCCACTCCACGGGCCGACTCGCCTCGCGCGTCTGCCGCTGCTTCGCCGTACCCTGAATCATGCATTGCCAAGCGCGAAAGATGCCGCCATTGACCGGGCTGTTGGTGCTGGGCGTGATCGAAGGTTCGGCTCCGACGCAGGTTCGGGTCAGCGGAGACACAACGAGCTAGCGAAGGTTTCCCCGTGCATCAGCGCCGCCTTCGGCCCTGACCGCTTCGCGGGTGGTGGACCAGGCACGGCGCGTCAGCCAGGCGATCAGCGCACCGGCGGCGGTCAGCCCGATCCAGACCTCCACCACCCACACGTCGGCCCACGGCCCAAAGGTGAACAGCGCGCCGTTGATGACCAGCGACAGCAACGCGGCGAGAGTCGGAATGCCGACCATGACCAACGCCCCCTGAGCGACCTGCTTGCCCTCCTGCGAACCATTCATGATGCCTCCCGTTCACGAGTAGGTCGCAGGATGATCGTAGCGGTCGCCAGCGGAACCGGGGATCCGCGCGGCTACTCGCTGCGCAGCGCCTCGACCGGATCCTTGCGGGACGCCGCGGACGAAGGGATCAGGCCGGCGATGAAGGTGAGCGCCATGCTGGTGACCACCAGGATCGCGGCTGCCTGCCAGGGAAGCTGGGCGATGTTCGGGACGTCGAACTCCGCCAGCACGATGATGTTCGCCGGAATGGTCAGCAACAGCGTCACCGCGATGCCCAGCAGGCCGGCGATGAAGCCGACGATCAGGGTCTCGGCGTTGAACACTCTACGGATGTCGCGTTTGGAGGCACCGATCGAGCGCAGGATGCCGATCTCCTTGCGGCGCTCCAGCACCGAGATGTAGGTGATCACCCCGATCATGATGGACGACACCACCAGCGAGATCGCCACGAAGGCGGTCAGCACGTAGCTGATCGTGTTGATGATGTCGGTCACCGACGACATCAGCGTGCCGACGATGTCGGTGTAGGTGATCACCTTGTCCTCGTCGGTGGCCCGCATCCGGTCGTTGTACCCGTCCAGGATCCCGATCACCCTGGCCTTGCTCTCGAAGTCGATCGGGTAGATGTCGATCTGTGAGGGCTTGGCGAAGTCGGCGTACCCGAGCCGGACCAGATTGGCCTCGTAGGAGGTGGCGGTGCTCGACATCATGGAGGCCAGCAGTTCGGCCAGCTCCTCGGAATCCATCTTGAACTTGAAGGCGTCGGCGAACGCGTCCTGGTCGATCCCCATCGCGTCCGACATGTTGGCGGCGAGCTGGTTCATCGACTTCTTCATCGCTGCCCCGAGCTGACTCTGCAGGGCCTTGCCCAGCTGCTTGGAGATCTGGCCGGAGAGCGACTTCATCGCCTTGTTCAGGTAGTCGGTCATGCTCTTCTGCAGCTGCGCCTGGATCCTGTCCGCGCTGGCCGCGAGTTGCTTGGTGACCGCGTCGGCGATGCTGGCGGTGAGCTTCTCGACGATCGCCGCCTGCTGCCGGCTGAGGTCGGCCTGCACGCCGGCCAGGCCGGCCTGGGCCTCGGCTGCGAGCGCCTGGCCGGGTTCGGAAGCGAGGAACAGCGGGAAGTTCGTCTGGGTGTCGGACGGATCCAGGCCGCCGGCCACGCAGAACTCCAGGTAGCCCTGCAGCAGCCGGGTGGCCAGGTCGGTGACCGTGGCGGAGTCCAGGCCCAGTTCGACGCCGCTGAGCAGACCGGCCGGATCCACCCCGGCGATGATCGCGGTCAGATCGATGCCCGCCACCAACTCGGTCACGTTGACCGAGCCGAGTAGATCGCCCAGCTCGAGCGCGGGCATCGCCGAGGGATCCAGCTTCAGACCCGGCAGCTTCAGATCCAGGCCGGAAAGATCCAGCTTCAGCTTCGAGGAGTCGAAGGTGAAGGCCTTGGTGATCGCCTCCTCGTCGATGTCCATCAGCGAGCTGAGGTCGAAATCCTCACGCTGCGGGTTCTCCTCCTCGTCGGCGAAGGTACGGCCGGTGAAGACGTTCACCGCGGGCTCGGCAAGTTGGCTCTGCACGATCGGGGCGGCGGCCGCCTGCTCGATCACATGGGTGGTGAGCGCCGGGGTGTAGTAGATCGCCGAGTCCAGCGCGGTGGCGTTGGCGCCCTCCTTGGGCTGGACGATGCCGGCGATCCGCAACTCCTCCCCGCGCTGCGCCAGGTCGCGCAGGTACTTCTCATCACCGCTCTTGTCCGTCCACACCCCGTACTCGTCGTCGTGGGCGTAGTAGTCGGTGGCGTTCACCAGCCTGAACGTGACCGCCATCAACTCGTCGTAGCTGAACGACCTGTTGTCCGCCGGAGTGACGATCTCCTCGTCCTCCGCCATCTGCTTGACCATGGCGTCCAGTTCGGCGGGATCGCGCAGGCCCATCGCGTAGAGCATGAAGTCGCTGACCCGGCCGCTCGGGGTGAGCACCAGCACGGTCTCGTCGTAGCGGGTGGGCCAGTGGCCGGCCACCACGTCGTACTGCTCCTCGACCAGCCTGGTGTCGTCCGGCATCTGGGCGAAGACGTTGGTGCTCATCGACTGCGCCA
Organism: Actinomycetes bacterium; assembly: GCA_023393755.1. Classification (GTDB taxonomy): domain Bacteria; phylum Actinomycetota; class Actinomycetes; order Propionibacteriales; family Propionibacteriaceae; genus Propionicimonas. Next base: position 3,064 of record JAEXCA010000252.1, on the reverse strand, counting down.
TCAGGGCGTTGGTGGAGCCGGCCGAGCCGAAGCCGAGGGAGCTGAACGAGGAGTCCGGGTTCACCTGCCGGACCTTGTCGGTGGTGTCGGCGCTGAAGATCTGCGGCGTGACGTTGTAGGAGTACTGGATCGAGTTGACCGAGGCGTTGATGCCGTCGCCGTCGGCGTCCAGGAACCGCTTCAACGAGGCGAGGTCGTTCGACCCGATGCTGGAGAACAGCCGTCTGAGCGTCCGGGCCTCGGTCACCTCACCGGTACCGTTCGCCGGGGTGCCCGGCGACTCGGTGGCCTCGTCCTGGCCGGCCCCGGCCGAGGCGGCCAGCATGGCCGTCATGTCGAAGCCCTGGCTGGCGATGGTCAGCGGATAGACCGAGAGGGTGTCCTCCTCGACGTGCTTGATGTAGGCGTTCACGCCGTTGGCCAGCGCCAGGATGGCCGCGATGCCGATGATCCCGATGCTGCCGGCGAAGGCGGTCATCAGGGTACGGCCCTTCTTGGTCATCAGGTTGCTGAACGAGAGCGAGATCGCGGTCAGGAACGACATGGACGTCCGCCGGCTGGGCTTCTCGCTGGTGCCTTCCGCCGCCGGCAGGTAGGGGTCGGAGTCGGTGGCGACCGCCCCGTCCTTCAACTGGACGACGCGGGTGGCGTACTGCTCGGCGAGTTCGGCATTGTGGGTGACCATGATCACCAGCCGGTCGCCGGCGATCTGAGTGAGCAGGCCCATGATCTGCACGCTGGTCTTCGAATCCAGCGCGCCGGTCGGCTCGTCGGCCAGCAGGATCTCGGGGTCGTTGATCAGTGCCCGGGCGATCGCCACCCGCTGCATCTGGCCGCCGGAGAGCTGGCTGGGCAGCTTGTGGGCATGCTCGACCAGGCCCACCTGGTCGAGGGCCGCGAGCGCCCGCTGGTGCCGCTCGGCCCGGGAGACACCCGAGAGGGTCAGCGCCAGCTCGACGTTCGCCACCACGCTCTGGTGCGGGATCAGGTTGTAGCTCTGGAAGACGAAGCCCACCCGGTTGTTGCGGTAGCCGTCCCAGTCGCGGTCGCGGTAGTTCTCGGTCGGGATGCCGTCGATCACCAGGTTGCCGGAGTCATAGTGATCCAGCCCGCCGACGATGTTCAGCATGGTGGTCTTGCCCGAGCCGGACGGGCCCAGCACCGCGACGAACTCGCTGTCCCGGAAGGAGATCGAGACGTCGTCCAGCGCCACCTGGGTGAAGCCCGCCGTCGTGTACGACTTGCGGACGTTCTGCAGGGTGAGCATGCGGGTCTTTCCGGACGGCGGAGTCGTGAGTGCTGTCGAACGGAGGGCGGGTTCGGGGAAGCTCAACCACCCGACAGGTGCGCTTTCAGGCTACCTGCTGGGCTCAACGCCGTTGCGGGAAGCCGTGATCCTCGCTCCTGGGACGGGCTTCAGCCACAGTGTGACGGCGGGGACGGCCGGCACCGTGCCGATCGTCCGCAGGTCGTGACCGAACCCGTGCTCGGAGGCTCGGGCGACGGCGTGGGGTGGATCAGCCGACCTGGTTGGGCTCGGCGCCGCCGTAGCGGCGGTCGCGCCGGACATAGGCCTCGACCGCCCGCCACAGGTCGCGGCGATCGAAATCCGGCCACAGGGTGTCCAGGAAGACAAGTTCGGCGTAGGCCGACTGCCACAGCAGGAAGTTGGAGGTCCGCTGCTCGCCGGAGGAGCGGACGAACAGGTCGACGTCGGGGATGTCCGGCTCGTCCAGGAACCTCCGGAACCGTTCCTCGGTGAGGCGGGACGGATCCAGCTCGCCGCGCACCGCGGCCTCGGCGATAGCGCGGGCGGCATCGGTGATCTCGGCCCGGCCGCCGTAGTTCACGCAGAACTGCAGGGTGAGGACGGTGTTCTCCCTGCTCTGCTGTTCGGCCTCCTGCAACTCCCGGATCACCGACTTCCAGAGCTTCGGGACGCGGCCGGCCCAGCGGATCCGGACGCCCATCGCGTCCAGCTGGTCGCGACGGCGGTGGATCACGTCCCGGTTGAAGCCCATCAGCCAGCGCACCTCGTCGGGGGAGCGCCGCCAGTTCTCGGTGGAGAACGCATAGGCCGACAGGTAGGGGATCCCGATCTCGATCGCGCCCTCGATCACGTCGAAGAGCGAGTCCTCGCCGCGGGCGTGCCCCTCGGTGCGTGGCAGCTTGCGGGCCTTGGCCCAGCGACCGTTGCCGTCCATCACGATCGCGACGTGGCGCGGGAGCAGCTTCGGATCCAGCGCCGGCGGACGCGCTCCCGAGGGATGCGGGGTGGGAGGACGGGGAACCTTGGGCACAGGCGAAGCCTAGCGGCACGGCCCGCCGGCCCCGCCGCGATACCCGTCCGGGAACCGCTGGCTCGCCTCGTCCGTGGAAGCAGGGTCCGTCCAGCGGCGTCCGGATCGAGCACGCCACGCTCGCCGCCGGGCTGGCTCGCGAGGGGGGCGACGGCAGCGACACCGCTGCGACAAGGGGAAACGAATGAGTTTGAATCTACTTGAGTCGAGTGGGCTCAACTTACTTGAAGAAATCGGGAATGCGTAGCACACTGAGTCTTGTTAGCACTCATGTAGGCAGAGTGCTAAAGAACTAACCCAAGGAGTGACGACACATGGCACGCACCTTCGACCCCTTCCGTGAGATGGATCGCTTCCTGGCCGACGCGGTTCGGACCCCCGCCTCGCTGGCCATGCCGATGGATCTGTACCGCGAGGGCGAGGCCTTCATCGCCCGGATCGACCTGCCCGGCGTGGAGCCCGGCTCGATCGACATCGACGTGGAGGATCGCACCCTCACCATTCGCGCCGAGCGCCGCACGCCGAACGGCGAGACCGACCAGAAGTGGCTGGTTCACGAGCGGCCCAGCGGAACCTTCGCCCGCCAGCTGACCCTGGGCCACGGGCTGGCGCTGGATCAGATCGCCGCCACCTACGCCGACGGTGTGCTGAGCCTGACCATCCCGGTCGCCGAGGAGGCCAAGCCGCGCAAGATCTCGGTGGCCCACAGTGGTGGCCGGACCGAGATCGAGGGCTCGGTCGAGTCCTGAGACCCACCGTCGGGG
>JAEXCA010000224.1 GCA_023393755.1 Actinomycetes bacterium | reverse complement strand
CCCCGAGCCCCCACGCCAACCAGCCTCCTCACCCCGTGACGCTGCCCCACCCGGAGCTGACGACCCGGGACACCGGACCCGTCCCCCTGCCCCCGGTGACGCCCGCGCGCCTCGCCCGCGTCCATCTCGTCGAGGGCTCCCACTATCGTCGAGGGCTCGTGCCTGGGGAGGAGCCCTCGGCGTTAGCGGGAGCCCTCAATGACGAGGAGAGGGGTGACAGGCCGAGACCGCCGCTCGTTCGCGGGGAGGACGGGATGAGGCTCAGACCGGCATGTCGGCCTTGGGTGGGCCGAGGCGGTGCTGCAGCATCGTCCCGTCGGCGAACAGCACGGCGTCGTCGCAGCGGGCCTCGACGGTGCCGCCGCCGAACTGCTCCTCGTAGAGGCGGGCGTAGAGACCGCCCTTGGCGAGCAGCTCGGCGTGGCTGCCCTGCTCGATCAGCCGGCCGTCGGCGATGCCGAAGATCACGTCGGCGTTCATGATGGTCGACAGCCGGTGGGCGATGGCGAAGGTGGTGCGGTCGGCCATGGCGTGCTCCAGGGCCTCCTGCACCAGCCGCTCGGTGGCGGTGTCGAGGGCGGAGGTGGCCTCGTCCAGGATCAGGATCCGGGGATCCTTGATCAGCACCCGGGCGATCGCCAGCCGCTGCTTCTCGCCGCCGGAGAGCCGGAAGCCGCGCTCGCCGGTGATGGTCTCGTAGCCGTCGGCGAAGCTCATGATCCGATCGTGGATATTGGCCGCTCGGCAGGCCTCGACGATCTCGGCGTCGGTGGCGTCCGGCCGGGCGTAGCGCAGGTTCTCGGTGATCGTGCCGTGGAACAGGTACGGCTCCTGGGTGACCATGCCGACCGCGTCCGCCAGCGAGTCGAGGGTGACGTCGCGGACGTCCTGGCCGTCGATCAGCACCGCTCCCCTGGTCACCTCGTGCAGCCGCGGGATCAGGTAGGTCAGGGTGGTCTTGCCCGAACCGGAGGAGCCGACGATCGCCGCCAACTGACCGGGCTGGACGGTGAGCGAGATCCCGGCGAGCGCCCAGCGCTCGTCGTCACTGATCCGACCGTCCCCGCTCAGATCCTCGCCGGGGCGGTCGTCGGGTGGCTCCTCGGCCGAGACCGGGCTGTCGGAGCTCGCCACCCCCGCCAACGCGGGGACGGGACCGGCCGGCCCGGCGTCGGTCGGCACTTCGAGCGCCCGGTAGTCGCGGCCGTACCGGCTGGAGCGGCGCTGCTTGCGGGCCTCCTGCCGGGCGGCCTCCTCGGCGGCCTCCGGGGTCGCCGCGGCCGGGCCGGCCAGCGTCCGCGGAGCCGGGTAGCGGAACCAGACGTCCCGCAGCTCCACCTCGCCGCGGACGTCGCTGAGCGGCCGGGCGTCCGGGGCGTCGGCGATCGATGGCTTCAGGTCGAGGTACTCGAACAGCCGGGCGAACAGCGCGAACGAGGTCTGGACGTCCATGGTCACCCGCATCAGCCCGACCAGCGGCTGCTGCAGCCGGGCCTGCAGCGTGGTGTAGGCGATGATCGTCCCGGCGGTCAGGGTCTGGCCGCCGATCAACGTGCCGCCGTTGATCAGCAGGCCGGCCACCAGGTAGACGATCGCCGGGGTGAGACCGAAAAAGGTGGAGACGATCGAGAAGAAGGTCTGGCCGGTCATCGCCTGCTTCAGCTGCAGCCGGGTCTGCCGGCGGTTCGCCCGGCGGTAGCGCTCGACCTCGAGTTCCGAGCGGCGGAACACCTTGGCCAGCAGCACGCCCGAGACCCCCAGCGACTCCTCGGTGATCGCGGTCATCTCCGAGAGGTTCTCCTGGGTGCGCCGCTGCAGCTGCTTGCGGCGGGCGCCCACCCTGAGCTGGATGACCACGAAGACCGGCATCAGAATCAGGCTGATGATGGTGAGCTGCCAGCTCAGCAGCACCATCGACACGAAGGCGGCGATCACCGTCACCACATTGGCCAGGATCGAGGACGCCGTGGAGGTCAGCACGTTGCGCACCCCCGAGACGTCGTTGGCCAGCCGCGACTGGATGTCACCGGTCTTGGTGGAGGTGAAGAAGGCCAGCTCCATCTTCTCCAGATGCTCGAACAGCGCCACCCGCAACTCCGACATCGCCGCGTTGCCGACCCGGTTGGTGAGGTAGGTCTGCCCGACCCCGATCAGGGCGCTGACCAGGGGGATCGCGATCAACCCTCCGACCAGCCAGTACAGCAGGGGCAGGTCGGGTTGACCGGTGCTGCCGTTGGGCTGGACGGGGAACAGCGCGTCATCGAACACCGCGCGGGTGAGGAAGGGAGCCACCGCGGTCAGGGCCGCGGCAACCAGCACGGCCAGCCCCACCAGCAGCAACCACCACTTGTACGGCGCCAGCAGGCTGGCGACCCGTCGCAGCATCGGCTGGCCGGGAGCACCAGCGACCGGACCGGTACGCACTGCAACCAGGTCTGCCATGGGGTTCACTCTCCCACCGGGGCAACGTCAAGCCAACCATGCCGTCCGAGGGGCATCCGCCGCGCCAGCCGGACGCGACCGCCAGCCCTTGCCGCTCTCAGCACCGCTTGCGGGCCGGCCACCACAGCGCCGGTCGCACCGGACGCGCTGCCACAGGCCGGCTCGGCAACCACAACAGCGATGGGTCAGCCCGCCCGGGAACTGCTCGAAGACCTGCCTTGACCGGCTATCCTCGCCGGGTGCGAGCGGTGGTGCAGCGGGTCTCCCGGGCGTCGGTGACGGTGGCCGACGAGGTGGTGGGACGGATCGACTCCCCCGGCCTGCTGGTGCTGCTCGGTGTCACCCACGACGACACCGTCCAGGTCGCCGAGAAGCTGGCCGACAAGATCTGGACGCTCCGCATCCTGGCGGACGAGCAGAGTTGCTCCGACCAGAACGCGCCTCTGCTGGTGGTGAGCCAGTTCACCCTGTACGCCGACACCCGCAAGGGCCGGCGCCCCTCCTGGAGCGCCGCCGCGCCGCGTCCGGTGAGCGAACCGCTGGTGGAGGCCTTCATCGCCGCGCTGCGCACCCGGGGCGCCACCGTCGAGACCGGCGTCTTCGGCGCCGACATGCAGGTCGACCTCAGCAACGACGGCCCGGTGACCCTGATCCTGGAGGCCTGACCTCCCCGCCACTTTCTGCCAAATAGCTGCTCTGGGCGACAGATATGTCGGCGGGGTGCGGTATTTGGCAGTTAGTGACGGCAGGCATGATGCCGCGGACGTGAACCTGACCCGCGCCGCCACGAACGCGGCGATGAAACCGGGGCCGCTGCCAGTATTGTGAGGGGCGGGCTCCAAACTGGGAGGTGAGGATGGCGCAACTGCTCGTGGTGAGCAACACCCTCAGCCACCAGAACACCCCGGAGGCCTCGCTCCCGGTCCTCACCCTGCTGCCGCACGACGTCACCATCGTCCCGGCCGACACCGATGCCCTCACCAGCGCCGCCCGCTGCGACGTGGTGGTGCTGGACGGCCGGGCCGACCTGGCCGGCGCCCGGGTGATGGCCCGGCTCTTCACCACCAGCGGTTCGACGGTCCCGCTGCTGCTGGTGCTGCCGGAGAGCGGCTTCGCGGCCGTCTCGGCGGAATGGGGCCTCTCCGACATGATCGTGGACACCGCCGGGGTGGCCGAGTTCGAGGCCCGGATCCGGCTGCTGGCCAGCGCCGCCGCCAACGACGGGGTGATCTCCGCCGGCGGCATCGAGATCGACGAGGCCGCCTACTCCGCGGTGAAGGACGGCGAACCGCTCGACCTCACCTACACCGAGTTCGAACTGTTGAAGTACCTGGTGCAGCACCCCGGCCGGGTGTTCAGCCGGGAGCACCTGCTGGCCGACGTCTGGGGCTACGACTACTACGGCGGCACCCGGACGGTGGACGTCCACATCCGCCGGCTGCGCGCCAAGCTGGGCCCCGAGCACGAGGCGCTGATCGGCACCGTGCGCAATGTCGGGTACCGGTTCTCCCCCGACGCCCGCCGCTGAGGTCGGCGCGTCCATTTGTCGCCCGGGCGAGAAATCGTCGGATCGCGGCCACCGAGTCCAGGTCCCGGTTGGCCGTGAACAGCGGAAGCTCCTCACCGGCAGCAGTGCCGCGGTCTCGCGCCTGCCCGGTCGCGACGGTGGACCATCGCCCGCCGGTGGCGGAACCGGTTAGCCTGACGGGGTGTGGGAGAACAGGCTGAGTGCTGAACAGGCCGCGGCGGTGGACGCGCTGGCCGCCCGGGCCGCAGCGACCGACGGCTTCGACCCGTTGAACGAGGAGGCGCGGCTCAGCCGGGCCTCGGGCGACGCTCGACATCTGCTAGTCACTGACGGCCAGGACCTGGTCGGCTATCTGGTGCACCTCCCGGCCCATCGGACGGCGCAACTGGTGGTCGATCCGGCGGATCGCCGCCGCGGGATCGGCACCCGGCTCGCGCAGGCCCTCGCCGCTGACGCCCCGTTGCGGCTGTGGGCGTTCCACGATGCCCCCGCCGCGCAGGGGTTGGCCCGCCACTTCGGCCTGGTCGAGGGACGTGCCCTGCTGGTGATGGAGAAGTCCTTCGAACACAAACCGGGAGAATTCGGGGACTCGCGTGGATTATCCACGCCAACCGCCGCTGCTTCCCGGTTTGTGCGCGCGGACCCCGGGATCGAACTGCGCGGCTACCGGCCGGACGACGCCGCCGAACTGCTCCGGGTGAACGCCGCGGCCTTCGCCCACCACCCCGAGCAGGGCGGGCTGGACGAGGCCGGCCTGGCCGCCCGGCTGGCCGAGGACTGGTTCGACCCCGATGGCCTGATCGTCGCGGCGGAAGACGGCCGGCTGCTGGGCTTCCACTGGACCAAGCGGGTGGGCGAGGTCGGCGAGGTCTACGTGGTCGGCGTCGACCCGGCCGCGCAGGGCCGCGGGCTGGGGCGCCGGCTGCGCACCGCCGGACTCGACCACCTGGCGGGAGCAGGTTGTCGAAGCGTGATTCTGTACGTCGACAGCGCTGATACCGTCGCGGTAGGAATGTACCTGTCAGCCGGCTTCGGCGTCGCGCACCGCGATGTCCTCTACGTGCCGGCATCCGAGGAGAGGCAATGACCGTCGTCGACCACGAGGAGACCGCGGGCCCCGGCCTGCCCGAGCTCCCGGCGGACCGGTTTAGCGACCGTGAGCTTTCCTGGCTGGCCTTCAACACCCGGGTACTCGATCTGGCCCGCGACGCCAAGCGGGTGCCGCTGCTGGAGCGGGCCAAGTTCCTGGCCATCTTCTCCTCCAACCTGGACGAGTTCTTCATGGTGCGGGTGGCGGGCCTGAAGCGGCGGATCGCCGCCGGCGTGGCGGTGCCCAGTGCGTCCGGGATGCTGCCCCGCGAACTGCACGACGCCATCCTGAACCGCACCCGCGACCTGGTCACCACCCAGGCCGCGGTGTTCGCCAACGAGATCCGGCCGGCGCTGGCCGAGCACGGCATCGAGATCCTGCGTTGGGATCAGCTCACCGAGGCCGAGTGCCGCCAGATGACCGAGCTGTTCGAGTCGCACATCTTCCCGGTGCTCACTCCCCTGGCGGTCGACCCGTCCCACCCGTTCCCGTACATCTCCGGGCTGTCGGTCAACCTCGCCGTGCTGCTGCGCAACCCGGCCACCGGCGCCCGGCAGTTCGCCCGGGTGAAGGTGCCCACCAACCTCAGCCGGTTCGTCCCGCTGGGCGGCGGCCGGTTCGTCCCGCTGGAGGACGTGATCGCGCGCCACCTCGGCGAGGTCTTCGCCGGCACCCACGTACTGGGCTACAGCACCTTCCGAGTGACCCGCAACGAGGACGTCGAGGTCGAGGAGGACGACGCCGAGAACCTGCTGTTCGCCCTGGAGAAGGAGTTGCTGCGCCGCAAGATCGGACGTCCGCCGGTCCGGCTCGAGGTAGAGGAGGACATCGACGACCGGATGCTGCGGCTGCTGGTCAACGAACTCGACATCTCCGAGAAGGAGGTCTTCCGGCTGCCCGGCCCGCTCGACCTGACCGGGCTGTTCTCGATCGCCGCGGTGGACCGGGAGGCGCTCAGCTACCCCTCCTTCCTGCCCAAGACCCACCCCGAACTGGCCGAGGTGGAGACCGCCCGGCCGGCCGACATGTTCGCGGCGCTGAAGCGGCGCGACGTCCTGCTGCAGCACCCCTACGACTCCTTCGCCACCAGCGTGCAGCGGTTCATCGAGCAGGCCGCCGCCGACCCGGCGGTGCTGGCGATCAAGCAGACCCTCTACCGAACCTCCGGCGACTCGCCGATCATCGACGCCCTGATCGAGGCCGCCCAGGCCGGCAAGCAGGTGCTGGCGGTGGTCGAGATCAAGGCCAGGTTCGACGAGGAGGCGAACATCGAGTGGGCCCGCAAGCTGGAGAAGGCGGGCTGCCACGTGGTCTACGGCCTGGTCGGGCTGAAGACCCACTGCAAGCTGTCGCTGGTGGTCCGCGAGGAGCCCAAGGGACTGCGCCGCTACGCCCACATCGGCACCGGCAACTACAACCCGACCACCGCCCGGCTGTACGAGGACATGGGGCTGCTCACCTCGAACCCGGTGGTCACCGAGGACGTCGCCAAGCTGTTCAACCACCTCTCCGGCATGGCCCAGGAGACCCGCTACCGCCGGTTGCTGGTGGCGCCGCACAGCACCCGCAAGGGCATCATCGACGCGATCGAACGCGAGATCGCCCACCACCGGGCGGGGCTGCCGGCCGGGGTGCGGATCAAGGTCAACTCGATCGTGGACGAGGCCACCACCGACGCGCTCTACCGCGCCTCGCAGGCGGGCGTGCCGGTCGACCTGTGGGTGCGCGGGATCTGCTCGGTGAAGCCGGGGGTGCCCGGGCTGAGCGAGAACATCCGGGTGCGGTCGATCCTGGGCAGGTTCCTGGAGCACAGCCGGCTGTTCTGGTTCGCCAACAACGGCCAGCCGCTGGTGGGGATCGGCTCCTCCGATCTGATGCACCGCAACCTGGACCGCCGGGTCGAGGTGCTGGTGGCGCTCACCCACCCCCGCCACGTCGAGCAGGTGGAACGCCTGTTCGACCTCGCCTTCGACCCCGGCACCGCGTCCTGGTGGCTGGAGGGCGACACCTGGACCCAGCGCACCCTGAACGAGGCCGGCGAGCCGCTGCACGATCTGCAGGAGCACCTGATCGCCACCATGGGCCAGCGGCGGGCCGAGCGGTCCGAGGCGACCCGGTAGGCGCATGGCCACGACGCGCAAGCGCCGGATCACGGCCGCCGGCACCGTTCTGGTCCGCACCACCAAGAAGGGCCAGCAGCAGGTGCTGCTGATCCACCGGCCCGGCTACGACGACTGGAGCCTGCCCAAGGGCAAGCTCCACGCCGACGAGTACCTGGCCGGCTGCGCCGCCCGGGAGACCCTGGAGGAGACCGGGGTGACCCCGCAGCTGGGGGTGCCGCTGGATCGGATCGGCTACCCGGTGGGCAGCGGGTACAAGACGGTCAGCTACTGGCGGGCGACGATGCTGGACAGCCGTCGCCACAAGCCCAACGCCGAGGTCGACCAGACCAAATGGCTGTCGGTGGAGAAGGCGCTGGCGGTGGTCAGCTACCCGGACGAGGCCCAGCTGATCTCGCAGGCGGTGACGCTGCCGCAGACCACCCCGGTGCTGGTGGTGCGCCACGCCAAGGCGATGCTCCGCAAGTTCTGGACCGGACGCGACCAGGCCCGTCCGATCGACTCCCGGGGCCGGCGGCAGAGCGAGTTGCTCGTCCCGCTGCTGCAGGCCTTCGGCGTCCAGCGGGCGGTCTCCTCGTCCTCCACCCGCTGCCTGCAGACCCTCAAGCCCTTCGCCAAGGCGAGCAAGCTCGACATCGAGGGCTGGGCCACACTGAGCGAGGAGCAGTCCAAGCAGACCCCGCAGGCGGTCACCACGCTGATGCAGCGGCTGGTCGCCGAGGCGGTCGCCTCCGGCACGCCCACCGCGATCTGCGGGCACCGTCCGGTGCTGCCGCTGATGCTGGAGGCGCTCGGCGTCCCGCCCCGTCCGCTGCAACCGGGGGCGGCGCTGATCGCCCACCTCGACCAGGCCGGCCACACCGTCGCGGTGGAGTTCCACAAGCCACGGGTCTAGACCTCGCGCCCCGACGCGCGCATCTTCGGCCGCAATTCACCCGCTGTTCACCCACGGGTGTCCAACCGGTCAATCCGCGCTGGCAGGTTTCGTCATGGAGCAAGTAGCTCCAGAGGAAATCGAAGGAACGAAGACACGTGAAGATCTCCCGCTTCGCCGGCACCGCGCTGGCGCTCGCCACCGCCGTGAGCCTGGCCGGTTGCGCCACCAATGAGGTGCCGCAGCAGCCGTCCAGCCCAGCTCCCGGTGGCGAATCCCCCACCAACACCGATGCCCCCGCCACCCTGTCCGGCCAGCTCGCCGGCTCCGGCGCCTCCAGCCAGGGCAAGGCGCAGGAGGCCTGGATCGCCACCTTCACCGGCGCCAACCCGGGCGTGAGCATCGCCTACGACGGCGGCGGCTCCGGCGCCGGCCGGACCGCGTTCGTCCAGGGCGGGGTCGACTACGCCGGCTCCGACCGCGCGCTCAAGGCCGCCGAGCTGGAGGATCCGGTCACCGCGTTCAAGCTCGGCGCCGGCACCCAGCCCTGGGGCAAGTGCACCCCGGAGAGCGGCATCGTCGAACTCCCGCTGTACATCTCCCCGATCGCGATCGGCTACAACCTCGAGGGCGTCGACAACCTGAACCTGGACGCCGCCACCATCGCCAAGATCTTCTCCGGCAAGATCGCCAAGTGGAACGACCCGGCGATCGCCGCGCTGAACCCGGAGGCGACCCTGCCCGACCTGGCGATCACCACGGTGTACCGCTCGACCACCTCGGGCACCACCGAGAACTTCACCGACTACCTGTCGAAGGCCGCTCCCGAGGACTGGCCGTACGAGGTGAGCGGTGACTGGCCGGCCGACCTGACCGGCGGCGAGGGTGCGCCCGAGACCGGTGACGTCGCCTCGATCCTCAGCAGCGGCGCCGGCGCCATCGGCTACCTGGACGCCTCGCGGGCGCCGGGCTCCACGGTCTCGCTGAAGGTGGGCGATGAGTTCGTGAAGTACTCCCCGGAGGGTGCCGCGGCCGTGGTCGCCGACGCCAAACTGGAGGAGGGGCGCAAGCCGTTCGACCTGGCCTTCACCCTGGACCGGACCACCACCGATCCGACCCACTACCCGCTGGTGCTGATCAGCTACCTGATCGGCTGCGAGAAGTACGCCGACGCCAACCAGGGCGCCCTGGTGAAGTCCCTCTTCTCCTACATCGCCAGCCCGGAGGGCCAGGAGCTGGCCGCCGCCCAGGCCGGTGCCGCTCCGATCTCGGACGCGCTCCGCACCCAGGTCACCGCGGCGATCGACGCGATCTCCTGAACGCACTGATCGCTGGTCGAGCTTGTCGAGACCACCGTGCCGGCTCTCGGCAACGGCTCTCGAC
>JAEXCA010000192.1 GCA_023393755.1 Actinomycetes bacterium | reverse complement strand
GCCGTAACGGCCCGGGGTGGCCCCGTTCGAGACTCGCGCTTCGCGCGACCCCAGGGATCGTCAAAGGGCGCTCCATCGATGGCTGAGGTCGACCCGCAGGGTCGAGTCTCGAAGCCCCTCATCTTCCAGGCGGCCGCGCTCGTCCTGACCTACCCCGAGGAGGAGCTGCTCACCCGGCTCGGCACCATCGGGTCCGCCCTCGCCGGCACCGGCGCGGCGGAGCAGTTCGCGGACGTCCTGACCCACCTGGGTGGGAAGTCGCTCTCGAAGCTGCAGTCCTTCCACATTCAGGAGTTCGACCTCTCTCGGCGACACGCGCTCCACCTCACCTACTGGACGGACGGCGACACCCGCCGTCGCGGCGAGGTGCTGGCCGAGATCAAACAGATCTACCGCGAATCCGGCCTGCTGGTTGACACCGGTGGGGAACTGCCGGATTTCCTGCCGATGATGCTGGAGTTCGCGGTGGCCGATCCCGCCCGCGGGGTCGCCTTGCTGCAGCGGTTCCGGGCCAGCCTGGAACTGCTGCGGCTCGGGCTCGTTAAGGACGGCCTGCCGCACGCCGGCGTGCTGGCCGCCGTCTGCGGCTGCCTGCCGGGGGAGTCGCCGCAGAGCCACGCCGAGGTGCAGGCCCGCTACGGCGAGACCCGTCCGGTCGAGTTCGTCGGCCTCGACCTGCTCACCCGTCCGCCCGGCGAACCCGCCCGCGAGGGCGGGGATCTCGTCACGTCCCGTGGAGGGAACTGAGATGAACGCCCTCGACATCCTGCTGTGGGGAGTCGTGCCCTACCTGGTGGCGCTCACCCTGATCGCCGGGCTGATCTGGCGGTACCGCTACGACCAGTTCGGCTGGACCACCCGCTCCTCCCAGCTGTACGAGTCCAAGCTGCTGCGGATCGCCTCCCCGCTGTTCCACTTCGGGCTGCTGATGGTGCTGGGCGGCCACCTGCTCGGGCTGCTCATCCCGAAGGCGTGGACCGACCTGGTGATCAGCCAGGAGACCTACCACTTCATCGCGCTCAGCGCCGGCACCCTGGCCGGGGTCGCGACCCTGGTCGGCATCGCCCTGCTGATCTACCGGCGACGGACCACCGGGCCGGTCTTCCTGGCCACCACCCGCAACGACAAGCTGATGTACGTCATCCTGGCGTCGGCGATCGTGTTCGGCCTGATCGCCACCCTGACCGGCGACCACACCCCGTCCGGCGAGCACCACAACTACCGCGAGACGGTGTCGATCTGGTTCCGCTCGCTGCTGGTCTTCCAGCCGAACGTCGAGGCGATGGCGGCGGCGACCTGGCAGTTCAAGGTGCACATCCTGATCGGCCTGGCGCTGTTCGCGCTGGTGCCGTTCAGCCGGCTGGTGCATGCCTTCACCGTCCCGCTGCACTACCTGTTCCGTCCCTATGTGGTGTACCGCAGCCGGGACGCCCGTCCGCCCGCCGCATCCCAGGGCCGCGTCCGCGGCTGGGATCCGGTCGGCACCCGTGACCGAGACCGAGGAGACAGATGACCAAGCCCACCCCACCTCGCTCCACGAGCGAGGTGGTAGCACCCGTGCACGACACCGGGAAGGGCGCCAACCGCGTCCTGGCGATGTCGACCATCGACTTCACCGTGATGTTCGCGGTGTGGCTGATGTTCGGCATCCTGGGCATCGAGATCCAGAAGGAACTGCTGCTCTCCGACGTCGAACTCTCCTGGATCAGCGCGCTGGCGGTGCTGAACGGTTCGATGTGGCGGCTGCCGGCCGGCATCATCACCGACCGGATCGGCGGCCGCAAGGTCACCATCGTGATGCTGGCCGTGACCGCCATCCCGGCCTACTTCGTCTCCACCGCGCACTCCTACGGCGTGCTGCTGGTGCTGGCCTTCCTGGTCGGCTTCGCCGGCAACCTGTTCAGCGTCGGGATCGCCTGGAACGCCGCCTGGTTCGGACGGGACCGGCAGGGCTTCGCGCTCGGCCTGTTCGGCGCCGGCAATGTCGGCGCCTCGGTGACCAAGTTCATCGGCCCGCCGCTGATCGCCGGCACCGCCGGGATGACCTTCGTCTTCGGCATCCAGGGCGGCTGGCGACTGGTCCCGGTGATCTACGCCGTGCTGCTCGTGGCGCTGGCGGTGCTCACCTGGCTGATCGTGCCGCGCCGGGACCGGGTGATGGGGACGAGTCGTCCGCTCGCCGAGATGCTCGTCCCACTGAAGAGCCTGCGGGTGTGGCGGTTCAGCCTCTACTACGTCGCGGTGTTCGGCGCCTACGTCGCGCTGTCGGCCTGGCTGCCGAAGTACTACGTCGACAACTTCGACGTCGACCTGTGGCAGGCGGCGCTGCTGACCGCGGTGTTCATCTTCCCCGCCTCGCTGCTGCGTCCGTTGGGCGGCTGGGTCTCGGACAAGATCGGCGCCCGGAAGGTGATGTACGCCACCTTCGCGGTGATGCTGGTCACCAGCGGCGTGCTGATGATGCCGAACGGGCACATCGTGATCTCCCACGCCGACGGGTCGCAGACCGAGCATCTCGGCTACGCGATCAATGTGTTCTGGTTCACCGTCATGGTGTTCCTGCTGGGCTGCGCGATGGGGGTCGGCAAGGCGGCGGTCTACAAGCACATTCCGGAGTACTTCCCGGACAATGTCGGCTCGGTCGGCGGCCTGGTCGGGATGCTGGGCGGCCTGGGCGGGTTCATCCTGCCGCCGCTGTTCGCCTACACCAAGGAGTGGTCGGGCTTCCCGACCAGCACCTTCTTCGTCATCTTCCTGCTGACCGCGGTCTGCGCGATCTGGATGCACTTCACCATCGTCCGGATGCTGCACGCCAAGGCACCCGAACTGGCCGATCACTTCGACACCGAGCACATCGACACCCTGGAAGGGGCCGGAGTATGAAAACCCCACAACGTCCTTCTCCTCCGCCCTCCGAACAACGCCGCGGGGGCCGCGGCACCCTGGTCGAGAAGCTGCAGGGCGGGCCGGAATGGCTGAAGTCCTGGGATCCGGAGAACGAGCAGACCTGGGATTCCAAGCTGGCCTGGCAGACGCTGTGGATCACCACCTTCACCCTCACGCTCTGCTTCATCACCTGGTTCCTGCCGTCGGCGATCGTGCCCAAGCTGAACGCCATCGGCTATGACTTCACCAAGGAACAGCTGTACTGGCTGGCCGCGCTGCCCGGTCTCTCCGGCGGCCTGATGCGGCTGGTCTGGATGGTGCTGCCGCCGATCATGGGCACCCGCAAGATGGTGGCCGCCACCACCCTGCTGCTGTTCCTCCCGGTGCTGGGCTGGGGCGTCCGCTCGATGTCGCCGACCGCGCCGTACTGGGAGCTGCTGGTGCTGGCCTTCCTGGCCGGTATCGGCGGCGGCGCCTTCTCGGGCTTCATGCCGTCCACCTCCTACTTCTTCCCGCGGAAGAAGCAGGGGACGGCGCTCGGCCTGCAGGCCGGGCTGGGCAACTTCGGCGTCTCGCTCGTCCAGCTGCTCACGCCCTGGCTGATCGGGCTGGGGATGCTGTGGTGGATGGGCCAGAGCCAGATGATGAAGATCGCAGGGAAGCCGGACCGTGAGGTCTGGTACCAGGCGGCCTCGTTCGTCTGGCTGCCGTTCATCCTGATCGGCGCCTGGATCGCCTGGCAGTACCTGAAGTCGGTGCCGATCAAGGCCAACATCTCCCAGCAGTTCGACATCTTCGCCAACCAGGACACCTGGTGGATGACGGTGCTGTACATCATGACCTTCGGCACCTTCTCGGGCCTGTCGGCCCAGTTCGGCCTGCTGATGGGCAACCTCTACGGGGCGGCCAACCCCGCGATCGTGGAGGGGGCCGGTGCTACTGCGACCATCCTGGTCGAGGGCTACCAGGTGCCCGATCCCGCCGCCTTCGTCTTCCTCGGGCCGTTGGTCGGGGCCGGTGCCCGGGTGCTGTTCTCGCCGCTGACCGACCGAATGGGCGGGGCGATCTGGACGCTGATCTCCGGGATCGGACTGATCGCTTCGATCATCATCACCATCCCGGCGCTGGTTCCCGACACCTCCAGCGCGGCGGCGCTGCAGGGCGGCTTCAACCAGTTCCTCTGGGGGATGCTGGCGATCTTCCTGTTCGCCGGGATCGGCAACGCCTCGACCTTCAAGCAGATGCCGATGATCTTCGAGCGCCGCCAGGCCGGTGGCGTGATCGGCTGGACCGGCGCGATCGCCGCCTTCGGCCCGTTCCTGTTCGGCGTCGGGCTCACCCTGATGCCGGCCACCACCTTCTACTGGATCGGCGTGGTCTGGGCGGTGATCTGCGTCGGGATCACCTGGTGGCGGTACGCCCGTCCGGGTGCGCCGAGGAAGTCGTGACCGGTCCGCTGCGGGCGGCGGTGATCACCGTCTCCGACGAGGTGGCCAGCGGAGCGGACGCCGACCGGGGCGGCCCGGTGGCCTTCGCGCTGCTCGGCGAGCTGGGCTGGGACGTGGTCACCGCCGTGGTGCCGGACGATGCCGGGGCGATCGTCGCCGCGGTCCGCTCGGCGATCGCCGGTGGCGCCCGGGTGGTGCTGGCCAGCGGTGGCACCGGGATCGGACCACGCGACCACACCCCCGAGGCGATCCGGGGGATGCTCGCCTTCGAGATCCCCGGTATCGCCGAGGAGATCAGGCGTCGCGGGCTGGCGCACACCCCGCAGGCGCTGGTCTCCCGCGAGGTGGCCGGCGTGGTGGTCGGCGATCGTCCTCCCGCCCTGGTGCTGGCCGTCCCGGGCTCCCGCGGCGGCGTCCGCGATGCGCTGGGCGTGGTCGGCGACCAGTTGTCCTACATCATCGACCAGCTCGACGGGGCCGGCCACGCCTGAGTCCGGGTGGGACAGGGGACGGTTCCCCGGGCGCCAGGAACCGTCCTCCTTCCGTTCTCTGGGGGATTCGACGGATCAGCTGCAGCGGCCGAGTGAATTACGTACCATGAGAGTTGTGAAAAAGAGCGACGAAGCCCCTGATCGCCTCACCCTCGAGGAGCTCCCGATGGCCGCGCGGCCGATCGAGGACGTTCCCGGGCACTGGTTGCTGGCCCGGCTGGGCAAGCGCGTGCTGCGTCCCGGCGGCCGGGAACTGACCGAGCAGATGCTGCAGGCGCTGCCGCTGGCTGGCAGGGATGTGGTGGAGCTCGCGCCGGGCCTGGGCCTGACCGCCCGCGAGATCCTCGCCCGGGAACCGGGCAGTTACGTGGGGGTGGACGAGAGCCCGGAAGCGGCGAAGATCGTGCAGCGGGCGGTCGCTGGAACCGGACGGGTGGTGAACGGCAACGCCGCCAGCACCGGGCTGCCCGACGCCAGCGCCGACGTGGTGGTCGGCGAGGCGATGCTGACCATGCAGACCGACCGGGGCAAGGCGGAGATCGTCCGGGAGGCGGTCCGCGTCCTGAGGCCGGGCGGCTACTACGCCATCCATGAGCTCGGGCTGCAGCCCGACGACCTCGCCGCCGACACCAAGACCGAGATCCGCAGGGATCTCGCGCGGGCCATCAAGGTGAACGCCCGTCCTCTCACCATGTCCGAATGGCGGGAGACCCTGGAAGCCCACGGCCTCGTCGTCGAGTTCACCGCCACCGCGCCGATGGCGCTGCTGGCGCTGCGCCGCAACCTCGCCGACGAGGGGGTGGGCGGAGCCCTGCGGATCCTCGGCAACCTGCTGCGCAGCCCTGGCGCCCGCCGGCGGGTGCTGGCGATGCGTGCCACCTTCCACCGGCATCGCGAGGCGCTGGTGGCCGTCGCCCTGGTGGCCCGCCGTCCTCAAGCCGCCCCAGCCGAACCCACAACCATCGAGGAGCACCCATGACCACCGCGCCCTTCACCGCCCTCCCGGATCTGGCCGGGCTGATCGACGTCCAGACCGAGGCCACCGTCTCCCGCACCGCGTTCCGGGCTCCGGGGGTGAGGGTGGTGCTGTTCGGCTTCGACGCCGGCCAGGAACTGACCGAGCACACCGCCGCCATGCCGGTGCTGCTGCAGGTGCTCTCCGGCCGGCTCAGCATCACCGCCGACGGCCGCACCGAGGAACTCGTCCCCGGCGGGTTCATGCACCTCGACACCCGGGTGCCGCACGCGGTCTACGCCCACGAGCCGTCCAAGCTGCAGCTCACCATGCTCGACGCCCGCTGATCGAAGCGGCACCGGGTCTCCGCTGGTGAGCGACCCGGACGAGTTGCGCCGACGGCAGGTCAGGACGAGGCCAGCTGCCCGGTGAGCAGCAGCCAGGCGGCGATCAGGGCCGCCAGGCAGATGACCGTGCGTGCCGCGGCCCCGAGCTGGTGGCCGGTGAGCAGGTGCTGGCGATCACCCCTGACCCGAGGCTTGGGCACTGTCGACTCCTGACCGCGAATCCGTGCGCCGACACCCCCGGTCGAGGCCGACGTCGTGAACCCGTCTACCTCTGTTGTTGCCGCAGCCTCCCGGTTTGTTACCGGCCTGGCGCGGCCAAGGGCCCGCCGGGCACGCTTTCGCCAGCCATCACCGCCCTAACGATGGCAAGCGACATCGGGCAGGGTCGGGCTCGTGTCCGAGCTCCGCCCGGGAGGCCTTCGTCGGTCAGCTGAACTCGATCGTGGCGGCCGGGTTGTTCAGCACCACGATCGGGGTGACCGACGGGTGGCCGGCGGCGGCGATCTTCGCCGGATCGAACCTGACCAGTGGCGTGCCGGCGGTCACCTGGTCGCCCTGGGCGACCAGTACCTCGAAGCCGTCCCCGTCCATCGCGACGGTGTCCAGGCCGATGTGGATCAGCAGCTCGGTGCCGCCTTCGCTCAGGGTGAGCGCCACCGCGTGTCCGGTCCGGAAGACCATCGAGACCGTCCCGTCGGCGGGTGCGGTCACCACGTTCCCGGTGGGCTCGATCGCGATGCCCGGTCCCATGATCCCCTGCGCGAAGGTGGGGTCGGGCACCTCCGCGATCGGGATGACCCGGCCTTCGATCGGCTGCCGCAGCCGGATCGTGACGGCGGCCGGCGCCGCCTCCGCGCCGGGCTCGGGCGCCGGTGCGGGTGCCGGAGTGGTGGGTGGGGCCGGCTCAGCTTCCTTGTTCAGCCCCAGCGACTTGCCCAGACGATCGAAGAACCCCATTGGCTGACCTCCAAACGGTGCGGTCGGTAGCGTCCGAATATACCGCGCGGACGGCGTGGGGGCACCCTGCCCGGACGGAGCCGGCCGACCCCGGCGGGGGATCGGCCGGCCCGGCGCGCAGCTGAACTCGATCCGCGCGTTCGGGTTGTTCAGCACCACCACGGGAGTCACCGCGGGATGCCCGGCGGCGGCGATCTTGGCGGCATCGAACCGGAGCAGCGGCGTGCCGGCGGTCACCTTGTCGCCCTGGCTGACCAGTACCTCGAAGCCGTCCCCGTCCATCGCGACGGTGTCCAGGCCGACATGGATGAGCAGTTCGGTACCGCCCTCGTCCAGCGTCAGTGCCACCGCGTGCCCGGTCTTGAACACCATCGCCACCGTCCCGTCGGCCGGCGCGCAGACGAGTTCGCCGTCCGGCTCGATGGCCAGCCCGGGGCCCATGATGCCGGTGGCGAAGGTGGGGTCGGGCACCTCGGCCAGCGGGATCACCCGGCCGGCCACCGGTTGGCGCAGCTTGAGGGTGACCTCGGACGGAGCCGCCACCGCCACCGCGCCGGCGAGTTCGGCGGTGGCGGGCAGGGCCACCGAGGGTGGCTCGACCTCGCCTGCCATGATGCGCTCCATCGCGTCCTTGACGAACTGGACGTTGAGGCCGTAGATCACCTGGACGGACTTGCCGCCCGGCTTGATCGTGCCCGCGGCGCCCGCCCGCTTCAGCGCGGCTTCGTCGACCTTGGCCGGATCGGCCAGCTCCATCCGCAGCCGGGTGGCGCAGTTGTCCAGTTCGACGATGTTCTGCTTCCCGCCCAGGGCGGCGATGAACGCCCCGGCCGTCCCCAGGAAGCCGTCGTTGCCGGAGACCGGCGCGGTGTCGCCGACCTCGTCGTCGTCCTCCCGCCCGGGCGTCTTCAGGTTGAACTTCAGGATCGCCCAGCGGAACACGAGGAAGTAGATGAAGAACCAGACCACGCCCATCACCGGGATCATCCACGGGTTCTGCGCCATCGGATTGGTCCACTGCAGGACCAGGTCGATGAAGCCGCCGGAGAAGCCGAAGCCCATCCGCACCGGCAGGATCGCGCTGATCGCCAGCGAGATTCCCATGAAGATCGCGTGCACCAGGTAGAGCGCCGGTGCCAGGAACATGAACGCGAACTCCAGCGGCTCGGTGACTCCGACGAAGAAGGACGAGACGCTGGCGGCCAGCAGGATGCCGTAGGTGAGCTTCTTCCGGGAGGTGCGGGCGGTGGTGTACATCGCCAGCGCCGCGCCGGGCAGGCCGAACATCATCACCGGGAAGAAGCCGGTCATGAACTGGCCGGTGACTCCGAAGGTGCCGGTGCCGTTGAGGAAGTTGTTCAGGTCGTTGATGCCGGCGACGTCGAACCAGAACACCGAGTTCAGGGCGTGGTGCAGCCCCAGCGGGATCAGCATCCGGTTGGCGAAGCCGTAGATGCCCGCGCCGATCGGGCCGAGCGTCACGATCCATTCGCCGAAGGTGACCAGCCCGGTGTAGACCACGGGCCAGATGAAGTAGAGCACCACTGCCACGACCAGCGAGATGCCGGCGGCGATGATCGCAACCGAGCGCCGCCCGGAGAAGAAGGACAGCGCGTCGGGCAGCTTGGTGTCCTTGAATCTGTCGTAGGACCAGGCGCCGATCAGGCCGGCGATGATGCCGACGAAGACGTTCTCGATCCTCCCGAAGGCCGGGTTGACGGCGTCGACCTCGATTCCCTGCAGCAGCGCCACGGTGCTCGGCTTGAGCAGGGTGGTGATGATCAACCAGGACGCCAGGCCCGCCAGCGCCGAGGTTCCATCGGTCCTGTTCGCCATGCCGATCGCGACGCCGACGGCGAAGAGCAGCGCCATGTTGTTCAGCAGCGCGCCGCCGGCGGCGCCGAGGAAGGCCGAGACGACGTTCTCACCGCCCGCCGTGTTCGAGATCCAGTAGCTGATCCCCATCAGGATCGCGGCCACCGGGAGAACCGACACGGGCAGCATCATGGACTTGCCCAGTCGCTGGAAGAACTTCATTGTCATACCTCCTGGGTACTGCGGCGGGGGGCCGAGCTAGAGCAGGATACCCGGCGGGCTTTGTCGTGAGTAGGGGCTGGTGTGGTGGCCTGGACAGCCCCGCGGGGCGCCGATCCAGCTCCCCGCGATCCGCGCGCCGGAGCGCCGCCCCAGCGGCGTCGATGCTCGCGTCCCGGGCTCGATTCGGCTTCGGACTTGGGGTGTTGATCCGCCAGGCCGGTGTCGCCGGTCGCCGGCAGCCGCGTCCGGCCGACGGGGACTCCGGGTAGGGCGCTTTGGTGCGGGAAAGGCCGGAGGAATTTGGTAACCCCCGGTGCGGAGGCCAGTGGCCATATCGCTCAGCGGGTCTGCAGTCTTGGGGGGAGCAGCCGCGCTTTCCCGGGGGTTCGCGAGACATCTTGGGGGAAACTCGCTGTTACCACGATAGCACCGAAAGCGGATACCCGCTCAATTGCAGAAAAGTCCTGCTGAGAAAAACTGCGGGCTACGACGCTTTCGCCGCGCGCTCCTTGCGCAGTTGCTCCAATTCACGTGCGATAGCCGCGCGAGCCTGGTCGCGCAGGCTCGCGACGTCCCGGTCGGGGTCGTACGGGATCGGGTCGAGGACGCGCACCTCGGCATGGCTGCTGCCGAACCGCCAGTCGTGCTTCAGCAGGGCGTCCCGGGTCCCGATCACCGCCAGGGGGAGGACCGGTACGCCGGCCTGCTGGGCGACGGTGAAGGCGCCGTCGCGGAACTCCCCGAGCTCACCGGAGGCCGAGCGGGTTCCCTCGGGGAAGACCATCACCGACACCCGCTGGGCCAGCCGGTCACGCATCGCGGCGAGAGCGTCCCCACGGGAACCGAGGTCGCTGCGCACCAGTCGGATGTCCCCGGCCATCCGCATCATCCACCCGACCAGCGGGAAGTTGAAGAAGTCGCTCTTGGCCAGCCACTTCATCTCGAACGGCAGGTGGGCGATCAGCAGGATGTCGACGAAGCTCTCGTGGTTGGCAACCACCATGTAGGGGCGACGCGGGTCAGCGGGAACCGTGCCGGAGACGGTGAACCGCCAGAGCGGATTGAGTGTCTGCGCCACCACCGCCACCTTGCGAAAGGCGTAGCCAGTGCGATATCGACCGGGATCGGTGCGGACCGTCGCCAGCCAGATGACCCCGACGATCGGGAACGCCACCAGGATGGTCAGGCCGAGCGCGAACCATGCCCAGACCGACAGCACGGTCCTACCGGGGAACCTCAGCAACGCCTCTCGCACCCCAGGAGTCTCCCAGTCCGGGGGCCTCCTGCCCAGCCGGAACTCGCCGTTTCCGCCTCCTGACAGCGGGGTTCTCCGACTTAGCAACGCTAGAGTTGCTTGTGTAGCAACCCTAGCGATGCTAAGCTCTGGGGATCGTCAGAAACCTGACATGAGTCACGACAAGGTGAAGGAGGAGCCAGCCATGCGAACAGCACGAGCCGCGATGCGCGGCGTCGTCCGATTCCTCACCGCCGGCCTGCGCACTGGAGTCCAGACGGGATCCGAGATCACGATTCTCGCCGTCCTCGGCCCAGGTGGACATCGGTCCTGACGCCGTCCAGCGTGACCGGGTAGTCTGCGGGTGTGTTGACGACCTCGCAGGCCGCCGAACTGGCAGGATTGCCCACCGACCAGTTCCGTTCGGCGATGTCCAAGGAGCGCAAGAACGGCAAGGAATTCCACGCACCCAAGGAGCACTGGCCCGATAAGCGCACCCCGATGTGGGACGAGGAAAAGGTGCGCGCCTGGGCCAAGGCCCGGAAGAAGCGCAAGAAGCGCAAGAAGCACAGCGATTGACTGGTTCGGCAGCCCGATAGCGGGCGGCCGAACCGGTTTCCCGCCGGGAATGCCCCCAGGCTCAGGTTCGCTACAACCCGATGTCCATTTTGTGAAACTTGGCGTCCACTAAATGGGCAACCGGGGTTTCCCCTTCGTTCATCCAGTTGTCGGTCGACCGCGGCGGATCGCTATCAATGCCCGGCGTCGGTGACCAGCTTGAGGCCGATGATGCAACCGACCAGCCCGGCGATCAGCAGCACCTTCGGCAGCGACGCGGCCTCGTCCCCGGTGATCATCGCCCACACCACGGTGGCGGTGGCACCGATCCCCACCCAGACCGCGTAGCCGGTACCGGTCGGAATCTCACGCAGGGCGTAGGCCAGCCCCACCATGCTGATGATCGTGGCGCCCCCGAAGACCAACGAGGGAACCAGTTTGGTGAGGCCTTCGGATTTCCCCAGCGCGGTCGCCCAGACGGCCTCGAACAGGCCGGAAACGATCAGAATGATCCAGGACATGTCACTCCCTGCGGCAAGTCTTGTCGCGCACCGGGTACTTGACCATCGTCCGGGAGCCCGTCGTGGGCTCTGCGTGAGAGTCTACCAAACCGGCTCCCGGGCGACCCGCCCGGCGGTCCGGCCGCCACGGGCCGGGAGGGCCTAAATGTCCCCGTACGGGGGACTGTGCGATGGCCGGGGGGCTGCGTATAGTCGCCGGCAAGGGGGAAGCTCTGTATGCCGCTGGGGGTATGCGACAGTCGTTGGGGGACAACTGTCGCTAGGCACAGGCTCCGTGGGGCGCAGCCGTAGGTTGCGCCCCTTACCTTTGCCCGGGCCGGTCCCACGGGGTCGAAACGGCCCTCGCTGGTCGCATTCCCGGCGAGGCAGCACAATGGCCCCATGTCGCTACCCGCCCTGCAGATCGCCAACGCCGAATTCGTCACTCCCCGACTGGCGGTGGGAGGCGACCTGGCGCCCGAGTTCTCGTCGGCCCGGCGCCAACTGCAGGAGTTGGTGGACGCCGGCATCACCCACATCGCCGATCTGCGGGACGAATGGAGCGACGCCGACCTGGTCGGCTACTGGGCGCCGGAGCTCCGCTACCTCTACCACCCGGTGCAGGACGCGGGGCAACGCATCGGGCCGGAATGGTTCGAGCAACTCAACGAGTGGGTCACCCAGGCCCTGGCCGACCCGGAGGCAAAGGTGCTGGTCCACTGCCACATGGGGGTGAACCGCGCACCGTCCGCCGTCTTCGGGCTGCTGCTGGCGCAGGGCATGAAGGTGCGGCAGGCGCTCACCGCGGTCCGTACCCACCGTCCGGTGGCGGTGATCGACTACGCCGACGACGCCCTGGACTGGTACCTGGAGCGGACCGGCGCCGATCGGCCGGCGCGAGCCGGGGCCCGGCGGTCGCTGACCATGTGGCGCAGGGCCAACCAGCTCGACAAGCTGGCCGTGATCCGTCAGATCCGGGCCACCGAAACCGGGGGATCGTCCTGGTGCGTGACGCTGGGACACGGCAGCGTGGGCGCGCTGGCCGAACTCATCGCGGATTCACCCAACCCGACGATCGGGGTGTCGATCGACCGCGAGCCCGAGGAGCTGGCGATCCGCGACGAGGTGGTGCTGTGGGACGATAGCCCGGACGGTGGCGTGGTCGGCTTCGGGCTGGTCGTCGGGCCGCCCCGGGTGCCCGACGGCGGCGCCCTGGTGATGCCGGTGGTGACGATGGGCTTCAGCGCCGACTGCCTGGTGCCGGCGGACCTGCTGCGGATGATCGCCCCCGAGGTCGGCTTCGGCGGTGGGAGCAACCCGCGCAAGCTCACCGGAGCGCAGATCCAGGCGCTGAACCTCGGGCTGCGGACGATGGTGCAGGCCTCCGTCGAGGCCGGCGAATCCTGAGGATCGGGGTACGGACGGGAGCGGTGATGCCTAGGATGCTGGAAGCTCGTGCCGTCAGCGCCGCCGGTGCGAGTCCGTGACGAACGGACGGCCCGCTCCGGGTCGGGAGGTGACCATGATCGACATCCTGACGTCGGACACGGCGGAGGCACCGGTCTTCCACCTGCGCGGTGCCGGGATCAGCTACCTGTTCCGGGTGACGAAGTACGGCCACCTCGAACACCTCCATTTCGGCGCCGGGGTGGAACTGGGTGAGCACCCCTTCGACAGCGTCGCGGCGCTGGCGGTGAAGCGCGCCGCCAACGGTGACGGGGTGAAGTACCAGCCGGGCGACACCGGCTACAACCTCGACCGGCTGCCGCTGGAGTACTCCGGGCTGGGCAAGGGCGACTACCGGCTGCCGGCGATCGAGACCACCATGCCGGACGGCAGCTTCGTCACCGACCTGCGGTACGTCGGCCACGCCGTCCACGAGGGGACGGTGGCCTGTGCCGATGGGCTGCCCACCGCGGTGGCCGCGGACCGTCCCTGCGCGACCCTGCAGGTCGACCTGGCCGACGGTGACCTGGCGGCGACGCTGTACTACACGGTCTTCCCGGATTCGAACACCGTCACCCGGCGGGCGGTGCTGACCAACCACTCCGGGGTCGCGCTGCGGGTGCGGCGGGTGATGAGCCAGCTGATCGACCTGCCCGACCGAGGGTTCGACCTGGTCACCTTCGACGGTGCCTGGATCGCCGAGGCGCACCGGCACGTCCGTCCGTTGGCGCCGGGGATCTATGTGAACTCGTCGGTCACCGGGTTCTCGTCCAACCGCCACAACCCGGGGGTGCTGCTCGCCCGCCGCGGGACCGGGGAGGACCGCGGCGAGGTCTATGGCTTCAACCTGGTGTACTCCGGCAACCACTACACCGCGGTCGAGCTCAGCCAGCGCGACCTCGTCCGGGTCACCTCGGGCATCAACCCGGTCGGCTTCGAATGGACGCTGGAACCCGGCGGCCGGTTCGAGACCCCCGAGGCGGTGCTCTCCTGGTCGGACGAGGGGTACAACGGGCTGTCGGCGAACCTGCACGACTTCGTCGGGCGGCACATCGTCCGCGGTGAGTGGCGGGACGCCGACCGTCCGGTGCTGGTGAACAACTGGGAGGGCACCTACTTCGACTTCGACCACCGGCGGGTGGTGTCGATGGCGAAGCGGGCCGGCGCGCTCGGCGCCGAACTGTTCGTGCTGGACGACGGCTGGTTCGGTGCCCGGGACGACGACCACGCCGGGCTGGGCGACTACACCGTCAACCGGCGCAAGCTGCCCAAGGGGCTCGAGGGGCTGGCTGCCGAGATCACCGGGCTGGGGCTGAAGTTCGGGCTCTGGTTCGAGCCCGAGATGGTCAACCCCGATTCCGACCTCTACCGGGCTCATCCCGACTGGGCGATCGCCGTCCCGGGGCGGACGCCCAGCGAGGAACGGTTCCAGTTGATGCTGGACCTGACGCGGCACGAGGTGCGCGACCACCTCGTCGAGAACGTCTCGGCGATCCTTGACCGGGTCCCGATCAGCTACGTCAAATGGGACGCCAACCGAACCTTCTCCGACCAGTGGTCGGCGGTCACCCCGGCCGGCGAACTGCACCACCGGTACATGCTGGGGTTGTACGAGGTGCTGCGGCGGATCTTCGGGCCGCGGCCGCACATCCTGCTGGAGTCCTGCTCGTCCGGGGGCAACCGGTTCGACCTGGGGATGCTCTGCTTCTCGCCGCAGATCTGGGCCTCGGACTGCACCGATCCGATCGAGCGGCTGAGCATCCAGGGCGGGCTGAGCTACCTCTACCCGCCGTCCACCATGGGCGCGCACGTCACCGCGTCCCCGTCCGCCCAGACCCTGCGGGACACCCCGCTCTCCACCCGGTTCAACGTGGCCGCCTTCGGCCTGCTGGGCTACGAACTCGACCCGACCGACCTCACCCGCGAGGAGCGCCGCCGGATCCGCGCCCAGATCGCGTTCTACAAGGAACACCGCCGGCTGCTGCAGTACGGACGATTCCGTCGCCACGACCCGGTGCGGGGCAACCAGGTGACCTGGAGCGTCCACGAACCCGGCGGGGAGCCCCGCGTGATCGGCCACTTCCAGGTTGGCGCACCGGCGGCATCGCCGCCGGACTCGCTGCCGATCCGCGGCCTCGACCCGCACCGACGCTACCGGGTGCGCGCCCTGCCCCAGGCGACCTCGTTGCGCTCCCTCGGTGGCCTGGTTAGCCACGCCCTGCCGGTCAAGCTGAGCGGCCACGGCGTCCCGCTGACCGTGCTGGACTGGTTCCGCTCACTGGACGACCCCGAGCAGGAGCACGTCGGCACCGGGTCCGCCCTGGCCTGGCTGCAACTCGACCCCCACTTCGACGGCCAGGACACCACCGCCCGCCTGCTCGGCGACTGGGGCTCCGCCCTCTACCTGGTCGAACCCCTCTGAGGGCCCACCGGCCCACCGGGGACGGTTCCGCCGTCCCGTGGACCTGGGGACGGTTCCGTGGTCCAAAGTGAGCCGGAGAACCGTCCCCTGGTCCAAAGCGAGCCAGGGGGACAGACCTTGGGACACGGGACGGTTCCTCTGTCCCACCTTGTGAGAGCAACTTTGGGGCACGGAACGGTTCTGCCGTCCCCGTGGACCTGGGGACGGTTCCCTGGTCCACGGTGAGGCGGAGAACCGTCCCCCGGTTCGCGTCCCCCGGTTCGCCGGGAACCATCCCACGTCCCAACCCGACTGCTCGCCGATTTGAACTTTTGCCGGGGGAGGCGAGTATCGTGACCCTCGTGTTCACCACCGCCTGCCGCATCGCCCGCCTGCACCCCGCAGCCCCGGCGATGATGTGCATGCGAATGTGCTGTTGCTGAGCAACCGCACTCTCCCCGGCCGCTGACCGGCCACCCTGCTCCGCGTTCTGCCGGGGTGTGCGATTCCACCACCACCGCAGTCGATTCGCCGTGCCCGCATGGCCGGATCGCCCCGCAGAAAGCCGACCATGATCACAGTCACCGACCTGAAGAAGGTCTACCACCAGGGCAAACGCGAGATCCGCGCCCTGGACGGCGTGACCCTCACCGTGCCCGCCAACGCGGTGCACGGCATCATCGGGCAATCCGGCGCGGGCAAGTCCACGCTGGTGCGCTGCCTCGCCCTGCTCGACCGGCCGACCTCCGGCTCGGTCGAGATCAACGGGGTCGAGCTCACCGCCGTCCATTCCGCGGCGCTGCGCCAGGCCCGCCGGCGACTCGGCGTGGTGTTCCAGCAGGCCAACCTGTTCGACTCCCGCACCATCGCCGGCAATGTCGCCTACCCGCTCGAACTGGCGCGTGTCCCCCTCTCCGAGCGCAGGGCCAAGGTCGCTGAGCTGCTGGGACTGGTCGGCCTGGGCGACGCCGGGGACGCCTACCCGGCGCAGCTCTCCGGCGGGCAGCGGCAGCGGGTCGGCATCGCCCGGGCCCTGGCCACCGATCCGGACGTCCTGCTGTGCGACGAGCCGACCAGCGCACTCGACCCGGCCACCACCACCGAGATCCTCGACCTGATCAGTGCGATCAAGGCCCGGCTCGGGCTGGCCGTGCTGGTGATCACCCACGAGATGCACGTGGTGAAGCGGATCTGCGACTCGGTGTCGCTGCTCGACCAGGGCAAGGTGCTGGAATCCGGCAGCCTGACCGAGACAGTTGGACGGTTCGGCAGCCGGCTCAGCGACGCCCTGCTGGCGCTGCCGCCGCACGATCCGGCCGAGGACGGCGCCGGCGCGCTGATCGAGGTGCTCTACACCACCGATCCGGGGACGGCGCCCAAGCTGACCGCCGCGGAACGCCACTTCGGCGTCGACCTGCCGGTGGTCGCCGGCACCATCGAGCATCTGGCCGGTACCACCTTCCATCGCGCCCGGGTCCTCGTCCCGGCCGGTACGGATCCGAACGGTGTGATCGGCTTCCTGACCGATGCCGGCGCGTCCGCCGCCAGGACGGGGGCACTGCGATGAACCTCACCGATCTGCTGAACAACCCGGCGATCACCACCGCGCTGTGGCCGGCCTTCTTGGAAACCCTGCTGATGGTGGGCCTCTCCGGCCTGGCCACCGTGCTGATCGGGCTGCCGCTGGGGGTGGTGCTGTTCACCAGCCAGCCCGGCGGCCTCGCCGAGAACCAGGTGATCAACGCGGTGTTGGGCACCATCATCGTCAACCTCACCCGCTCGGTGCCGTTCGCGATCCTGATGCTGTCGCTGATCCCGTTCACCCGGTTCGTCGTCGGAACCTCGATCGGCCCCCTGGCGGCATCGGTGTCGCTGGCCATCGCCGCCATCCCGTTCTTCGCCCGGTTGGTCGAGGCCGGACTGCGCGAGGTGCACCCCGGGAAGCTGGACGCCGCCCACGCGATGGGCTCGACCCGGCTCCAGACGGTGTGGAAGGTGCTGCTGCCGGAGGCGCTGCCGTCGCTGGTGGCCAGCGTGACCACCACCGTGGTCACCCTGATCGGCTACTCCGCGATGGCCGGCCTGATCGGTGGCGGCGGCGTGGGGCGACTGGCCTACAACTACGGCTACCAGCGCTTCCAGCCCGAGGTGATGGTGGTCATCCTGATCGTCCTGGTGGTGCTCGTCCAGCTGGTGCAGTGGACCGGCGACCGGCTCGTCCAGCGCGTCGACCACCGGTGAGCGCCATGGCACACCCCTCCACGGCACCGGACGGTGCCACCCAGCTTCCCGCCGCGGGCGGGGAACGGCCGGCGCCCGCCGGCCACCACAAGAAACCGGGCCACGGCCCACAACACCGAAGGAGCACCCTCATGGGAACCCTCAGTAAGCGTCTGACAGCCATCACCGCGAGCTTCGCGGCTGCGATGATGCTGTCGGCTTGCGCGGGTCCGGCCGCCACGCCCGCGCCCGTCCAGACTCCGTCCGAATCGGGCAGCGCCCCGGCCGAGGTCACCCTGGTCAAGGTGGGCGCCAGCCCGGTCCCGCACGCCCGAATTCTGGAGTTCATCGACCAGAACCTGGCCGCGGCCGCCGGCATCGACCTGGAGATCAGGGAGTTCGACGACTATGTGCTGCCGAACGAGGCGCTGGCCTCCGGCGAACTGGACGCCAACTACTTCCAGCACCTGCCGTACCTGGAGAACCAGATCGCCGAGAAGGGCTATCAGTTCGAGCACGGCGCCGGCGTCCACATCGAGCCGTACGCCGCGTTCTCGAGCAAGTACAAGACCTTCGACGAGGTGCCGGACGGGGCCAGCATCGCGATCACCAACGATGTCGCGAACCAGATCCGGGGTCTGCGGCTGCTGGAACAGGTCGGTCAGCTGAACGGGATCACCGATGACAGCACCGCGATCAACCTGACCGCGGAGCAGAACCCGCGCGGCTTCAAGTTCGTCGAGAACCAGCCCGAGGTGATCGTCCAGCAACTCGACGATCCGGCGATCGACGTGGCCTTCGTGAACGGCAACTTCATCCTCAGCGCGGGGCTGAACACCGACAACGCGATCGCCGTGGAGACGGTGGAGGGCAACCCGAACGCCAACCTGCTGGCCTGGCGCACCGACAACACCAACCCTGGTGTCGCCAAGCTGGAGGAGCTGCTGCACAGCCCGGAGGTCGCGGACTTCATCCGGCAGACCTGGCCCTCGGGCGACGTCCTGCCGCAGGGCTGACGAACCCCCACGATTCCTGAGGTCGCGCTGAGCGTGGGTGACGACGGGTCTCTTCGACCCTTCGAGACTCGGCCTTCGGCCGACCTCAGGGATCGTTGGGCGTCGGACGTCGGGTCCCTCCTCGGAGCTTTGAGGCCTGATGTTCGGCCGACCTCAGCGATCGTCGGGTGTCGGACGCCGGGCCTCCTCGGCCCTTCGAGACTCGGCCTTCGGCCGACCTCAGGGATCGTTGGGCGTCGGACGTCGGGCCCCTCCTCGGAGCTTTGAGACCTGGTGTTTGGTCGTCCTCAGGGATCGTTGGGCGGTCGGATGGCGG